>NZ_JALQCX010000033.1:0-261492 GCF_023241665.1 Pseudomonas morbosilactucae | reverse complement strand
TAGGAGCTGGCTTGCCAACGATGGCGTCCGCCCGCCCGGCGCACGGCTCAAGGCCCCTTCGCCGGCAAGCCGGCTCCTACAAAAACAGCGTCGCCTCCCGTAGGAGCTGGCTTGCCAGCGATGGCGTCCGCCAGCCCAGCGCACCGCTCAAGGCCTCTTCGCCGGCAAGCCGGCTCCTACAAAAACAGCGTTGCCTCCCGTAGGAGCTGGCTTGCCAGCGATGGCGTCCGCCAGCCCGGCGCAAGGCTCAAAACCGGCCCCTACAGGACGTAGAACAGGATCGCCACGAAGTGCAGCAGGCTGCCGGCGATCACGAACAGGTGCCAGATGCCATGGGCGTGGCGCAGGCGGCTGTCGAGGGCAAAGAAGATGATGCCCACGGTATAGAACACCCCGCCCGAGGCCAGCCAGGCAAACCCCGTCGACCCCAGTGCCGCCAGCAGCGGCTTGATTGCCACCAGCACGATCCAGCCCATGACCGCGTAGATCACGATGGAAAGGATCCGAGCCTCGGAGCGCGGCTTGATCTCCTGGAGGATGCCGATCAGCGCCAACCCCCAGACAATCCCGAACAGGGTCCAGCCCCAGGGGCCGCGCAAGGTCACCAGGCAGAACGGCGTGTAGCTGCCGGCAATCAGCAGGTATATCGAAAAGTGATCGACCTTTTGCATGATCTCTTTTCTGCGCCCGCGCACGCTGTGGTAGACCGTGGACGCGCTGTACAGCACCAGCAAGGTGAAGGCATAGATCGCCACGCTGACGATCTTCCAGGGGCTGCCGTCCAGGCTGGCCAAGACTAGCATCCAGACGCCCCCGACAAACGCCGCAATTGCCCCCACCAAGTGGGTCCAGGCGTTGAATCGTTCCCCGTAATACATCTGTCGCTCACTCATGAAAAGTTACAGGCGCAAGGCTCGGGCCTGCAGCGCCAAAGCGCAATCGTTGCAGCGCGCCCACGGAACAAAAAACCTGCGGCCAAGCCCTGACTCGTCGGGCACAATCAGACTCTTAGAACAAGAGTGGCCACCATGCTGATCGACGAAGAGTTGACCCTGAAAAAGCTCGAAGTATTCCTGGCGTTCATGCGTACCGGCAACCTGGCCCGTGCCGCGGCGGAATTACAGACCAGCAATGTCAGCGTGCATAGGGCCATCCATTCCCTGGAAAGTGCCCTGCGCTGCCCACTTTTCAAACACGAAGGTCGCAACCTGACGCCGTTGGAAAGCGCCTTTGTCCTGGAAGAGCGGGCGCAGAAGCTGATTGCCGACGTGGTCGAAAGCGTGCGCCTGACCCGCGAAGCCGCCGGGTTTTCAGCCGAGCGTTTCAAGCTCGGTTCCCTTTATTCACTGACGGTGAAAACCGTCCCACAGCTGATCATGGGCCTCAAGCTGCGGCGCAGCGAGCTGAATATCGACCTGATCCTGGGCTCCAATATCGACCTGCTGTACAAGCTCAAGAACATGGAGGTGGACGCCATTCTGGTGTCCCTGGATGACAGTTTCAGCGACCCGGACTGCGAACAGATCCCGCTGTTTTCCGATGACATCTTCCTCGCCACACCGGCCGACTCGCCCTTCGCCCAACAGGCGGAAGTGGACTTGAGCGATGTGCGCGACGCCACCTTCATAACGCTGACCCAGGGGTTTGCCACCCACCAGGATGGGATCCGCGTATTCAAGCAGGCGGGCTTCGAGCCCAAGGTGGCGATGCAGGTCAACGACATCTTCACCCTGCTGAGCATGGTCAGCTCCGGGGTCGGTTATGCCTTGCTGCCGGGGAGGATTGCCGCGGTTTACGAGAACCGGGTGAAGTTGATTCCACTGCAGGCCCGCTATCGCCTGCAGCAGCAGATTGGCGTGGTGTTTCTCAAGGCCAAGGAACGGGACCCCAACCTGTTGGCGCTCCTGGCGGAATGCCGGATGTACGCCAACCGGCAAGGCGCCTCCTGACGCCTTGCCGGCTTATCTCGCGAGAGCCATTCGCCGGCAAGCCGGCTCCTAACAAGGGCCGTGGGTCAGCCCACCAGGCCGCGTACGATGAAGAACAGCAGCGATGGGCCCAGCAGGCAGCCCAGGCCGGTGTGGAAGGTGGCGGTCAGGGCACCGTAAGGCACCAGGCGCCGGTCGGTTGCCGCCAAGCCTGCGGTGACACCGCTGACTGTGCCGGCCAGGCCGCCGAAGACCATGGCCGAACGCGGGTTGTCCAGGCCCATCCAGCGCGCCGCCATCGGCGTGCCGACCATCACCAGGATCGCCTTGATCAAGCCGGTGGCAATCGACAGCGCCATAACATCGGAGGTCGCGCCAATCGCCGCGCCCGTCACCGGGCCAACGATGTAGGTCACCGCACCGGCACCAATGGTGGTCATGCTCACCGCGTCGCGGTAACCGAAGACCCAGGCCATGCTCGCGCCGACAATAAATGGCAGCACCGTACCCAGCAGCAGCGCGATGGCACCGATCATCCCGGCCTTGCGCGCTTCGGTGGCTTGCACCTCGAAGGCAGTGGCGACAATTGCGAAGTCTCGCAACATGGCGCCGCCCATCAGGCCGATCCCGGAAAACAGCGCCAGGTCAGCAAGCCCCTTCTGCCCGCCAGTCACGGTGCCACCCACCCAGGCCAGCACCAGACCGATGACGATGGCAATCGCCGAACCGTGCACCCGGCCAAACGTCAGGCGCTTGGACAGCACCACCGAGATCCACATGATCACGCCGACAAACGCGAAGGCGGTGACCAGACCGTTGTGTTCCAGGCCCTTCTCAATGAGATCCCACATATCAGCGCCCCCCTGCCGCAGCTGCACCCGGCGCTATCTCGGCGGGTTCATCGGGCAACGGTTCACCCTTGTTGGTTCGGCTGATCAAGGCAATGGTGCCACCGCAGATCACCACCGACCCCACTGCTGCCAATACAGCTACCGGACCGCCGTGCAGCGCGGTCACGACGTTTTGCTGAGCGGCCATGGCCACCACTACCGGGATGTACATGGCACCCCAGAAGCCAACGCCCAGCTCACATTCCTTGCTCATGCCGCCTCGCTTGTGCATCCACAAACGCGCGAAAATCAGCAGGATCATGGCAATGCCGACTCCGCCCACATTGGACTTCACGCCCAGTAAAACGCCCAGCATGTCTCCCATGATCACCCCTGCCAGGGTACAGATCGCCAGCAGCGCCACACCGTAAATAATCATTGTTGTCTTCCTCAAAGTGCATCGTCGAAGTTGTTGTTTTTGTGCTTCGTCAGCTTGAGTCGTTGCTCTATCGGTCGCGGGTTCCCTCCTCACGCAGCAGCGCTTGCAAGGTGTCCAGGCGAGCTCCGTCGACTGCCATCACGGTGCCTTGCTCGAACACCCGGCGCGCCAGCCCGGTCAACACTGCCCCGGGCGGCAGTTCAATGTGCAACCGCACACCGCGCTCATAGGCGCTTTGCACGGTGCCGCGCCAATCCACGACGCGGCACATGTTGAAGGCCAGGTCGTCCCGCAGTTGCTCCGCCGTGCGCAGCGGCCGCGCTCGGCTGCCGCTCAAGTAACCCAGCCGGGGAACCTGCAAAGCCACGTCGGCAAACGCTGCCGCCAGAGCCTGGGCCGGTTGTTCCAGCAGCGGGCAATGGGACGGCACGCTGACGGCCAAGCGTTTGGCCACACCCACGCCACAACCCCGGGCCAACTCGGCCACCGCAGCCATGGCGGCATCGCTGCCGGCAATCACCACCTGGTTGTCGGCGTTGATATTGGCCAGGTAAACCGGGCGTTGCGGGCTATGGACTTGGGCCAGCAAGCCTTCCACCGTGGCCAGTTCCAGGCCGATCAGAGCCGTCATGCCGTAACCCTGTGGATAAGCCTGCTGCATCAACTCGCCACGCAGGCTGACCAGGCGCAGCGCATCACTGAAGCTCAAGGCCCCGGCCACCACCGCCGCCGGGTAGGCGCCGATGGACAAGCCCGCCACGTAATCCGCCGTCACGTCCGCCTGCAACAAGGTGCGGGCACTGGCCACCCCGGCGATCAACAGGCACAACTGCACGGCCCGAGTGGTCGCCAGGGCCTGGGCGGAATCCAGGGCCAGGGCCTCTTCCCCCAGCACCTCGCTGGCCTGTTGCAGGCAAGCCTGGACCAGCGGGTTGTGCGGCAGGCGATGAAGCATCCCCGGCTGCTGCGCACCCTGCCCCGGAAACACCAGCACGCTGCTCACGCCACGTGCTCCAGGACGTGCCACGGGTCATTCACCAAGTACGCACCGCTGGCGCTTTTAAGCAGCACCCGCCCGTTGCCGGACGCCCATTCGCGCAGGGCCACCGCCCCGGCGGGGGTTTGCAATTGCATATCCACCGGGCAAGGCGCCGTCTCGAGAAGCGCCAGCAGTGGCTGCGCCTGCTCCCGTGGCAAAGCCTGCGGCGTGCGCAAAATCAGGTCCAGATCACTGCCCTGGTGCAACGCTGCGATGCCCGAGGCCAGTTCAAAGCCGGCACTGCCACTGACGCCCCAGACCCAGCCACACGCGGCCAGGGCGTCCCGCAACTGCGACAAGGCGCGCAATGCTGGCCAGTCGTACTGGCCCTGGGACAGGCACAGCGCCTCTGGCCGCACACCTCGGGTCACCGCCGCCGCAGCCATCCAGGTTCCGTAACGCTGTTCACGGGATGGGCCACGCACGCCAACGGCAATCTGCCCGGCCTCGGCCAACGCCCGACGCACCACCACCGGTTGCCCGGCGGCCAATACTTCGCGGGCCCAGGCCGGGGCCTCGGCTGGCAGCTGTTCCGGGGTCATCCCCCACAACAGGTCATGGGGCAGCCAGGTCGTCATAGCGTTCACCACTGCTCGCGCAACAGCTGGCGCACCCGGCTGGAAGCCTGGCGGTTGCTGGCGCCCAGGCGGCTGCTCAAGTCCGCACTGCGGGCCTGGACGTCCGCCACCGCGTACGCCAGGCACTGGTTCACCCGAGTCAGATCATCCGCCGTGGGCTGCTCGATCTGGCTGACCGACAGGGTTTCCCAGAGCAGGCCCAGGCTGGCGTAGCTGTCGATGTCATAGGCCATGGGCGGCACGCTGGCGGCCAGGGCTTCCAGTTCTTCGACACTGCGCAAGGTCACTCGCGCCGCCGATACCTTGCCCATGGCATGCACCATCACCCCCGGGTCGCGCAGGGCGATCAGGCGGTTGGCCTGGTAGCCGTGGGCCAGAAAGGCACCGGACATGGCCTTGCCCACCAGCAAGCCGATGACCGGGTGCCCCGCCAGGCGAGCCCGGGCGTAGCTGTCCGCCGCTGCCGCCAGCGCCTGGTGAATACCCAGGGCTTCCTCGCGCCGGCCATAGGCCTGGCTCGGCACATCGACGATGGCGATCAAGGCCCGTTTATTGGGGCGTTCACGGTCGGCCTCGATCGCCTCATCCACCGCCTTGGCCAGGCCCCAACCTTCAAGCAAGCCCACTTCACCGTTGCGAGCACGGACAAAGCGGTTATCCGGGTCGGCCACCACGGCGATAAAGCGCGCCGGCTGCCCGTCCAGCAGGCCATCGGCGACGTTCAACGAAGCGGGCAAGCCGGACACCGGCGTCGCGCCTGCGCTCAACGCTTGAAACCAGTTCTGCCCTCGCAGGGAATAGGCACTCATGAGCGGTCTCCTTGATACAGGTCACGCACCGTCGCCGGGTCGATTTGCGGCGTGGTGTTCAGGCGGGCCAGGCGCTGCAGGAAGAGTTCGGCCTGACGGCTGCGTTGTGCGCTGGGCAAGCCCAGGGCCAGCAACTCGCTGACCTGCGCTTGGATCTGCGCCACATCGTCGGCCACATAGCGGTCCACCAGGCCGCTGGCAAAACGCTGTTCGCCGCCCGTCAGGCTCCAGATAAACGGCCGATCCCGGGAGTCGTACTCTTCAAGGCCGGCCTCCTGTTCGATCACCTGCGGGCCGTTGAGGCCCAGCCGGGCTTCCTGGGTCACCAGCAGATAACTGCACAGGCCGGCGGCAATCGACATGCCGCCAAAACAGCCAACGCTGCCGGCCACCACGCCGATCACCGGCTGGTACTGGCGCAGGTCGACAATCGCCGCATGGATATCGGCAATCGCCGCCAGGCCCAGGTTGGCTTCCTGCAGGCGCACGCCACCGGTTTCCAGCAACAGCACGGCGCGGGTAGCAATGCCCTTGCGGTTGTCCTCGGCGGCCAGTTCAAGGGCACCGGCGATCTTCGCCCCGCCCACTTCACCCAGGCTGCCGCCCTGGAACGCGCCTTCGATGGCAGCAATCACCACCGGCAATCCGCCGATGCTGCCCTTGGCGATCACCACCCCGTCATCGGCCTGGGGCACCACGCCCTGGCGCTCCAGCCACGGCGACATGACCCGCTGGAAAGGGTCGAGCAATTCACGAAAGCTACCGGCGTCCAGCAAGGCCTTGGCCCGCTGCCGGGCGCCGAGTTCGACAAAACTGTGCTTGTGCAACAAACGGGCGCTGTCAGTCATGGCCGATCTCCTCGAAGCCTTGTTCCAGGCGCAGGCGGACCACACCGGGGGTGGCGCCAAAATCGTGGATATCAATCAACAGCGCCGGTGGCGTCTGCCCATCGAACATGCGCTCGAACAGGTGCTGCCAACGGGAGGCACTGCCGTTGACCGAGGTTTGCACCTGGATCGTCAGCTTGCCGGGCTGGCCCGGCTCCAGCAGCACTTCCAGGTCACCGGAACCGACACAACCGACCAGGGCGCGACCGCGTCCTGGCTGACCGGCGGGGAATTCAAAAGATAGGGTTTCCATCACATCGCTCCCTGGAGAGTGGCGTCGCCGTGCTCGATCCGGTCGAGCAGCAGGCAGGCCGCGAGCAAGTCCGCCGCCCCACCGGGCGAGGCCTTCAAGCTCAATAACTGTTGGTCCAGCTCATGCAGACGGCGGCGCCCGGCGAGGCTGGCGCTGCCACCGGCTTCCAGCACCGCGCTGGCACCTTGTTGCATGGCCAGCAGGCCGCCCTCGCCGGCGCGGTACAGCACGCAGGTGTCGGCCAGCCGGGTCATGATCGCCAGCAGGGCGTCCAGGCGGGCGTTCTGCTCGCCGTGTCCCTGGCGGCGGCTTTGCTTGAGCTGGGGCAAGCCGCGCTGCAGCACGGCGGGAAAGCCCAGCTGGGCCTCTTCCCGAGCACCACGAGCACCGTAGCGCAGGGCCACCTGGGCCCCGTGGCTCAGGGGTTGGGGGCAAATCGATCGTTCAGCAGTGCCAGCCGCGCGGCCCGCAAGGCCACGCTGCCAGCCGCGGTGGATTGCGGCTCCAGGGCGGCGGCGGCCACCAACAGGCCCAGGGCCCAGATCGCGCCGCGATGGGTATTCACCCCGGACGTGGTGTTGAGCATGGCTTGCTCGCCGTCGCGGCCAATGCGACCCACGGCTTCGCGCAGTGGCAGGCCGACTTCGCCGAACGCAATGGCGGCTTCGGCCATTTCCTTGAATGCCGGCCACAGGGACAAGGCCGACGCATGCATCAAGCCCAGGTGCAGGTCGCTGTGGGCGCCATTGCCGCGACGGTCCACCAGAGCGGGCTTGGGCGACAGGTCCGCCTCGTCGATCAGCGCGTCCACCGCCAGGTCCGCCAGGCGCTCGGCCAGGCTCAGGGGTTGGGTGTGCAGGTTGAATGCGTGCATTACCAACTCCTGAATTTGGCGGGCGGGTTGTACAGGCCACCCGACCACTCCACCAGATCGGCGACGCTTTTCGCTGCCAACAGCTCGCGGCTGGCGTCGGTACGACGGATGCCGAGGTCTTCGGGCAAGGCGATCAGCCCTTCACGGCGCATGCGCGCGGTGTCTTTGGGGTTGTGGCGCAAGCCGATGGCGGTCACCCCGGCCACGGCGGCGATCATCGCCTGGCGTTCTTCCAGGGAGCGGGCCTTGTACAGGTAGGCGATGCCTTCCTCGGTCAGCAGGTGGGTGACGTCGTCGCCGTAGATCATGATCGGAGCCAGGGGCATGCCGCTCTTGCGCGCGACTTCCACTGCGTCGAGGGTTTCGACAAAGGTCGGCTTGCCGCCTTCCTGGAAGGTTTCGACCATCTGCACCACCAGCTTTTTGCCCCGTTCGAGCATGGCCTGGGGCGCATCGCTCTGGTCGACGCGCATGTCCAGCCAGGCCGGGGTGCCGTGGCGCCGGCCACGGGGGTCGTGGCCCATGTTCGGCGCACCGCCGAAACCGGCCAGGCGCCCACGGGTCACGGTGGAGGAATGGCCATCGCCATCGACCTGCAAGGTGGCGCCGATAAACAGGTCCACCGCGTATTGCCCGGCCAGTTGGCAGAACATCCGGTTGGAACGCAGCGAACCGTCGCGGCCGGTAAAGAACACATCCGGGCGCGCAGCGATGTAGTTCTCCATGCCCAGCTCGGTGCCGAAGCAGTGCACGCTCTCCACCCAGCCGCTTTCGATGGCCGGGATCAGGGTCGGGTGCGGGTTGAGGGTCCAGTTGCGGCAGATCTTGCCCTTGAGCCCCAGGGACTCGCCGTAGGTCGGCAGGATCAGCTCGATGGCGGCGGTGTTGAAACCGATGCCATGGTTCAACGACTGGACATTGTGTTTCTCGTAGATGCCGCGAATCGCCATCATCGCCATCAGCACGTGCACCGGCTTGATGTGGCGCGGGTCGCGGGTGAACAGCGGCTCGATGTAGAACGGTTTGTCGGCCACCACCACGAAATCCACCCAGGACGCAGGGATGTCGACCCGGGGCAAATCCGTGACGTCATCCACCAACTGGTTGACCTGGACGATGACGATGCCGTCGCTGAAGGCCGCCGGTTCGATCAGCGCGGGGGTGTCTTCGGTGCTCGGGCCGGTGTAGATGTTGCCGGCACGGTCGGCCATGAATCCGGCGGACAGCACCACGTTGGGGATCAGGTCCACCACCAGCCGCGCATAGAGTTCGATGTAGGTGTGGATAGCACCGATTTCCAGCAGGCCGTCTTCCAGCAACTGGCTGATGCGCAGGCTCTGGGTGCCGGCAAAGGAGAAGTCGAGCTTGCGGGCAATGCCGCGCTCAAACAGGTCCAGGTGCTCGGAACGCCCGACGCTGGGCATGATCATGTGCAGATCGTGGAGCTTGGCCGGATCAGCCTTGGCCAGGGAACGGGAAAGAAAGTCCGCCTGCTTCTGGTTGTTACCCTCCAGCACCACACGGTCGCCGGGCAGAATCAACGCTTCCAGCGCCGCGACGATCTTGTCGGTGGGCAGCACCACACCGTCGGCGAGGGCTCGCACCTGCTCGAGGCGCCGCTGCTTTTCGCTGCGCCGCCGCGTCCAGCGCGAGTCGGGGGATATTGTTGTTGTCATGCTCACTCCACGGGTTCGCTGTCGTGGAAGCCACCTTAGGAGGCAAAACCCGGAGCATCAATCAAGCCCAGTGGCGGATTGTTACGCTCAGGGTAATGGTTGAAAAACGCTTTCCGTGCCAGCCGCCACACGCTGCCAGCGCCACGGATGTTGGAGTACTCTGCGAACCCACGGCAGGCACGTCCCTGGACGACCCGGCCAATGAAGGCCAGCCCTGAGATGACGAGTGTTTTATGAAACAACCCCCCTTCCCGCCTATCCGCTCGGTCGAGCAGTTGCTGCAACAACTGCAGCAAGGCTTGAAAGCCGAGTACCTGATGTTCTGGGGTCACCAGGCACCCCGTGACGGTCGCGTCACCCAAAGCTGCTTCAGCCAGTGGTACGCCGCCGGTTTCACCCTCGACGGTATCGATTACCCCAGCGCCGAGCACTTCATGATGGCCGGCAAGGCCCTGCTGTTCGACGACCAGCCCACCCATGCCCGCATCCTCAAGGCCGTCACACCCGCCGACGTCAAACAGCTGGGGCGCGAGGTCCGCGGGTTCGATGATGCACGCTGGAACGCGGCGCGTTTCGAGATCGTGGTGCAGGGCAATCTGGCCAAGTTCAGCCAGCATCCGGCCCTGGCCGACTACCTGTTGGCCACGGGGGACAAGGTGCTGGTAGAGGCCAGCCCTGTGGACCGGGTGTGGGGCATTGGCCTGGCGGCCGATGATAAAAAAGCCACCCAGCCCGAGCGCTGGCGCGGCCTCAACCTGTTGGGCTTTGTATTGATGGAAGTGCGCGACAGGTTGCGCAACGCCTGAGGCGCCGGCGGGGCTAGAGCACCAGCCCCGACTCCAGCAACAAGGCTTCCAGCCCCAACAAGTCCGGGACCTTGGCCACTTGTTCGGCCACTTGCACTGCGGCCTTTTCCAGCCGACACAAGGGCACATCGACGTAGCTCAATTGGCTGTCGAGCTTGTGCGATCGTGGAATGCCCTGCACCAGCAAGGCCATAAACTTCAGGTCCGCCCGGCCGCCCAGGGCATTGAGCACGACGATCCGTGCCCGCTCGCCGATCACCGTCTTGGCACCGCAGGCCGACTCGAAGCTGAGCAATGGAATCTGCCGGTCACGCCAGCGCACCCGCCCCAGGTACCAGGGCGGCGAATCCAGGTCGAAGGCGCCGGCCTGATAGTCGATCAACTCGGCCACCGCGACGTTGGGCAGGATCAGCGTGCGATCGGCCAGGGGCAGCAGCAGGCCGGTGAGGCTGCTGGAGCGATGGTCAAGCATGGGGTTTGCTCCACTGGGCAATGCTTTCCAGCAGCACCGACTCTTGGTAGGGCTTGCCGAGGTAGTCGTTGACGCCGATGGCCATGGCTCGGTCGCGGTGCTTCTGGCCGGTGCGCGAGGTGATCATGATGATCGGCAGGTGCTGCAGGCGCGGGTCGTTGCGCACCTGGATCGCCACCTCGAAACCGTCCATGCGCGGCATCTCGATGTCCAGCAGCATCAGGTCCGGCAGGTGCTCCTCCAGCAACAACATGGCATCCACACCGTCCTTGGCGGTCAGCACATTCATGCCGTGGCGCTCCAGCAAACGGCTGGTGACCTTGCGCACCGTGACCGAGTCGTCGACCACCAGCACCAACAGCGGCCGCTGTGGCTCGACCTCGGCCACAGGCTCATCGCCGGCCAATGGGCGCGAGGGCAGGGCGCGAGTCTGCATCATGCGGATATGCGCCAGCAGGTCGAGGATCAGCACCACCCGGCCATCGCCAAGGATGGTCGCCCCGGACAGGCCCTGGACCGCGGCGAACTGCGGCCCCAGGCCCTTGACCACAATTTCCCGGGTGCCGGCCATGGCATCCACCTGCACTGCGATCAGGTGCTCGTTGTAATGCACCAGCAGCACCGGCAGCGGCATGAACTGCCCCAGCAGCTTGGGTCGACCGACGGTGTGCAACAGCTCGCCGAGGTAGCAGAGTTCGTAACGTTGCCCGGCGTATTCGTAGCGCGGCGGGTCCTGTTGGTAGTAGTTGTCCAGCTCGGCCGGCAACACCCGCACAATGCCTTCGATGGTGTTCAGCGGGATCGCGTATTGCTCGTCGCCGCACTGCACCATCAACGCCCGGTTGACCGACACACTGAACGGCAAGCGAATACGGAAATGCACGCCTTCCCCCGGGCTGGAGTCGATGCTCATGGAGCCGCCCAACTGGCGCACTTCTTCATGGACCACGTCCATGCCCACCCCGCGCCCGGAAATCTGGGTGATCTTCTCGGCGGTGGAAAACCCCGGCTGCATGATGAATTGCAGCACGTCGCGGTCACTGACATCGGCCGCCGGGTCCAGCAGGCCACGCTTGATGGCCTTGGCGCGCACCGCTTCCAACGGCACCCCGGCACCGTCGTCGCGCATGTCGAAAACGATGTCACCGCCTTCGTGGGCCAGGTCCAGGGTGATGCGGCCCTGGGCCGGCTTGCCGGCGGCGAGTCGCACGTCAGCGGCTTCCAGGCCATGGTCGACGGCGTTGCGCAGCATGTGTTCCAGGGGCGCGACCATACGTTCCAGGACGTTGCGGTCCATCTCGCCTTCGGCATTGCCGACCACGAATTCCACTTCCTTGCCCAGTTCCTCGGCGACCTGCCGCACGATGCGCTTGAGCCGCGGCAACATGCGCTCGAACGGCACCATGCGCGTGCGCATCAGGCCTTCCTGCAATTCGGTGTTGATCCGCCCCTGTTGCTGCAACAGGTTCTCGGCGTCGTGGTTGCGCCGGTCCAGGGTTTCCTTGAGGTCCAGCAGGTCCGAGGCGGACTCGAACAACGCCCGGGACAGCTGTTGCAACTGGGAATGACGGTCCATTTCCAGGGGGTCGAACTCTTCATAGCCCAGGCGCTCGGCCTCCACCTGCTGGCGACTGAGAATGCGCCCCTGGGTTTCAGTGTCCAGGCGCCGCAGTTGGTCGCGCATGCGCTCGATGGTGGTTTCCATCTCACTCAGGGCCACCCGGGCATCGTTGACCTGTTGCTCGATACGACCACGGAAGATCGAGGTTTCCCCAGCCAGGTTGACCAAGTCATCCAGCAGCTCGGCGGAAACCTTGACCATGTCCCCGGCCACCACCGCTTCCGGCGCGGGCGCTTCGACACGCGCGGCGGGCTTGTCCACCGGCACGAGCACCGGCAACACAGGGACCGGGGCCAAGGGATGGGTGAAGCCGCGAATCGCCTCGATCAGTTTCTGCGCTGGCTGGATCGGCTCGCCGAGACGGGCGGCATCGAGCATCTGCGCCAGGCGGTCGTGGCTTTTCTGTAATAGGCCGAACAAGGCCGGACCGGCCACCAACACCCCGGCAGAAAGGTCTTCGAAGAGAAACTCCAGCTCATGGGCCAGATCGCCGATGGGGGCGATTTCCACCATGCGCGCCCCGCCCTTGAGGGTGTGCAAGTCGCGCAGCAGGGTTTCCACTTCCTGGCGCCCTTGAGGGTCGGCCTGCCAGCGGGCCAGGGCCGCGGCGGAACTGTCGATGATGTCGAAACCTTCTTCGAGGAAGATTTCCAGCAACTCCGGGTCGTGGCCGGCGTCCGACTCAGCGGCCGAAGACTCCACCAACTCCGGAGCGCTGGCTGCTTGCTGGCGCAGGCGGCGAATGGCGTCGATCAACTCGGCGGGGTCGCTCAGGGGCTGCTGGCGCTGCAGTTGCTCCAGCAACAACCCCAGCTCGGCATGGCTGCTGTGCAGTAGTTGGGCCAGGGCCGGGCTGTGGCTGTAGCGCCGGTCCACCAAGCCTTCGTAGAGGGTTTCCAGCTCCTGGGCCAGGTCGCTGACCGGGCCGACATCGGCCATGCGCGCACCGCCCTTGAGGGTGTGCAGGTCGCGTTGCAGGGACGACAGGGGCGCCGCGTTGTCCGGCTCCGCGAGCCAGCGCTGCAAGGCTTGGCCGGCACTTTCAAGGATATCCACCGCCTCTTCGAGGAAGATCTCGACGATTTCCTCGTCCCGCTCCTGGGTCGGCTCTTGCTGCAGTTCGGCGGTGGCCGCGCCCAGCTCGCTGATGCTCAGGGTGCGGCTGCCATCACTGCGGATCAGCCCGGTGGCGGCCGGGTCCAGGCCCTCTTCGAGCAGCTCGTGCAGGGCACGAATCCGCGCCGGCCGTGGGCTGACTTCCTGGCCCGCCGCCAGCTCGTCGAGCATGTTGATCAAGGCTTCGTGGGCCGCCTGGGCTTCATGGAAGAAGCGCTCGCTGACCGCCAGGCTGCTTTCCTCCACCGCGCCGTACAAGTCGAGCAAGGCTTCGCACAGCTCATCCACCGGGTGCAGGTCCGCCAGGTGCGCGCCTTCGCCGAGGGTGGTCAGTTCGTCCAGCAAGGCACTGAGTTCCTGACGCTCGCCAGGGTGCTGCTGCCAGCGCTGCAAGAGGTTTTCGGCGTCCAGCAGGATGTCCATGCCCTGGGCCAGGAAGTTGTTGATCAACTGCGGATCACGCTTGGCCCGGCGCCCGCTGTCGCTGCCATCCAGCAGGCTTTGCAGGCGTTCATCGAGCAACGCCTGGGTGCGCTGGATCAAGGACTCGGCCCCGCCGATCGGCGCCAGCGGGTCCCGCGCCAACTGACGCAAGCCCCTACGTAACAGACCTTCAGCCTCCAGCAGCAGCTCCACTTCATCCAGGTCCAGGGGGATCAGGTGGGCGCGATATTCACGGGCCAACTGGTCGAGGGGCGAGACCAGCTCGGCCATCGGCAAGACCCCGGCCATCGAAGCGCTGCCCTTGAGGGTATGCAGGGCGCGCTGCAGTTCGTCGCTGGCCTGCAACGGCACGTGTTCGGCGGCCTGGTCGAGAAAACGGTTGATGCTGTCCAGGTGGGTTTCCGCCTCGTTGCGGAAGATCTCCAGCAACTGCGGGTCCAGGGCCGTCGAGTCGGTGACCGGGAGCGTCACGGTGTCGGCCTTGGCCAAGGCATGGGCGCGAGCGGCCAGCTGGTCCACATCGTCGCGCTGGCGCTGGGCCTGGGCGGCAAACTCGGCGATCAGTTCTGGCAGCAATTGCACGGTGTCGTCCAGCAACTGACGCACCTCGGGGCACGCCGCCACGCTGCGCTCCAGCAGGCGGTTGAGCAGGTTTTCCACAGCCCAGGCCAACTCCCCGAGTACCAAGGCGCGCACCATACGGCCGCTGCCCTTGAGAGTATGGAAGGCGCGACGCAATTCGCTGAGGATGGCTTTGTCTTCGGGGGCTGCGGCCCAGCGCGGCAACTGCTCGCGCAGCACCTGCAGGACCTCCTCGGTCTCTTCGAGAAACACCTCGCGCAGTTCGTCGTCCACCGGTTCTTCGCCCGAAGGCGGCGGCAGCAGGCTGCCCGGGGTGTTCAGCGCCGGCGGGTTGAGGGCCGACAGCGGGCTGGCCAGCACCTCGGCCAGGGACTGGGCCACGTCTGGGTCGTCCAGTTCCTGCAGGTCTTGCATCACCAGGGCCTCGCTGGGGCTGAGCACATCGTCCAGCAGGGGCACTTGAGCATCGGGCACGTAACCCAGCTCCGCCAGGCCATGTTCGGCCACATCGAGGATCTTCTCCCCCGGCGCCTCATGGTCCTGGCTCAGGCGTTCCAGGTAGTACTCCAGGCTGACGATCACGTCCGCCAGGCTGTCGAGCTGCCGCTGATCGGGCCGCGTCGACTCCAGCAACAGGTGTTCACTGATGAACTGGTTGCAGGCTTCCAGCAGGCTGGCCGCGCGGCTCAGGGGAATCATCGCCAGCGCGCCGCGGACCTGGGTCAGCAACTCGGGCAGGGGTTGCAGGTGTTCGCGCTCCAGGTCGGCTTCCAGGTATTCGACGATCAGGTCCTTGGCCTGTTGCAGGCAGATGCGCGCTTCCTTGATCACCAACTGGTGGATCTGGGTCAGGTCGGTAGTAGGCAGGCGGCTCTCTTCGCGGCTTTCCGGCTCGACGGTGCCGACCATGCCGGCCAGGGTCGCCTCGACATAAAGCAAGGCGCCGGCGACGTCCATCAGCACCGCGTCATTGGGTTCGCGCTGGCCCTGGGCCAGGCTCTGGACCACCGCCAACTGGTCAATGATGACTTTGCGCGGCTGCCCGAAACCCAGCACCGCCAAGGTGTCGGCGATTTGCCGCAGGGGCGGCAGCAGGCCATCGAG
This sequence comes from Pseudomonas morbosilactucae, assembly GCF_023241665.1. NCBI lineage: Bacteria > Pseudomonadati > Pseudomonadota > Gammaproteobacteria > Pseudomonadales > Pseudomonadaceae > Pseudomonas > Pseudomonas morbosilactucae. Next base: position 246,034 of record NZ_JALQCX010000033.1, on the reverse strand, counting down.
GTCGGCGGCGTGCTGGCGATCACTGCGCACAAACAGGTCCAGGCGTTCCTTGACCCGCACCAGGCCCTCGCACAGCGCCGCCAGCACCGAGCGCATGGCATCCCGATCGGGCCCGGCCATGCGGGCACGCTCTTCATCCACCGTTGCACTGTCGGGCAAGGCATCGTCGAGGCCGTAGCGTTCTTTCATGGTCAACATCTGCGCAGTGGGCTGGCGAGCCTTGGCGATATAGAACAGCAGGCTCTTGAGCAACTCGTCGGGGGCGGGCTGGTTGAGCCCGGCGATGCCCTGCTCCTGCAGGCGCTTGAGTTCCTTGTCCACGTCCTTGAGCAGGCTGCGCACCGCCGGGCTGTTGGCGATGGCATCGCGGTGCATGCCGTCCACCAGGGCCGAAGCGATCTGCCACAAGGGGCTCAGGGGCGCGTCGGCGGACATGGCTTCAAGGCGTTCGAACACCCGGCCCATGTAGACCAGGCTGTTTTCATCGTCCTGCTCGCGCAACAGCCCCACCATCGCGGTTTGCAGCATGTGCCGCAGCTTGCGCAGCAGGGTCGGCCACTCCGGGAGTTCCAGGGCGGCCAGGGCCTTGTCGCTGAGTGGCGGCCAATGGGGCAATTGCGGGCTGAACAGGCTGGTTTCCGAGAGCAGGCTTTCACCCCGGGCACTGCGCAGGTCGTTGAGCAGCGGCAACACCACCAGGGGCAGGTCACGCCGGGCGCTCTGCACCCGGTCCAGGTACTGGGGCAATTGGCTGGTGGCTTGCTGCAACAGGCGAATGGCTTCATCACGCTGGGCCACCCGCTGCTGTTGCAGGGCCAGGGCCAACTGTTCCATTTCCTCGGCGAGCAACGCCGCGCCGTAGAACTCGACCATTTGCAGGCTGCCGTGAACCTGATGGATGCCTTCGATGCACAAGCCAATGGCATCGGCGGCCTGCGGGTCTTCAGCCAGATGCTCCAGGGCCTGGTGGGCCTGCTTCAGGGTTTCGGCAATTTCGCCTTTGACCCATTCCAGGGCCACGTAGTCGTGCCGATCAGCCATAACCACTCCCGTCATCTGCTGCCTGCGTTAGCGGTTGTCACTGGGGGCCGCCTCCTGGGTGGCCGGCAGGGTAAACCCGGACACCGAGCGCCGCAGCTGGCTGGCCATTTTCGCCAGGTTGCCGATGCTTTCGGCGGTCGCGGTGGAGCCGGAGGACGTCTGCGAGGTGATTTGCTGAATCACGTTCATGGTCAGGGAAATCTGCCCCGCCGAGGACGTCTGTTTCTGCGCGGCGTTGGAAATGCTCTGGATCAGCGCCGCCAGGGTCTTGGACACCCCTTCGATTTCTTCCAGGGCCACCCCGGCATCCTGGGCCAGGCGCGCGCCGCGCACCACTTCGGTGGTGGTCTGCTCCATGGAGATCACCGCTTCGTTGGTGTCGGTCTGGATTGCCCGCACCAGGGTCTCGATCTGCCGGGTAGCCGCCGACGAACGCTCCGCCAGGCGCTGCACCTCATCGGCAACCACAGCAAACCCGCGCCCGGCATCACCGGCCATGGACGCCTGGATCGCCGCGTTGAGGGCGAGGATGTTGGTCTGGTCGGCAATGTCGTCGATCAGGCTGACGATATCGCCGATTTCCTGGGATGACTCGCCCAGGCGCTTGATGCGCTTGGCGGTGTCCTGGATCTGCTCGCGAATGTTGTCCATGCCGTGGATGGTGTTGTGCACCACCTCGTTGCCCTTGTTGGCGATTTCCACCGAGCGCTCGGCCACCGCCGACGACTCGGCCGCATTGGCCGAGACCTGGTCGATGGACTGGGCCATGTCGTTGATCGCGGTGGAGGCTTCGGAAATCTGCTGGGCCTGATGCTCAGAGGCTTCGGCCAATTGCATGGCGGTGGCCTGGGTTTCCTGCACGGCGCCGGCGACCTGGCCGGCCGTGAGGTTGATGGTGGCCACTAGGTCCCGCAGTTGGTCCACGGAATAATTGATCGAGTCGGCGATGGTGCCGGTGAAGTCTTCGGTCACCGAGGCGGTCACCGTGAGGTCGCCGTCAGCCAGGTCTTCGATTTCATCCAGCAGGCGCATGATCGCGTTCTGGTTGCGCTCGTTCTTTTGCGCGGTTTCCCGTAGCTGGCGGTTGGTTTCACGCACCATCACCAGGCCGATGAGGATGATCGAGGCCAGGGCCAGCAAGCCCAGGACGTAGCCGCCGATGGTGTCCAGGCTGCGCCCGCCGGCCAGGTTCTCGAAACCGGTGGCCAGGTGCGATGCCTCATCGAGCAGGGTTTGCGACAGGCTGAAGATGTTGCTCGCCGACTCCCGAACCTGGAACAGCTCGGGGGAGGTTTCAAGGATTTCATCCACCGAGCCGGAGACAAACTCGAACAGCTCGGCGATCTCGGTCAGGCGCGCCCGGGCATCGCGGTCTTCGACTTGGCTGATCTTCAAGACCGGGTTGCCTTGCAGCATGCCAGTCAGCACCTGGCCGAAACGCGCCGCGTCACGGCCAAAGGTGTCGGCGGCCTGGACCGCGTTTTCGTCCCCGGCAAGCACGGTGTTCACCGCGCCGAGAATCCGCTCCGCCAGCAGAGACTGGCGCTGAGCCATGGCCACCTGGGCCGCCGGAGCGCCGCGCTGCAGCAGGATTTCCACGACCTTTTCGTACTCCACCTGCAACTGCGGCACGGTTTCGGCCAGGGTCGCGGCCACCTGATGCAGGGACAGCACGGTCTGTTCACTGGCCAGGATGGCGTCGGTGTTTTTCAGCAGCTTTTCCCAGTCCAACTGCACCGCGTGCATTTCCTGGCGCACGGCGGGGGGCGCGCCGGGCAGGCCGGTGGACGGGTCGCCCTTCTTCAAATAGCCCCAGCGCTGGGCGAAATCGTTGCGCGCATCCCCCAGCAACTTGAAGGCCGCAGCCTTGCCGGCGGCGGCCTCGGTGGCGTTCTTGGCGATGCGCTGGGACAGCACGCGCAACTCGCCGGCATGACCGATGTACTGTTTGTCGTAGGTGGACTGGGTATTGAGGTAGGCGAAGTTGGCGAACAGCAGCATGATGAACACGATCAGGGCGATGAACAGCACAATGATCTGCGAGCGGCTCTGCGACCCTTCCACTGCCTTGCCGTTTTTAGCTTTTATCATCTGTCAGGCCCCCGCCTGGTTCCGCCACTGCGTCACAACAATTGAGGTCAACCGAGAGGAATCGGCGCCAAGATCAAATCGCCACGTCCAGGAATCCCGGCGATTGGGCCAAGGCAAAGGGACTGAAGACCTGCCACACCTGATCGCGACTGAAATGCCCCCGCAGGTAAGGCGCGATCTGCCGCCGCGCAGCGTCGACGTCGTGCTGTTCCAGGCTGTCCTGGGCAAAGTGCTGCAACCCCGCCACTTCATCCACCATCAAGCCGGCGAACAGTTCCTTGTACTCCACCACCAGCACCCGACGCTGCTTGCGCAGGGGCGAAAGCTCATGGCCAAAGAAACCGCACAGGTCCATCAGTGGCAGCAGCCGCCCCCGCAGGTTGGCCACGCCCTTGACCCAGGGCTTCACCCCCGGCAACAGGGTGTAGCGCGGCTCATGCAGGACCTCGCTGACCTCGCCCATCGGCGCCACATACCAGTGCTCGCCCAGGCGAAAGCCGATACCACTCCAACTGTGCTGGTGGGTTTCCTGGGACGGCAGGTCGGCCGCCAGCAGGCGGCAGCGCTGATCGATCTCGAGCAGCAGCTCGAAGGCGGTTTGCGACTCGGACATGGCGTGGGCGATCAGCCGGCCAGGACGCTGTTCAGGGTCTTGATCAGGGTCTCTTCATCCACCGGCTTGGTCAGGTAGTCCTTGGCGCCCTGGCGGGTGCCCCAGACCTTGTCGGTTTCCTGGTCCTTGGTGGTGATGATGATCACCGGGATGTGGCTGGTTTCGGCGTCCTTGGTCAGTTGGCGAGTCGCCTGGAAACCGTTGAGGCCGGGCATGACGATGTCCATCAAGACAGCGTCGGGCTTCTCCTGGCGGGCCAGGGCCACGCCATCGGCACCGTTCTCGGCCTTGAGCACTTCATGGCCGTGCTTTTCCAGCATGCCGGTGAGTTTGTACATTTCAGTCGGCGAGTCATCGACGATCAGAATACGAGCCATGGTCTTCCCCATACGAATAAGCGCGCGGCCCGCTGGCCGGTCGCCGATGTGCGTGTCTACTGTGGCGAAAGCGCGACGAAGTCCGGAACGTGGGCCTTGATCGCGCTCAGCAGTTCTTCCTTGCTAAAGGGCTTGGTCAAAAATTGATCAGAACCCACGATACGCCCCTTGGCCTTGTCGAACAGGCCGTCCTTGGAGGACAGCATGATCACCGGCGTGGCCTTGAACGCGCTGTTGTTCTTGATCAGGGCGCAGGTCTGATAACCATCGAGCCGGGGCATCATGATGTCGACGAAAATAATCCCGGGACGGTGGTCGGCGATCTTCGCCAGGGCCTCGAAACCGTCCACCGCGGTGATGACTTCACAGCCCACGTTCTTCAACAGGGTTTCTGCGGTGCGGCGAATCGTCTTCGAATCATCGATCACCATGACCTTCAAGGCGCTGGAATGCTGTTCCATATTCTGCTCTACCATCGCCACAGCGAATCGATATTGGTGCCGGTGCCTTGTTGCCTGACCCCAAACCCTTGTTGTTCAAGGCCTGAGCACGGCATGCGAGCCTTTTTAGCACACTCTCCCCATGCAATCTATCGGCCGACCAAGGCGGTGGTTTTTCCTTGACCGGGAACCGCACGGGCGCCACTCTGACGCCACTTTTCAAGCCTTGCGCCCCACTAAATTTTCGAGGAAACAACCCATGAGCGTTCGCGTCGGGATTGTCATGGACCCTATCGCCAGCATCTCCTATAAAAAGGACAGCTCGCTGGCCATGCTGCTGGCCGCCCAGGCTCGCGGCTGGACCCTGTTCTATATGGAGCAGCGTGACCTGTACCAGGGCGCCGGTGTGGCCCGGGCAAGATGCGCCCGCTGCAGGTCTTCGCCAACCCGGAAAAATGGTTCGAACTGGACGCCGAGATCGACAGCCCCCTGAGCGACCTGGACGTGATCCTGATGCGCAAGGATCCGCCGTTCGACATGGAATTCGTCTACTCCACCTACCTGCTGGAACAGGCCGAGCGTGACGGCGTACTGGTCGTCAACAAGCCCCAGAGCCTGCGCGACTGCAATGAAAAGCTGTTCGCCACCCTGTTCCCCCAGTGCACCCCGCCCACCGTGGTCAGCCGCCGCGCCGACGTGCTGCGTGATTTCGCCGCCGAGCATGGCGATGTGATTCTCAAACCCCTGGACGGCATGGGCGGCACCTCGATTTTCCGTCACCGCGCCGGCGACCCGAACCTCTCGGTGATCCTGGAAACCCTGACCGCCCTGGGCACCCAGCAGATCATGGGCCAGGCCTACCTGCCGGCGATCAAAGACGGCGACAAGCGCATCCTGATGATCGACGGCGAGCCTGTGGACTATTGCCTGGCGCGCATCCCGGCAGCCGGTGAAACCCGTGGCAACCTGGCCGCCGGCGGTCGTGGTGAAGCCCGCCCGCTGAGCGACAAGGACCGTTGGATCGCCGCCCAAGTCGGCCCGACGCTGCGGGAGAAGGGCCTGCTGTTCGTCGGCCTCGACGTGATCGGCGAGCACCTGACGGAAATCAACGTCACCAGCCCGACCTGCATCCGCGAAATCGACAATGCCTTCGGCACCAACATTGGCGGGCTGCTGATGGATGCCATCGAGAAGAAGCTGCAAGCCGCTAACCGCAAGCCACAAGCTTGATGTGGATCATGCACAGCTTGTCGCTTGTTGCTTGAAGCACACAGCTTGAAACCAACATTGCGTTATCATGCGCCGCCTGTGAAACCCGCGATGTTGGTTTTGTGATGCTTCCTGTGATGTCGAACCGCTGATGAGCCTCCCGTCCGATCTGCCACCCGAGCTTGCCCATAGCGGCGTGCGCGCGGCCGATCGCCTGGGGTTTACCCTGTTCCTCGCTGCGCTCGTCCACTTGGCGCTGATCCTCGGCCTGGGGTTCTCCTTCGCCGAACCCAAGCAGATCAGCAAAACCCTTGAAATCACCCTGGCCACCTTCAAGAGCGAGGTGGCGCCGAAGAAGGCTGACTTCCTGGCCCAGGAAAACCAGCAAGGCAGCGGCACCCTGGACAAAAAGGCCATTCCGAAGACCACCGAGGTCGCGCCGTTCCAGGAAAACAAGGTGAACAAGGTCACCCCGCCGCCCCCGGTGAAGCCCGAAGCCCAGGAGGCCGCACCCAAGGCCGCGGTCGCGACGACGGCGCCCAAGCCGAAAAAGACCGTCACCCAGCGTGAAGAGGTCAAGACCCAAGCGCCCGCCAAGCCCCCGACTCCGACGTTCGACAGCTCCCAGCTGTCCAGCGACATCGCCAGCCTGGAAGCCGAACTGGCCCAGGAACAGCAGCTGTACGCCAAGCGCCCACGCATCCACCGCCTGAGCGCGGCCTCGACCATGCGCGACAAGGGCGCCTGGTACAAAGACGAGTGGCGCAAGAAGGTCGAACGCATCGGCAACCTCAATTACCCGGACGAAGCCCGGCGCAAGCAGATCTACGGCAACCTGCGGCTGATGGTCTCGATCAACCGCGACGGCTCGCTGTATGAAGTGCTGGTGCTGGAGTCGTCCGGCCAGCCATTGCTGGACCAGGCCGCCCAGCGCATCGTGCGCCTGGCCGCCCCCTTTGCCCCCTTTACCGGCGACCTGTCGGACATCGACCGCCTGGAAATCATCCGCACCTGGCGCTTCGCCCGGGGCGACAAGCTGTCCAGCAACTGATCCTCAGGACGCCATCGCACCTATATAGGAGCCGGCCTGCCGACGATGGAGCCCGCCAGGTTGGCACAAATCCCGATCACGCCCTCCTTGGCCAACGGCACTTCACCCAGGTGGTTGCGCTTGTCAGCCGGGCCCGCCAACGCCACACTAGCGCTCATGAAAAATGTCAGCCCCAGCTACCTCAAGCATCACTTCCTGATCGCCATGCCCCATATGGCCGACCCGAACTTTGCGCACACCTTGACCTACCTGGTCGAGCACAACGCCGGTGGCGCCATGGGGTTGGTGATCAATCGTCCGCAGGACCTGAACCTCGCCGACATCCTTGAGCAACTGCGCCCCGATATCGAGCCGCCCCTGCTGTGCCAGCATGTGCCGATCTTCAGCGGCGGCCCGGTGCAGACCGACCGGGGCTTTGTCCTGCACCCCAGCGGCCCGACCTACCAGGCCACAGTCGAACTTGAAGGATTGTCGCTGTCCACCTCCCAGGACGTGCTGTTCGCCATTGCCGACGGTGTCGGCCCGAGCAAGAGCCTGATCGCCCTGGGCTACGCCGGCTGGGAAGCTGGGCAACTGGAGGCTGAGCTGGCGGACAACGCCTGGCTGACCTGCCCGTTCGACGCCGACATCCTGTTCAACACCAGCAGCGAATTGCGCCTGGAAGCCGCCGCCAAGCACCTGGGGGTCAACCTCAGCCTGCTCACCACTCAGGCGGGCCACGCCTGATGGCTCTGCGACTGATTCTCGGCTTCGACTACGGCACCAAGCAGATCGGCGTGGCCGTCGGCCAGGTCATCACCGGCCAGGCCCGGGAGCTGTGCACCCTCAAGGCGCAGAACGGCATTCCCGACTGGAATCAGGTCGAAGCCCTGATCAAGGAATGGAAACCCGACGCCGTGGTGGTGGGCCTGCCGCTGAACATGGACGGCACCCCCAGCGACATGTGCGCCCGTGCGGAAAAATTCGCCCGGCGCCTGAACGGCCGCTACAACCTGCCCTTCTATACCCACGATGAACGCCTGACCACCTTCGAGGCCAAGGGCGAGCGCCTGGCCCGAGGCGGGCAGAAAGGCAGTTACCGCGACAACCCGGTCGATGCCATCGCCGCCGCCCTGTTGCTGCAAGGCTGGCTCGACGAGAACTCAGCGCTGTTCGAACACTGATCCAGCCCAATCCGCAACAGGCGTGGCGCACCGATGTTTCGCGCCTCCCGGCCATCACACCCGCCCCGCGCCCTGCTCCACGCAGCGGGCGCGGGCCCACGAAGGAGCAACCATGAGCCTGCCCAATCCCGCCGAACTGATCAGCCAGATGGCCGCTGATCTCAATGCCCACCTGGCCAAGCGCGATATCAGCGAGCCACGCTTCATCGGCATTCGCACCGGTGGCGTCTGGGTCGCCCAGGCCTTGCTGGACGCCTTGGGCAGCGACGCGCCCCTGGGCACGCTGGATGTGTCCTTCTACCGCGATGACTTCAGCCAGAACGGCCTGCACCCGCAAGTGCGCCCGTCCGAGCTGCCGTTCGAGATCGAAGGCCAGCACCTGGTGCTGATCGACGACGTGCTGATGAGCGGCCGGACCATCCGCGCTGCCCTCAACGAGCTCTTCGACTACGGCCGACCGGCCAGCGTGACCCTGGTCTGCCTGCTGGACCTGGACGCCGGCGAACTGCCGATCCGCCCCAATGTGGTGGGGGCGACCCTGTCGCTGGCCGCCCACGAGCGGGTAAAATTGTCCGGTCCTGCGCCGCTTCAACTCGAGCTTCAAGACCTCGCCCTCTAACTCGCCCTTTTGAGAGTCCATTGCGATGACGCCTCTAGACGCCAAGCGCCCGCTGCAGCTCAACGATCAGGGCCAGCTGCGCCACTTCCTCTCCCTCGACGGCCTGCAACGCGAGCTGCTGACGGAAATCCTCGACACCGCCGACTCCTTCCTCGAAGTCGGTGGCCGGGCGGTGAAGAAGGTCCCGCTGCTGCGCGGCAAGACCATCTGCAACGTGTTCTTCGAGAACTCGACCCGCACCCGCACCACCTTTGAACTGGCCGCCCAGCGCCTGTCGGCGGACGTGATCACCCTGAACGTGTCCACCTCGTCGGCGAGCAAAGGGGAAACCCTGCTCGACACCCTGCGCAACCTGGAAGCCATGGCCGCCGACATGTTTGTGGTGCGCCACGGCGATTCCGGCGCCGCGCACTTCATCGCCGAACACGTGTGCCCACAAGTGGCCATCATCAACGGCGGCGACGGCCGGCACGCACACCCGACCCAGGGCATGCTCGACATGCTGACCATCCGCCGCCACAAAGGCAGCTTCGAGAACCTCTCGGTGGCCATCGTCGGCGACATCCTGCACTCGCGGGTGGCGCGCTCGAACATGCTGGCCCTGAAAACCCTGGGCTGCCCGGACATCCGCGTGATCGCCCCCAAGACCTTGCTGCCCATCGGCATCGAGCAATACGGCGTGAAGGTCTACACCGACATGGCCGAAGGCCTGAAAGACGTCGACGTGGTGATCATGCTGCGCCTGCAGCGCGAACGCATGCAGGGCGGCCTGCTGCCCAGTGAAGGCGAGTTCTACCGCCTGTTCGGCCTGACCACCGCACGCCTGGCCGGCGCCAAGCCGGACGCCATCGTCATGCACCCGGGCCCGATCAACCGCGGCGTGGAAATCGAGTCGGCGGTGGCCGACGGTCCGCATTCGGTGATTCTCAACCAGGTGACCTACGGCATTGCGGTACGGATGGCGGTGCTGTCCATGGCCATGAGTGGGCAAACCGCCCAGCGACAATTCGAGCAGGAGAACGCCCAGTGAAGCTCAGCATTCTCGGCGCCCGCGTCATCGATCCAAGCAGCGGCCTGGATCAAGTCACCGACCTGCACCTGGAAGCCGGCAAGATCGTCGCCATCGGCGCGGCCCCGGCCGGTTTCAGTGCAAGCGAACACATCGATGCCAAAGGCCTGGTCGCCGCCCCCGGGCTGGTGGACCTCAGCGTCTCCCTGCGTGAGCCGGGCTACAGCCGCAAAGGCAGCATCGCCAGCGAAACCCGCGCCGCCGCTGCCGGTGGCGTCACCAGCCTGTGCTGCCCGCCGCGCACCAAGCCGGTGCTGGACACCTCGGCCGTGGCCGAACTGATCCTCGACCGCGCCCGCGAGGCCGGCAACAGCAAAGTCTTCCCGATCGGTGCCCTGAGCAAAGGCCTGGACGGCGAACAGCTTGCAGAACTGATTGCCTTGCGCGACGCCGGTTGTGTGGCCTTCGGCAACGGCCTGGAGAGTTTCCGCAACACCCGCACCCTGTGCCGCGCCCTGGAATACGCCGCCACGTTCGACCTGACGGTGATTTTCCACTCTCAGGACCGCGACCTGGCCGACGGCGGCCTGGCCCATGAAGGCCCCACTGCCAGCTTCCTCGGCTTGCCGGGCATTCCCGAAACCGCCGAAACCGTGGCCCTGGCCCGGGACCTGTTGCTGGTGGAACAAAGCGGCGTGCGCGCCCACTTCAGCCAGTTGACCAGTGCTCGCGGCGTGGCCCTGATCGCCCAGGCCCAGGCTCGCGGCCTGCCGGTCACCGCCGATGTGGCGCTGTACCAGCTGATCCTCACCGACGAAGCCTTGATCGACTTCTCCAGCCTGTATCACGTGCAACCGCCGCTGCGCTCGCGCGCCGACCGCGATGGCCTGCGCGAAGCCGTGAAGTCCGGGGTGGTACAAGCCATCTCCAGCCATCACCAACCCCACGAGCGGGACGCCAAGCTGGCACCGTTCGGCGCCACGGAACCGGGGATCAGCAGCGTCGAACTGCTGCTGCCCCTGGCCCTGACGCTGGTGGAAGACGGCCTGCTGGACTTACCGACCCTGCTCGCACGCCTCAGCGCCGGCCCGGCCGACGCGCTGCGCCTGCCAGCCGGCAAGCTGGCGGTAGGTGCTCCGGCAGATCTGGTGCTGTTTGACCCGGCCAGCTCCACGGTGGCCGGTGAGCGCTGGCTGTCCAAGGGCGAGAACTGCCCGTTCATCGGCCATAGCCTGCCGGGCGTGGTGCGCTACACCCTGGTGGACGGGCATATCAGCTACCAGGGCTGAAGACAGCGAAGTCTGTTTTCGCCGGCAAGCCGGCTCCTCTCAAGAAGGGGCCGGCTTGCGCCGTTAACGGCGTTTGGCGTTTTCCACGGACACCTGGTCGTTCAGGGTCCAGAAGTCGTACAACACCCCCAGAAACAAGAACCCACCCGTTACCAGGTAGAGCAAGCCGCTGAGCCATTTGCCCTGGTACATGCGATGCACGCCAAAGACCCCGAGAAAGGTCAACAGTATCCAGGCAACGCTGTATTCGATCGGCCCCGCGGTAAAGCGCAGGTCTGCCTCGCGATCCATGGCCGGGATCAGAAACAGGTCGATCAGCCAACCGATGCCCAACAACCCCAAGGTAAAAAACCAGATCGTCCCGGTCACCGGCTTGCCGTAATAAAAGCGGTGCGCCCCGGTAAAACCGAAAATCCACAACAGGTAACCGATCACTTTGCTGTGCGTGTCGAACCCCGAACCGTCCTGCCGATAGCTATTCATCAACGACCCCTTTGAGCGTGATAGATAAATATTCTTAATTTCTTTGTGACTTTTTTACGCGCGGCCGGCACGTGGAAAATGTTACCTTCTGCGCCGTGAAAGCCTTATGCCGCCTGAGTTCTGACGAAGATAGGCGTCAAATTGCCGCTGCTTTGCCGGAGTTGACCCCCAGGTTGAATCGACCAACGGCCTCGGAAGTGACCGAAAAGCTGTTATAAAGTTGCGCGCTAACCCAAAAGAGCCCTGCCTAATGCGTCCATTTTTCAAGACATGGCTAACCATTTGCCTATTAATGCCACTGGCCGCCCACGCCACCAACCGTGAGCAACGACTTCCCAATGTTAATGGCTATACCCCGAAATCCCATGTTTCGCCGGTCACCGCCAAAAACACCAAACAGTCCGTCAAACGCCCTACCCACCTGAGCAAGGTCGACGCCGTCAGCCTGCCGCAGAAAGGCGCCCGCCCGAGCACCACGGTATTGAGCCGTGCGGTGAACGTGCTGGGTACACCTTACCGTTGGGGCGGTAGCAGCCCAAGCAAAGGCTTCGATTGCAGCGGCCTGGTGAAATACGCCTTCAACGATGTCGCCACCATCGACCTTCCACGATCGTCCAGCGCCATGGCCAGCGGCCACGGGCAGAAAGTCGAGCGTAAGGACCTGAAGCCGGGCGACCTGCTGTTCTTCAACATCAAGAGCCGCAAGGTCAACCACGTGGCCATCTACCTGGGCAACGACCGCTTCATCCATGCCCCGCGCCGCGGCAAGGCCGTGACCATCGATACCCTGAAAAAGCCCTACTGGCAGAGCCATTACGTAGTGGCCAAGCGCGTGTTGCCGAAAGAACAGGAACCCCTGCGGGTCGTTCAGCGCTAACACGCGGCGCCCCTCAAGCCTCTATCGCCGGTACGCCAGCTCCCACGGAGCCTGGCGACCCGCGATAAGCCTGCCCCTTCTCTTCCCCCTTCAGAAACTCTCCGGCACCCGCGCCTGTTCACGGGCCTGCTCGCGACTGATCAAGCCTTTGCCCAGCAGCTCTTTCAAGCTCATGTCCAGGGTCCGCATGCCTAGCAGGCCGCTGGTTTGAATCGCCGAGTACATCTGCGCCACCTTGTCCTCACGGATCAGGTTACGAATGGCCGGGCTGCCCAGCATGATCTCGTGGGCCGCCACGCGCCCACCCCCGACCTTCTTCAGCAAGACTTGGGCAATCACCGCCTGCAACGACTCCGCCAGCATCGACCGCACCATGGCCTGCTCATCACCGGGGAACACATCCACCAGCCGGTCGATGGTTTTCGCCGCCGAACTGGTGTGCAGGGTGGCCAATACCACGTGCCCGGTTTCGGCGGCCGTCAGGGCCAGGCGGATGGTTTCCAGGTCCCGCAACTCCCCCACCAGGATCACATCCGGGTCTTCCCGCAGGGCCGAGCGCAGGGCGCTGGCAAAGCTCTGGGTATCGCGGTGCACCTCGCGCTGGTTGACCAGGCAACCCTTGGGCGGGTGGATGAATTCAATGGGGTCTTCGATGGTGAGGATGTGTTGCCGCCGAGTCTGGTTCAGGTGATCGATCATCGCCGCCAGGGTGGTGGATTTGCCCGACCCAGTGGGCCCGGTGACCAGCACCAGACCGCGAGGCACTTCGGCAATCTGCCGAAACACTTGCCCCAGGCCTAGTTGATCCAGGTTCGGCACCCGCGAAGGGATGCTGCGCAACACCGCACCGGCGCCGCGCTGATGCTGGAACGCATTGACCCGAAAGCGCCCCACGGCGGCCAACTCATAAGCGAAGTCGAGGTCCTGTACGGCCTCGAACTCCCGGCGCTGGGCCTCGCTCATCAGGCTGTGAATCAGCGCCAGTACCTGGGGTTGCTGCAGCACCGGCCAGTCGAGGGGCTGGATGTCGCCATCGATGCGCACCATGGGTGCCAGCCCGGCGGACAGATGCAGGTCGGAGGCGCCCCAGGCAGCGCTCAGGAGCAACAGCTCAGTGATGTCCATAGTGTTCCGCAATTCCAGTAGAATGCCGCCAACCTCAAACCCGCTGGCGCAGATCGAATGTCCACGATAGCAGACAACATTGCCCTGGTCGGCGCACGCATCCGCGCCGCGAGCCTGGCCGCACAGCGCGCTGAAGACAGCGTGCAACTGCTGGCGGTGAGCAAGACCAAACCCTCGCAAGCCCTGCGTGAGGCTTACGCCGCCGGCCTTCGCGACTTCGGTGAGAACTACCTGCAGGAAGCCCTGGGCAAACAGCAGGAGTTGAGCGACCTGCCCTTGATCTGGCACTTCATCGGCCCCATTCAGTCGAACAAGACGCGTTCTATTGCCGAACATTTCGACTGGGTGCATTCCGTGGACCGCCTGAAGATTGCCCAACGCTTGTCCGAGCAACGGCCAGCCGAGCTGCCGCCGTTGAACATCTGTATTCAGGTCAACGTCAGTGGTGAAGCCAGCAAGTCCGGCTGCACCCCGGCCGACCTGCCTGCCCTGGCCAGCGCCATCAGCGCCTTGCCGCGCCTGAAGCTGCGCGGGCTGATGGCGATTCCCGAGCCGACTGAAGATCGCGCCGCCCAGGACGCCGCCTTTGCTGCCGTCGGTGCCTTGAACAAGCACCTGCAAGACAGCCTCAACCTGCCACTCGACACACTGTCCATGGGCATGAGCCACGACCTCGAAGCGGCCATCGCCCAGGGCGCCACCTGGGTGCGGATCGGTACCGCGCTGTTTGGCGCCCGTGACTACGGCCAGCCCTGACGTGGCTGGCTCTTCTATTAATAAGGATCTGTCATGAGCAAGACTCGTATCGCCTTTATCGGCGCTGGCAACATGGCTGCCAGCTTGATCGGCGGCCTGCGGGCCAAAGGGCTGGACGCGGCGCAGATCCGCGCCAGCGACCCGGGCGCCGAAACCCGCGCCAAGGTCCAGGCCGAACACGGCATTGACGTGTTTGCCGATAACGCCGAGGCCATCCTCGGCGTGGACGTTATTGTCCTCGCGGTCAAGCCCCAGGCCATGAAAGCCGTGTGCCAGGACCTGCGCCCGCACCTGCAAGGCAACCAGTTGGTGGTGTCCATCGCCGCTGGCATCACCTGCGCCAGCATGCGCAACTGGCTCGGCGACCAACCGATTGTGCGCTGCATGCCCAACACCCCGGCGCTGCTGCGCCAGGGCGTCAGCGGCCTGTACGCCACCGAAGAGGTCAGTGCCCAGCAGCGGCAACAGGCCGAAGACTTGCTGTCTGCCGTGGGCATCGCCCTGTGGCTGGAGCAGGAGCAACAACTGGATGCGGTGACCGCCGTCTCCGGCAGCGGCCCGGCGTACTTCTTCCTGCTGATCGAAGCCATGACCGCCGCTGGCGAGAAACTCGGCCTGCCTCGGGAAACCGCAGCCCAACTGACCCTGCAAACCGCCCTGGGCGCCGCGCACATGGCCGTATCCAGTGATGTGGACGCCGCCGAACTGCGCCGCCGCGTGACCTCGCCCGCCGGCACCACCGAAGCGGCGATCAAGTCGTTCCAGGCCAATGGTTTCGAAGCCCTGGTGGAAAAAGCATTGGGTGCCGCCGCGCACCGCTCGGCCGAAATGGCCGAACAACTGGGCCAATAAAGGAGCCGATGATGATTGGATTGAATACTGCGGCGGTGTACGTGCTGCAAACCCTGGGCAGCCTGTACCTGCTGATCGTGCTGCTGCGTTTTGTGCTGCAACTGGTCCGCGCCAACTTCTACAACCCGCTGTGCCAGTTCGCCGTACGCGCCACTCAACCGCTGCTCAAGCCAATGCGTCGGATCATTCCCAGTGTATTCGGCCTGGACATGTCGTCCCTGGTGCTGGCGATCCTGGTGCAACTGGCACTGATGGCCCTGACCCTGCTGCTGACCTACGGCACCACCGGCAATCCGCTGCAGTTGCTGGTCTGGTCGCTGATCGGTGTGACCGCGCTGTTCCTGAAGATTTTCTTCTTCGCCCTGATCATCAGCGTGATCCTGTCCTGGGTCGCCCCCGGCAGCCACAACCCTGGCGCCGAACTGGTGAACCAGATCTGCGAACCGGCCCTGGCGCCGTTCCGGCGCATCCTGCCGAGCATGGGCGGCCTGGATATCTCGCCGATCCTGGCGTTCATGGTGCTCAAGCTGCTGGACATGCTGGTGATCAACAACCTCGCGGCGATGACCATGATGCCGGAAATCCTCCGTCTGCTGATCTGACGCCGACCCATGAGTTATTTCCGCTGGGACGGTGACGATCTGCTGCTCGATTGTCACCTGCAACCCAAGGCCAGCAGCGACGAGTTCGCTGGCCTGCATGGGGAACGCCTGAAGATCCGCCTGACCGCGCCCCCGGTGGAAGGCAAGGCCAACGCGCACCTGATGGCGTTCCTGGCCAAGGCCTTCGGTATCCCCAAAAGCAATGTCAGCCTGGTCAGTGGCGAGTTGAACCGACAAAAGCGCGTGCGCTTGCAAGCGCCGAAAAAACTGCCGGACCTGCCAGGCCTGACACGCCCCACCTGATACTCACCACGCCACCCCGCACCTGTAGGCGCTGGCTTGCCAGCGATGGCGTCGCACAGATTGCCGCCCTATCCGAAGGCCCTTCGCCGGCAAGCCGGCTCCTCCATGATCCCCGTCGTTTTGGACAATAAAACGCCGGCCCGGGCTTTGCTTGCCGCTGGGGGCAGCGGTCTTTAGACTTACGCCTCATTTGAATGAGAGCAGGGTCGATGCCAACTGCCTTCCCCCCCGATTCTGTTGGTCTGGTCACACCGCAAATAGCCCATTTCAGCGAGCCCCTGGCCCTGGCCTGCGGCCGTGCGCTGCCAGCCTACGATCTGATCTACGAAACCTACGGCCAGCTCAACGCCACGGCGAGCAATGCCGTGCTGATTTGCCATGCCCTCTCCGGCCATCACCACGCCGCCGGCTACCACAGCGTCGACGACCGCAAGCCCGGTTGGTGGGACAGCTGCATCGGCCCTGGCAAGCCCATCGATACCCGCAAATTCTTTGTGGTCAGTCTGAACAACCTCGGCGGCTGCAACGGCTCCACCGGCCCCAGCAGCCTCAACCCGGAAACCGGCAAGCCCTTTGGCGCCGACTTCCCGGTGCTGACCGTGGAAGACTGGGTGCACAGCCAGGCGCGCCTGGCGGATCGCCTGGGCATCGGCCAATGGGCAGCCGTGATCGGCGGCAGCCTCGGCGGCATGCAGGCCCTGCAATGGACCATCACCTACCCGGACCGGGTACGCCATTGCCTGGCCATCGCCTCGGCACCCAAGCTCTCGGCGCAGAACATTGCCTTCAACGAAGTGGCGCGCCAGGCGATCCTGACCGACCCCGAGTTCCACGGCGGTTCGTTCCAGGAACAAGGCGTGATCCCCAAACGCGGGCTGATGCTCGCGCGCATGGTCGGGCACATCACCTACCTGTCCGATGACTCCATGGGCGAAAAATTCGGCCGTGGCCTGAAGAGCGAGAAGCTCAACTACGACTTCCACAGTGTCGAGTTCCAGGTGGAAAGCTACCTGCGTTATCAGGGTGAAGAGTTCTCCGGGCGTTTCGACGCCAACACCTACCTGCTGATGACCAAGGCCCTGGATTACTTCGACCCGGCGGCCAACTGCAACGATGACCTGGCGAAAACCTTCGCCGACGCCACCGCCAAGTTCTGCGTGATGTCCTTCACCACCGACTGGCGCTTCTCCCCGGCCCGCTCCCGGGAGCTGGTGGATGCGCTGATGGCGGCGCGCAAGGATGTCTGCTACCTGGAGATCGACGCGCCCCAGGGGCACGATGCCTTCCTGATTCCGATCCCGCGTTACCTGCAGGCCTTTAGTCACTACATGAACCGCATAACCCTGTGAGGACACGATGAGAGCCGATCTGGAAATCATCCAGGAATGGATCCCCGCCGGCAGCCGCGTCCTCGACCTGGGCTGCGGTAACGGCGAGCTGCTGAGCTGGCTGCAGGAGCACAAGCAAGTCACCGGCTACGGCCTGGAAAACGACCCGGACAACATCGCCGAGTGCGTGGCCAAGGGCATCAACGTGATCGAGCAGGACCTGGACAAGGGCCTGGGCAACTTTGCCAGCAACAGCTTCGACATCGTGGTCATGACCCAGGCCCTGCAAGCCGTGCACTACCCGGACCGGATCCTCGACGAAATGCTCCGGGTCGGCCGCCAGTGCATCATCACCTTCCCCAACTTCGGTCACTGGCGCTGCCGCTGGTACCTGGCCAGCAAGGGCCGCATGCCGGTGTCGGAGTTCCTCCCGTACACCTGGTACAACACGCCGAACATCCACTTCTGCACCTTCGAGGATTTCGAAGCCCTGTGCCGTGGACGCGAAGCCCGGGTGCTCGACCGACTTGCCGTCGATCAACAACACCGGCACGGGTGGGCCAGTAAGCTATGGCCTAACCTGTTAGGTGAGATCGGCATCTACCGGGTCAGCAGCCCCGGCCTGCAAGAACACAAGGTCGCGGTATAACCCCTTTTGCGTGAGGAGAACGACCATGGGTCGCTTGGTGACTTTTTTATTGGCAGCCTGCCTGAGCATGACGGCGCTCGCCGCCGATGTGATCAAGGGCGAGCGCAAGGAAGTGTTCGGTGACATCACCGTGCACTACAACACCTTCAACTCCACCTACCTGCAACCGGACATCGCCAAGGCCGCAGAGCTGATCCGCAGCAAGAACCAGGGCGTGATCAATGTCTCGGTGATCAAGGCAGGCACCCCGGCCATCGCCCAGGTCAGCGGCACCATCAAGGACCTGACCAGCAAGAGCCTGCCCCTGAACTTCAAGCAGGTCACCGAGCAGGGCGCGATCTATTACATCGCCCAGTTCCCGGTGGAACAGCAGGAAACCCGAACCTTTACCATCAATGTACAAACTGGCGGCGATACCCACAGCTTCAGTTTCAACCAAGAGCTTTTCCCAGGCGAATGATGAACCTCACCCAACTCGTACTGGCCAGCCATAACGCCGGCAAACTCAAAGAACTCCAGGCCATGCTCGGCGCCTCGGTGCAATTGCGCTCGATCGGTGAGTTCAGTCAGGTTGAACCGGAAGAGACCGGCCTGTCGTTCGTCGAGAACGCAATCCTCAAGGCCCGCAACGCCTCGCGGATTTCCGGCCTGCCGGCCCTGGCGGATGATTCGGGCCTGGCGGTGGACTTCCTCGGTGGCGCGCCGGGCATCTATTCCGCGCGTTATGCCGATGGCCAGGGCGATGCGGCGAACAACGCCAAGTTGCTGGAGGCCCTGAAAGAAGTGCCGGATGCCGAGCGCGGCGCCCAGTTCGTCTGCGTGCTGGCTTTGGTTCGGCATGCCGACGACCCACTGCCGATCCTCTGCGAAGGTCTGTGGCACGGGCGTATCCTCCACGCCGCCAGCGGCGAGCACGGCTTTGGCTACGACCCGTTGTTCTGGGTTCCGGAGCGTGATTGCTCCAGCGCCGAGCTGAGCCCCGGCGACAAGAACCAGATCAGCCACCGTGCCCGCGCCATGGCTATCCTGCGTCAACGCCTGGGTCTGCAATGACCAAAGACGCCTCTGCGCCGCCGCTGATTCACGGCAGCGCACCCACCCCTCGAGCGGCCCTGCCCCAACTGCCGCCCCTGGCGCTGTACATCCATATTCCGTGGTGTGTACGCAAATGCCCTTACTGCGATTTCAACTCCCACACCGCCAGCCCCGAGCTGCCGGAAGAAGCGTACATCGACGCGCTGCTGGCCGACCTCGACCAGGACCTGCACGCGGTCTACGGCCGTGAGCTGAGTTCGATCTTCTTCGGTGGCGGCACGCCCAGCCTGTTCAGTGCGGCGGCCCTGGGTCGCCTGCTGGAAGGGGTGGAGCAACGCATTGCGTTTGCCAGCGACATCGAGATCACCCTGGAAGCCAACCCCGGGACCTTCGAGCAAGAAAAATTCACCGCTTACCGCGCCCTGGGCATCAACCGCCTGTCGATCGGCATCCAGAGCTTCCAGGAGCAGAAGCTCAAGGCCCTGGGCCGGATCCACAACGGTGCCGAAGCGATCCGCGCTGCCGACATGGCGCGCCAGGCCGGCTTCGACAACTTCAACCTGGACCTGATGCACGGCCTGCCCGACCAGTCCCTGGAAGACGCCCTCGGCGACCTGCGCCAGGCCATCGCCATGCGCCCGACCCATCTGTCCTGGTACCAACTGACCCTGGAACCCAACACGGTGTTCTGGAACCAGCCGCCGGTGCTGCCGGAAGACGACACCCTGTGGGACATCCAGGAAGCCGGCCAGGCGCTGTTGGCCGAGCACGGCTACGCCCAGTATGAGGTGTCCGCCTATGCCCAGCCCGGGCGTGCGGCACGGCACAACCTCAACTACTGGAGCTTCGGCGACTTCATCGGCATCGGTGCCGGCGCCCACGGCAAGCTCAGCCATCCGGACGGGCGCATCGTGCGCACTTGGAAAACCCGCCTGCCGAAGGACTACCTGAACCCGGCCAAAACCTTCAAAGCCGGGGAAAAAGCCCTGGCCAATGAAGAGCTGCCGTTCGAGTTCCTGATGAACGCCCTGCGCCTGACCGATGGCGTCGATGCGGCCCTTTTCGCCGAGCGCACCGGCCTGTCCCTGGACAGCCTGGGCGAAGCCCGTCGCGATGCCGAACAAAGTGGCTTGTTGCAGGTCGAACCGTCACGCCTGGCGGCTACGGCCCGTGGCCAACTCTTCCTCAATGACCTGCTGCAACACTTTCTGATCTAAGGAAATCGAATGGATTTGGTACTCGATCTGCTCGCCACCGTGTCTCGCTGGAGCCGCAGCAACCTTTCGGAAATTTCCCTGGCCCTGGTGGGCTGCCTGCTGGTGCTGTTCGGCGCTGATATCAAAGGCTGGGTCGAGCAACGCCTGGGCGGCGTCGCCGGCGCCCTGCGGGTACCTCTGATGGCCCTGCTGTGCATGATCGGCAGCGGCTTGGCACTGATCTATGCCACCCCATGGATCGTTCGCGGCCTGAGCCAGTTCAACAACTACAGCCTGGCACCGGTGTTGCTGGTGGTGTTGGTGCTGATTGGCGTGGTGGCGGATCGTCGCTGATTCGTCAGGGTTTGATCGCCGTCAAGCCGGCTCCTAAGCCGGCGCGGGGACGTGAGCGGGGATACCCGCTATCAAGGATGAGCATGAGCAAGAAAATCATCGACGACACCAGCAAGTTCCTCAGCTACGTACTACGCCATGAACCCCAGGCCATTGGCCTGGAACTGGACAGTGAGGGCTGGGGCGATATCGACGCGCTGATCGGCGGCGCGGCGCAAGACGGCCGAGCACTGACTCGGGCGTTGATCGAACACGTGGTGGAGAGCAACGACAAGAAACGCTTTGCTCTTTCGGCCGACGGCCAGCGCATCCGCGCAGTGCAAGGCCACTCCAATAACAGCGTGCAGCTGCAATTGGACGAAAAACAGCCACCGGCCATTCTCTACCACGGCACGGCCAGCCGTTTTATGGATTCGATCAATGAGCAGGGGCTGATTCCGGGTTCACGGCATCACGTGCACCTGTCCCAGGAGATCGAAACCGCCAAGGCCGTGGGCCAGCGTTACGGCAAGGTGGTGCTGCTGCAGATCGATGCCCAGGCCATGCAGGCCCAGGGCTTCAAGTTCTATCAGGCAGAGAATGGGGTGTGGCTGACCGACCAGGTGCCGGTGAGCTTTATCAGCACGTTGTAGGGGCCAGCTTGCTTGCTGGCGAAGGCGTCCTCACGGGCCCCTTCGCCGGCAAGCCGGCGCCTACAGGGGCTGGCTCGTTAAGCCAGCTTTTCGAACTTCAGGTCCCACACGCCGTGGCCCAGGCGTTCGCCGCGACGCTCAAACTTGGTGATCGGGCGTTCGGTCGGGCGCGGCACGCATTTGCCGTCCTCGGCCAGGTTACGGTAACCCGGGGCCACGTTCATCACTTCCAGCATGTATTCGGCGTAGGGCTCCCAGTCGGTGGCCATGTGCAGAATGCCGCCGACCTTGAGCTTGCTGCGCACCAGCTCGGCGAAGGAAGCCTGGACGATGCGACGCTTGTGATGACGGCTCTTGTGCCAAGGGTCGGGGAAAAACAGCATCAAGCGATCCAGGCTGTTGTCCGCGATGCAACGGTTGAGCACTTCAATGGCGTCGCAATCATAGACCCGCAGGTTGCTCAGGCCCTGGGTCAGCACGCCATTGAGCAGCGCGCCGACACCCGGGCGGTGAACTTCCACGCCAATAAAGTCCTGCTCCGGCGCCGCCGCAGCCATTTCCAGCAGCGAGTGGCCCATGCCGAAGCCGATTTCCAGGGAGCGCGGGGCCGAACGGCCGAACACCTGGTCGAAATCCACCGGCGCGTCGGCCAGGGGCAGCACGAACAGTGGCGCGCCCTGCTCCAGGCCTTTTTGCTGGCCTTCGGTCATGCGCCCGGCACGCATCACAAAACTCTTTATGCGGCGGTGCTGGCGCTCGTCGCCGGCTTCCGGCTGGATAGGCGTGTCGTTTGATTCAGTCATCAATGGCTCTTACTTGATCAGACCATCCAGCGGCGAAGAGGCGCTGGCATAGAGTTTTTTCGGCATGCGGCCGGCGAGGTACGCCAGGCGGCCCGCGACAATCGCATGTTTCATGGCTTCGGCCATCAAAATCGGCTGCTGGGCGTGGGCGATGGCGGAGTTCATCAGCACCGCTTCACATCCCAGTTCCATGGCGATGGTGGCGTCGGAGGCGGTACCGACACCGGCATCCACCAGCACCGGGACCTTGGCTTCTTCGAGGATGATCTGCAGGTTGTAAGGGTTGCAGATCCCCAGGCCCGTGCCGATCAGGCCCGCCAGCGGCATGACCGCGATGCAGCCCATTTCCGCCAGTTGGCGAGCGATGATCGGGTCATCGCTGGTGTACACCATCACGTCGAAACCTTCCTTGACCAGCACTTCGGCGGCCTTGAGGGTTTCCAGGACGTTGGGGAACAGGGTCTTCTGGTCGGCCAGCACTTCCAGCTTGACCAGGTTGTGGCCGTCCAGCAGCTCGCGGGCCAGGCGGCAGGTGCGCACAGCTTCCACGGCGTCATAGCAGCCGGCGGTGTTGGGCAGGATGGTGTAGCGATCCGGCGGCAGGATATCCAGCAGGTTCGGCTCACCCGGGTTTTGACCGATGTTGGTGCGGCGCACGGCCACGGTCACGATCTCGGCACCCGAGGCTTCGATGGCCAGGCGGGTTTCTTCCATATCGCGGTACTTGCCGGTGCCTACCAGCAAACGTGACTGGTAGGTACGACCGGCCAGGACGAAGGGCTTGTCGCTACGAACATTGCTCATCGGAAATCCTCTGTTGGGGTGAGGTTCTTGCAGAATTCTTGCGCTATGCGGGGCCTGGGCCCAAGGGGCTAGCCGCCGCCGATGGCGTGGACCACTTCGATTTGGTCACCCTCTTTAAGGAGGGTTTCGCCGTGCTGGCTGCGCGGAACGATATCCAGGTTGAGCTCTACCGCGATCCGCCGCCCGGTCAGTTCCAGGCGGGTCAGCAGGCCCGCAACGGTCTCGCCGTCAGGGAGTTCAAAGGATTCACCGTTCAACTGAATGCGCATGCTCGAGGCCGCCATCATTTTTAGGGGCCAGCATTCTAGCCCGATCGTGACCCAAAGGTCAGCTACAAGCGTCAGGCGGCGAGCTGTAGGCGCCAGGCGGCAAGGCCCAGGAAGAACCAGCCAAGCAGGAAGGCCAGGCCGCCAAACGGGGTGACGATGCCCAGCTTGCTGATGCCGGTCAGGGTCAGCAGGTACAGGCTGCCGGAGAACAGCAGGATACCGATCACGAACGACACCCCGGCCCAGGTCACCAGGCGCCCGGGGATATGGGTGGCCAGCAGGGCTACGCCGAACAGGGCCAGGGTGTGCACGAGCTGATAGGTGACGCCGGTGTGGAAAATCGCCAGGTACTCGGCGCTGAGCCGACTCTTCAGGCCGTGGGCGGCAAATGCGCCGAGGGCGACACCGGTAAAGCCGAAAAAGGCGGCCAGCATCAAGAAGCCACGCAACATGGGGAACTCCAGTCAGAATCATCGGGCAGGGTCTGTATAATGGCCCGCTTCCACGGGTTCGGCCAAGCCATCTCTATGCTGCGTTTACTCTTTCGTCGCCTCACTAAAGCCCTGCTCTGGTTTGTAGCGGGCAGCATCTTGCTGGTCCTGGTGTTTCGCGTGGTGCCGCCTCCGGGCACGGCGCTGATGGTCGAGCGCAAGGTCGAGTCGTGGTTCGATGGCGAGCCCATTGACCTGCAACGCACCTGGAAACCCTGGGATGAGATTTCCGACAACATCAAGGTGGCGGTGATCGCCGGTGAGGACCAGAAGTTTCCCGAGCACTGGGGCTTCGATATCGACGCCATCCAGGCAGCCCTTGCCCACAACGAGCGCGGCGGCTCGATCCGCGGCGCCAGCACCCTGAGCCAGCAAGTGTCGAAAAACCTATTCCTGTGGTCGGGGCGCAGTTGGCTGCGCAAGGGCCTTGAAGCCTGGTTTACCGGGCTGATCGAAATCTTCTGGCCCAAGCAGCGGATTCTTGAGGTTTACCTCAACAGTGTGGAGTGGGATGAAGGCGTGTTTGGCGCCGAAGCGGCAGCACGGCACCACTTTGGCGTCAGCGCGGCCTCACTGACACGCCAACAGGCCAGCTTGCTGGCGGCGGTGCTGCCTAACCCGCGGGTCTGGAGCGCCGGGCATCCCAGCACCTATGTCCTGCAACGCGCAGGCTGGATTCGGCGGCAAATGAGCCAACTGGGCGGCGCCGAGTACCTCAGCAAGCTGAATGATTCGCGCACAGCGCCCTGGACCAACTAACCGCAGGAGCCGGCTTACCGGCGATAAAGCCCCTGAGGTTGGCCTTGAATCTGCTGGCGCTATCGCTGGTAAGCCAGCTCCCACAAGGTCACAGCGTGGGCCGGAAACAAAAACGCCCCGATCAATGATCGGGGCGTTTTTTTACGCGTTGTGGCTTACGCGGCAATCGATAGCTTCAGCTTGTTCATCGCGCTTTTCTCAAGCTGGCGAATCCGCTCGGCCGACACGTTGTACTTCTGTGCCAGGTCGTGCAGCGTGGCTTTCTCTTCCGCCAGCCAGCGCTGGTAGAGGATGTCGCGGCTGCGGTCGTCCAGCACTTCCAGGGCTTCATGCAAGTTGCTGGTGGAGTTGTCGGTCCAGTCGGCATCTTCCAGTTGGCGCGCCGGGTCGTAACGGTGGTCTTCCAGGTAGTTAGCCGGCGATTGGAAGGCGCTGTCGTCGTCCGCTTCCGCAGCGGGGTCGAAGGCCATGTCCTGGCCGGTCAGGCGACTTTCCATCTCGCGCACTTCACGCGGCTCAACACCGAGGCTTTCGGCCACGCGGTGGACTTCTTCGTTGTTCAACCAGGCCAGGCGTTTCTTCTGGCTGCGCAGGTTGAAGAACAGTTTGCGCTGGGCCTTGGTGGTCGCCACTTTCACGATGCGCCAGTTACGCAGGATGAACTCGTGGATTTCCGCCTTGATCCAGTGCACAGCAAAGGACACCAAGCGCACACCCATTTCCGGGTTGAAGCGCTTCACGGCTTTCATCAGGCCAACGTTGCCTTCCTGAATCAGGTCAGCCTGGGCCAAACCGTAGCCGGAATAGCTACGGGCGATATGTACAACAAAACGCAGGTGGGCGAGCACCATCTGCCGAGCCGCCTCAAGATCCTGCTCATAGTAGAGACTCTCGGCCAGTTCACGCTCCTGCTCAGGGGTCAGCAATGGAATGCTGTTCACCGTGTGCACGTAGGCTTCCAGGTTTGCGCCTGGAACCAAGGCATAAGCAGGTTGCAAAGAAGTGGTCATACGAAAAAACCTCCGACTCACATAACTCGTGCAGTTCAGCACTGCGAAAATTGACCGGGAACCGCAGAACAAGTTCCCATAAATGCTGAAAGGTCAATACAAGCAAAAAGACATTACTTCGGTGCCAGTTCCCTCAGGTGACGGGCCACCGCAATCCACGCACCGATATAACCCAACAGCACCGCGCCTAGCAAGAGCGACAGACCATCTGCGACCGGCACACCCGCGAGGGCGAAATCACTGCCGTACAAACCGGCCAGCCCGACGACCGCATCGTTCAGCCAGTTGAGGCCGAACGCCAGGACGCCCCAGGACAGAAGCCCGGCACCGAAGCCGTACAACGCCCCCATATAAAGGAAGGGACGCCGCACATAGCTGTCTGTGCCGCCGACGAGTTTAATCACTTCTATCTCGATGCGGCGGTTTTCAATATGAAGACGAATGGTATTGCCTATCACCAAAAGTAATGCAGACACCAACAGCACCGTCAGGCCGAAGACAAAGCGGTCCCCCAGCTTGAGGATCGCCGCCAGCCGCTCGACCCAGACCAGGTCCAGCTGCGCCAGTTGCACCTTGGGCATATCCGCCAGGCGCTGACGCAAGGCTTCCAGGGTTGGCTTGTCGACTTCATCCGGGGTCACCAGCACCACGCCCGGCAGCGGGTTGTGCGGCAGCTCGCGCAAGGCCTCGCCCAAGCCGGACTGCTGCTGGAATTCCTGCAGGGCCATGTCCTTGCTGATGAACTCGGCGTCCGCCACACCCGGCAGGCCTTTGATCTGCTGACTGAGCTGCTCGCCCTCGGTGGCGCTGGCATCCAGCTCCAGGTACAGGGAAATCTGCGCCGCCCGCTGCCAGGAACCGCCCAGACGCTCGACGTTGTTCAGCAACAGCGACAGGCCCATGGGCAAACTCAGGGCCACGGCCATCACCAGGCAGGTAAAGAAGCTGCCGATCGGCTGCTTGCCCAGGCGCCGCAGGCTGTCCAGCAAGCTGGCGCGATGGCTTTCGATCCAGGCACGCAACAAGGTGCCGAAATCCGGGCCGTCGTCTTCGTCGTGTTTTTTCTTCGACGGTTGCGGGTCGGAGGCTTTGGGCGCTACGCGCTCAGCCACTTTAGGGGTGCGAGTGGCACTCATACGCCGGCCTCCCCATCACCGATCAAGCGACCGCGTTGCAGGGTCAGCATGCGATGGCGCATGCGCGCGATCAGCGCCAGGTCGTGACTGGCGATCAATACGCTGGTGCCCAGGCGATTGATGTCTTCGAACACCCCCATGATTTCCGCCGCCAGGCGCGGGTCGAGGTTACCCGTGGGTTCATCCGCCAGCAGCAAGGCCGGGCGATGGACGATGGCGCGGGCGATACCGACACGCTGCTGCTGGCCGGTGGAGAGGTCCCCCGGGAACAGATCGGTCTTGTCCGACAGCGCCACGCGCTCCAGGGCCGAATCCACACGCTTGGCGATTTCCGCCTTGGACAGGCCGAGGATTTGCAGCGGCAAGGCGACGTTGTTGAACACGGTGCGATCGAACAACAGCTGGTGGTTCTGGAACACCACGCCGATCTGCCGACGCAGAAAAGGAATCTGCGCGTTGCTGATCTGCCCCAGGTCCTGCCCGGCCAGCAACAACTTGCCGCTGGTGGGGCGCTCCATGGCTAGCAGCAGGCGCAGCAAGGTACTTTTACCGGCACCGGAGTGCCCGGTGACAAACAGAAACTCGCCGCGACGGACTCGAAAGCTCAGCTCATGCAAGCCGACGTGACCGTTCGGATAGCGTTTACCGACCTGTTCGAAACGAATCATGAACGCTCCCGCTCGGCAAACAGTGCCTGGACAAAGGGTTCGGCTTCAAAGGTACGCAGATCATCGATGCCTTCGCCAACACCGATATAACGGATCGGCAGGCCAAATTGCTTGGCCAGGGCGAAGATCACCCCGCCTTTGGCGGTGCCGTCGAGCTTGGTCAGGGCCAAACCGGTGAGCTGCACCGTCTGGTTGAACTGCTTGGCCTGGTTGATGGCGTTCTGACCGGTACCGGCGTCCAGCACCAACAGCACCTCGTGAGGCGCGTCGGCGTCGAGCTTGCCGATCACCCGGCGCACCTTCTTCAGTTCTTCCATCAAATTGTCTTTGGTGTGCAGGCGACCGGCGGTGTCGGCGATCAGCACGTCGATGCCGCGGGCCTTGGCAGCCTGCACGGCGTCGAAGATCACCGAAGCCGAGTCCGCACCGGTGTGTTGGGCAATCACCGGGATCTTGTTGCGCTCGCCCCAGACCTGGAGCTGCTCCACCGCCGCCGCACGGAAGGTGTCACCCGCGGCCAGCATGACTTTCTTGCCTTCCAGTTGCAGCTTCTTCGCCAGCTTGCCGATGGTGGTGGTCTTGCCGGCGCCGTTGACGCCCACCACCAGGATCACGAACGGCTTGTTCTGGGCGACGATCTGCAGCGGCTGCTCCACAGGCTTGAGCATGCCGGTGAGTTCGGCCTGCAACGAGGCGTACAGCGCGTCGGAATCGGTGAGCTGCTTGCGCGCCACCTTCTGGGTCAGGTTCTGGATGATCACCGACGTGGCTTCAACCCCTACGTCAGCGGTCAGCAGACGGGTTTCCAGGTCTTCCAGCAGCTCGTCGTCGATGGTTTTCTTGCCCAGGAACAGGCTGGCCATGCCTTCGCCAATGCTGGCGCTGGTCTTGGACAGGCCCTGCTTGAGGCGAGCGAAGAAACCGACCTTGCCTTCTTCGGCGGTGCGAACAGGCTCGACCACAGGCTCGGGCTCCACAAGCGCCACCGGCTCGGCTACAGGAGCAGGAGCAGGAGCAGGAGCAGGAGCAGGAGCAGGAGCAACAGGCTCAGGGGCAACGAATACGGGGGCTAGCGGAGCCTCGGCCTCGACCACTGGCGCCGGTGTAGTCACAACCACCTCAGCCACCGGCTCGGGGATAACGTCCAGCACCGGAATAGGCGGGGCGACGTGTTCGGCCTGGGTGTCTTCCACCAAGGCCACCGGCTCTTCCGCCACCGGCAAGGTCAGCCAGGGCTCGTGCTCGGGCGGCGGGGTCAGGGGCAACTCGGCAGTTGGGACCGGCTCAGGTTCGGCCTCGACACGGGGCTGCAGCACCGGCTCCGCAAGCGGCAGGACCACCGGAGCCGGCGTTTCGGCGATGGGGGGTTGTTCGGCAACGGGCGCCGGAGCGGCCTCGGAAGGGACTTGCGGCTGTTCGACGACGGTTTCCTGCGGTTTCTTACGCAGCCATCCGAACAGGCCTTTCTTCTCGCCAGCCGCAGCTGGGGTCTTCTTGTCGTCGTTGGAACCAAACATGGAGGACGGCTATCTCAAGGTAGCGATGCGCCAAGGTGGCGCCTCGGTAAATAAATATTCGATGCAGAACAGACTGCGTTTAATCCAGCTTGTTCACGCGCAACATTTTGTTGAAGTGCCAACGGGCGCTTCAAAGATCGATTTCACTCAGGACTGGAACGGCAAAATCGGCGAAAAAGCGAAGTTTAGCTGATAAAAACCGACCTTCCGCAGCAAACCCATACAACCTGACCCGGCACAAAGGCCCGATAGGCGTGGCCGCCGCCAAAACGGATCAGTATCCTAGCACCTCCTCGCCCGCCGACGCTAAGACCAAGCGGGCAGCCCAACAGGTTTAAAAACGAATGAATGCTCTAGCCCGCCGCGCTGCAGGCCTGCTGCTCAGCACAGTTTGTCTGCCCCTTTCAGCTTTGGCTGCCGACCCCCAACCCACCCATGAATTCACCCTGGATAACGGCCTCAAAGTGGTCGTGCGCGAAGACCATCGCGCGCCGGTTGTGGTCTCCCAGGTCTGGTACAAGGTCGGCTCCAGCTACGAAACCCCGGGCCAGACCGGTTTGTCCCATGCCCTGGAACACATGATGTTCAAAGGCAGCGAAAAGGTCGGCCCCGGCGAAGCCTCGCTGATCCTGCGGGACCTGGGCGCCGAAGAAAACGCCTTCACCAGCGACGATTTCACCGCCTACTACCAAGTACTGGCCCGCGACCGCCTGGGCGTCGCCTTCGAGCTGGAAGCCGATCGCATGGCCAGCTTGCGCCTGCCGGCCGACGAGTTCGCCCGCGAAATCGAAGTCATCAAGGAAGAACGTCGCCTGCGCACCGATGACAAGCCGATGTCCAAGGCCTACGAGCGCTTCAAGGCCATGGCTTACCCGGCCAGCGGCTACCACACGCCGACCATCGGCTGGATGGCCGACCTCAATCGCATGAAAGTCGAGGAGCTGCGCCACTGGTACCAGTCCTGGTACGTGCCGAACAACGCCACCCTGGTGGTGGTCGGCGACGTCACCCCGGACGAGGTGAAAACCCTGGCCCAGCGTTACTTCGGCCCGATTCCCAAGCGTGATGTGCCCGCTGCGAAGATCCCCATGGAACTGGCCGAACCCGGCGAGCGCCAGATCACCCTGCACGTGAAAACCCAACTGCCGAGCCTGATGCTGGCCTTCAACGTGCCAAGCATCGCCACCACCGAAGACAAGCGCTCGGTCAACGCCCTGCGCCTGGCCTCGGCTCTGCTCGACGGCGGCTACAGCGCGCGCATTCCGACCCAACTGGAGCGCGGCGAAGAGCTGCTGTCCGGCGGTTCCACACGCTATGACGCCTACACCCGGGGCGACAGCCTGTTCATGCTCTCGGCCACCCCCAACAGCCAGAAGAAAAAAACCATCGCCCAGGCAGAAGCCGGCCTGTGGCGCATGCTGGAGCAGTTGAAAACCACCCCGCCGAGCGCCGAGGAGCTGGAACGCGTGCGCGCCCAGGTCATCGCCGGCCTGGTCTTCGAGCGTGACTCCATCACCAGCCAGGCCAGCTCCATCGGCCAACTGGAAACCGTCGGCCTGTCCTGGAAGCTGATGGACACCGAACTGGCAGAACTGCAAAGCGTGACCCCGGAAGACATCCAGAAAGCTGCCCGGACCTATTTCACCCGCGAACGCCTGAGCGTGGCCCACGTATTGCCTGAGGAGTCCGCTCATGAATAAGCGCAAGACTGCATCCCCGATCCTGCTCGGTCTGGCGCTGCTGGCCCTGATCATTGCCGCCGGCCTGTACCTGTTGCGCTCCAGCGAGTCCAAGGCCAGCCAGGCCCTGGACCAGGCCAAGAGCAGCCAGAAGCTGCAGTCCCTGGCCGAACTGGACGGCAAGGCACCTAGCCATCGCAACCTGAATGTGCAGACCTGGAACACCGCCGAAGGCGCCAAGGTGCTGTTCGTCGAAGCCCGCGAACTGCCGATGTTCGACCTGCGCCTGATCTTCTCCGCCGGCAGCAGCCAGGATGGCAACGCCCAGGGCCTGGCCCTGCTGACCAACGCCATGCTCAACGAAGGTGTGGCCGGCAAAGACGTCGGCGCCATCGCCCAGGGCTTTGAAGGCCTGGGCGCGGACTTCGGCAACGGTGCCTATAAAGACATGGCCGTGGCCTCCCTGCGCAGCTTGAGCGCGGTGGATAAGCGCGAGCCGGCCCTGAAGCTGTTCGCCGAAGTCGTGGGCAAACCGACCTTCCCTGCCGACTCCCTGGCGCGGATCAAGAACCAGATGCTCGCCGGTTTCGAATACCAGAAGCAGAACCCCGGCAAGCTGGCCAGCCTGGAGTTGATGAAGCGCCTGTACGGCGATCACCCTTACGCCCATGCCAGCGATGGCACCGCGAAAAGTGTTCCGGGCATCAGCCTCGACCAACTGCGTGCATTCCACGCCAAGGCCTACGCCGCTGGCAACGTGGTGATCGCCCTGGTTGGCGACCTGTCCCGCAGCGACGCCGAAGCCGTCGCCGCCCAGGTATCGGCTGCCCTGCCCAAGGGCCCGGCCCTGGCGAAGATCGCCCAACCCAGCGAACCCAAGGCGAGCATCGGTCATATCGAGTTCCCATCCAGCCAGACCAGCCTGATGCTGGCGCAACTGGGCATCGACCGTGACGACCCGGACTACGCGGCCGTGTCCCTGGGTAACCAGATCCTCGGCGGCGGTGGCTTCGGCACCCGCCTGATGAGCGAAGTCCGGGAAAAACGCGGCCTGACCTACGGCGTCTACTCGGGCTTCACCCCGATGCAGGCCCGCGGCCCGTTCATGATCAACCTGCAAACCCGCGCCGAGATGAGCGAAGGCACCCTGAAACTGGTGCAGGACGTCCTCGCCGACTACCTCAAGACCGGCCCGACCCAGAAAGAACTGGACGACGCCAAGCGCGAACTGGCCGGCAGCTTCCCGCTGTCCACCGCCAGCAACGCCGACATCGTCGGGCAACTGGGCGCCATGGGCTTCTACAACCTGCCGCTGAGCTACCTCGAAGACTTCATGCGCCAATCCCAGGCGCTGACGGTGGAACAGGTCACGACCGCGCTGAACAAACACCTGAGCGTCGACAAGATGGTCATCGTCACGGCCGGCCCTACCGTTGCACAAAAGCCGTTGCCGGCCCCTACTGATAAACCCGCCGAGCAACCGCTCGGGGTTCCGGAGCATTGATGGCCCGTTCACCGCATCCCAGCAAGAAACCCGTTCACAACCAGCACAACGGTGTGGGCAACCTGCGCATCATCGGCGGCGAATGGCGCAGCCGTAAGCTGAGCTTCCCCGACCTGCCGGGCCTGCGCCCCACCCCGGACCGGGTGCGGGAAACCCTGTTCAACTGGCTGGCGCCTTATGTAGCCGGGGCCAAGATCATCGATCTGTTCGCCGGCAGCGGCGCGGTGTTCCTTGAAGCCCTGTCCCGCGGCGCCGCCTCGGGCCTGGCCCTAGACAGCAGCAACGTTGCGATCTCCAGCCTGCGCGAGCACCTGGGCACCCTGCGTTGCACCGTGGGCCAGGCGCAGACCGCTGACGCCCTGCGCTACCTGGAAAGCCAGCCGGCAACACCGTTCGACCTGGCCTTCCTCGACCCGCCGTTCAACCAGAACCTGCTGCCTGCCGCCTGCGCCCTGCTGGAAGAGCGTGGCTGGCTGGCGGACAACGCCTGGATCTACACCGAAAGCGAAACCGCGCCCTCTACCCTGGGCCTGCCCGGGACCTGGCGCCTGCATCGTGAGCAAAAATCCGGGCAGGTGTATTACGCGTTGTGGCAACGTATGGCAGACACCGCCGGTTAACCCATCGGCCTGAAACATGTGCGCAGCCTGCTGCGCACCGCTGCCCTTGAGAATCACCGTGCCCCTATCGCCTGCCGCCCCCTTCTCTCCCGCCTTCGGCCTCGGCAACCCGCACCTGCAGACCCTGTGGGGCCCGTTGTGGCGCAAAACCACCCACCTGGAACGCCCGCGCGAGCGCCTGTGGCTCGAAGACGGCGATTTTCTCGATCTGGACTGGCACGGCCCGCATACGGCGGACGCGCCCTTGGTGCTGGTGCTGCATGGCCTGACCGGCTCGTCCAACTCGCCGTATGTGGCGGGCCTGCAAAAAGCCCTGGCGACTCGAGGCTGGGCCAGTGCAGCACTGAATTGGCGCGGCTGCTCCGGCGAACCCAACCTGTTGCCCCGCAGCTATCACTCCGGCGCCAGCGAAGACCTGGCCGCCGCCATCGATCACCTGCGGGCCAAACGGCCCCTGGCGCCGCTGTACGCCGTGGGCTATTCCCTGGGCGGCAATGTGCTGCTCAAGTACCTGGGGGAACGGGCCGCCGACAGCCCGCTGCGGGGTGCAGTGGCGGTGTCGGTGCCGTTTCGCCTGGACCAGTGCGCGGACCGTATCGGCCAGGGGTTCTCCAAGGTCTACCAAGCGCACTTCATGCGCCAGATGCTGGCCTATATCAGGGACAAGCAACGCCGCTTCCAGCACGACGGGCGCCATGAAGGCCTGGCCACCCTGGCCAAACTCGGCTCCTTGGAGAAGATGCGTACCTTCTGGGATTTCGACGGCCGGGTCACCGCACCGCTGCACGGTTTCGCCGACGCCACGGACTATTACCGCCGCGCGTCCAGCCGTTATTTCCTCGGGCAGATCCACAGCCCAACCCTGATCATCCAGGCCGCGGACGATCCCTTTGTCTTCCCCCACAGCCTGCCGCTGGCAGAAGAGTTGTCGCCCAGCACCGAGTTCGAGTTGCAGGCCAAGGGCGGGCACGTGGGCTTTGTCGAGGGCTCGCTGCAACACCCCGGTTACTACCTGGAGCGGCGGATTCCAGAGTGGCTGGCCGGCCTGGAGCGGCACTGACCCATGGACGGCAACCAGGGCGAATCCATCCGGTTCTGGCAAAGCGCACCGCTGGCGGGAGTCGAACTGCTGTCGGCGCGCTACATCGAGCAGCGCTTCGTGCCCCACGTTCACGATGGTTTCGTGATCGGCATGATCATGGCCGGCGCCCAGCGCTACCGTTATCGCGGCGCGGAACACCTGGCCGGCAGCGGCACTCTGGTGCTGATCAACCCAGACGAATTGCACACCGGCGCCAAAGGCACCGAGAACGGCTGGCTGTACCGGGCGTTCTACCCGGATAACCAGCAGATCGTGACCCTGCTCGACGAGCTGGAACTGCCCAGCGACCCGCTGCCGGCCTTCGGCGCCACCCTGTACCGCGACCCGGACCTGGTCAGCGGGTTCTGCCGCCTGCACCACCTGCTGGAAAGCCCGGCCACTGCCCTGCAGCAGCAAACCCTGTGGCGGGAAATGATGCTTCAGCTGTTGCAGCGTCATGCCGGGGTCAACAGCCCGCGGCAACCGGGGCAGGAACACCGGGCCATCGTCCAGGCCAAAGAGTTGTTGCGCGCCCAATTGGCGGCCCCGCCGTCCCTGGAAGAGCTGGGCGCAGCGGTGAATCTATCGCCCTTTCACTTCGCCCGGGTGTTTCGCCGCGCCACCGGGGTTCCACCCCATACCTGGCTGATGCAGCAACGGATCGCCAAAGCCCGGGCACTGTTACGCGACGGCTGCCTGCCGCTGGAAGTGGCAACGCAATTGGGCTTCGCCGACCAGAGTCACCTCAGCCGGCAGTTCAAGCAGGTGTATGGCGTGGCGCCAGCGGCCTATCGCGCCGCCGTGCTCTAGGAGCCGGCGGCACTTGGCGCCGCGCCATCATGGGTTCAGTCACCGGTGGCGATGGCTCGCTGGGGGTCGGTGATCCACTCGCTCCAGGAACCCGCGTACAGCTGCGCCAAGGGGTAACCCGCCAGGCACAGGGCAAACAGGTTGTGGCAGGCGGTCACGCCCGAGCCGCAATAGGCCACCAGCCCGTCCACCGAACGATTGCCCAACTGGGCGGCGAAGCGCTGCTTGAGCTGCTCCGCCGGCAGGAAGCGCCCGTCGCTGCCCAGGTTGTCGCTGAAGGCTGCACATTGGGCACCGGGAATATGCCCAGCCACGGGGTCGATCGGCTCGACTTCACCGCGAAAACGCGGCAAGGCACGGGCATCGAGCAGGGTCAGCTCCGGCTGGCCCAGGCGCTGCTGCAGTTGTTCGGCGCTGAGCAGCAAGCGGTTGTCGGGCCGGCCGACAAAGCTGCCGGGCACACTGGACGGGGCATCCAGGCTCAGGGGCAAGCCGGCGCCGTGCCACGCCTTGAGGCCGCCATCGAGGATAAACACGCCATCGCGCTTGCCCAGCCAGGCCAGCAACCACCAGGCCCGTGCGGCAAAGGCGCCGGGACCGTCGTCATACAGCACAATGTCGCTGTTCGCCTCGATGCCCCAGGCCCGCAGGCGCGCCAGCAATGGCTCCGCCTGGGGCAACGGGTGGCGCCCGGTCAGGCCCTTGCTCACCGGCCCGCTGAGGTCCCGCTCCAGATCGGCAAAATGCGCCCCGGCAATATGCCCTTCGCTATAGCTGCGCTGCCCGTAGTCGGGGTCCTCCAGGGCAAAGCGGCAGTCCAGAATCACCAGGCCGGGCTGCTCTTTCCTCTGGTCCAGGGCAAGCGGGCTGATCAGTTGCGCAATGGGCATAGCGGGCTCCTGTGAATGGGTCAGGGATTGATCCTACTGCACTTCTTCCAGCGCCTGGGCCAGGGGCACATAAAACTCCTCAAACAGACGCTTGACCGCCTCCCGGGCCTGCTCGGTGACAAAACCGGCCTCCAGCACCAGCACTTGGTAAACCCCGCGCTTCATCGCTTGTTCACTGAGGTGGGCGGAGTTTTCCCGGGTGGTGCACAGAAAGCGCACCCAAGATGTGAGGATGATCCAGGCATTGAGGGTCAGGGCTTCGATCTGCACCTTGTCCATGGCCAGGATATCGGCCTCGACGAACCGCTCGTAGATGGCCGCGCCCTGGACCAGGCAGCGCTGGGAGAAGCGTTGATAACGCGCCGCCAGCTCGGGGTCGCTGTCGAGCAGGTGCTCCAGGTCACGGTGCAAGAAGCGGTATCGCCACATGCCGACCAGCAGCGCCTGCAGGTAATGGCGCTTGTCTTCCACAGTCACCGGACGCTCCTGGGGCGGGCGCAGGAAGCTGTCCACCAGGGTTTCGTACTCCTGGAACAGCACGGCGATGATCGCCTGCTTATTGGGGAAGTGGTAGTACAGGTTGCCCGGGGAGATCGCCATATGCGCCGCAATATGGTTGGTGCTGACAGTGCGTTCGCCCAACTGATTGAACAGCTCGAGGCTGTTCTGGACGATGCGTTCGCGAGTTTTGATCCGTGGGGCCATGGGCTTGAGCTTTACTCACTGAAAAGGCTGGTCGGCATCTTACGACCTATCCTCGACCGGATAAATCGCAGACCGTCTGGAGTAGAGTTTGACAAATTAGAGTATAAACTCTAAAAACTAGCCACCCCCAAATCACTGGAGCCGTCCATGCCTGCCGAAATCGCTTACCTACAGGATTCCCATCAGCACCCGGACGCGCTCGACACGCTGTTTGCCGCCCAGCGCCAAGCCTATGCGGCCAACCCCATGCCCCCCGCGGCGCAACGCCAGCAGTGGCTCAAAAGCCTCTCGACCCTGCTCAGCAACGAACGCCAGGCGCTGATCGACGCCATCAGCCAGGACTTCAGCAACCGCAGCGCCGATGAAACCCTGCTTGCAGAACTGATGCCCAGCCTGCACGGCATCCACTACGCGAACAAACACCTCAAGGGCTGGATGAAAGCCTCGCGGCGCAAGGTCGGCCTGGCGTTTCAGCCCGCCTCGGCCAAGGTCATCTACCAACCGTTGGGGGTGGTTGGGGTCATCGTGCCGTGGAACTACCCGCTGTATCTGGCCATTGGCCCGCTGGTGGGCGCGCTGGCCGCCGGCAACCGGGTGATGCTCAAGCTCAGCGAGTCGACCCCGGCCACCGGCCAGTTGCTCAAGAGCCTGCTGGCGCGGATCTTTCCCGAAGACCTGGTGTGCGTGGTGCTGGGCGAGGCGGAAGTGGGCATGGCCTTTTCCAGGCTGCGCTTTGATCACCTGCTGTTCACCGGTGCCACCAGCATCGGCAAACACGTGATGCGCGCCGCCGCCGAGAACCTGACCCCGGTGACCCTGGAACTGGGCGGCAAGTCCCCGGCCATCGTCTCCAGCGACGTGCCCCTCAAGGACGCCGCCGAGCGCATCGCCTTCGGCAAGACCCTCAACGCCGGGCAGACCTGCGTGGCCCCCGACTACGTGCTGGTGCCGGAAGACCGCATCGGCGCCTTCGTCGAGGCCTACCGCAAGGCCGTGCGCGGCTTCTATCCCAAGCTCCAGGACAACCCGGACTACACCGCGATCATCAACCCCCGGCAACTGGCCCGGCTCAACAGCTACCTCAGCGACGCCACCGGCAAGGGCGCGTTGCTGATGCCGATCTTCGAGCAGAACCAGGAGCGGCGCATGGGCCACAGCCTGCTGCTCAATGTCAGCGACGACATGACGGTGATGCAGGACGAAATCTTCGGCCCGATCCTGCCCGTGGTGCCCTACAAGACCCTGGACCAGGCCTTTGCCTACATCAACCAGCGCCCAAGGCCCCTGGCGCTGTATTACTTCGGCTATGACAAGGGTGAGCAGAACCGGGTGCTCAACGAGACCCACTCCGGCGGCGTCTGTCTCAACGACACCTTGCTGCACGTGGCCCAGGACGACCTGCCCTTCGGCGGCATTGGCCAGTCCGGCATGGGCCACTACCACGGCCATGAAGGCTTCTTGACCTTCAGCAAGGCCAAGGGCGTGCTGACCAAGCAACGCTTGAATGCGGCGCGGCTTATTTACCCGCCTTACGGCAACGCCATCCAGAAACTGATCCAGAAGCTGTTCATTCGCTGACCAGCACCTCGCCGGGTAATAACCATCGGGTAATAACAACAATGACCCCAAGCCTGTCTGAATCACCCGCGCTGTCACGGCGCGGCCTGCTGAAAATCGGCCTCTGCGCCAGTGCCTTCCTCGCCACGGCTGGTCTCGGTGCCAGCCTCAGCGGCTGTTCCGCCAGCACCCCAGCCAGCGGCTTCGCCAACCTGCGCAGTGGCGACCTGCCATTTCTGCGGGCGCTGGTCCCGGTGATGCTCGACGGTGCAGTCACGGCCACGGCAATGCCGGCGGCCATCGAAGGCACCCTCAAATGCCTGGACAACGCCCTGGATCACCTGTCGCCAGAGATGCTCAAGCTCACCCGCCAACTGTTCGACGTACTGGGCATGGCCGTGACGCGCGGGCCCCTGACCGGCATCTGGGGCCGTTGGGAAAACGCCAGCGCCGAGGACATCCGGCGCTTTCTCCAGCGCTGGGAAAACAGCGCCTTGTCCCTGTTGCGCATGGGCCACGCCTCGCTGCTGCAACTGGTGATGATGGCCTGGTACAGCCGCGCCGAATCCTGGACCCATTGCGGTTATCCAGGCCCGCCCACGGTCTGACCCGCGCCATGGCTGCGACACCACAATAAAAAGAGAGCGCCCGATATGCCCGTCCCTGATCTGTTCCGCGAAGGCCTGGCCCGCGGCTGGAAAACCTACAACGCCTCACAACTCGAACAGGACCTGACCCTGGAAGCCGACGTCGCCATCATCGGCAGCGGCGCCGGCGGCGGGACCACCGCGGAAATCCTCAGCGCCGCCGGCTACAAGGTGCTGTTGATTGAGGAAGGCCCGCTGAAAACCAGCAGCGATTTCAAGATGCTCGAAGACCAGGCCTACACCAGCCTTTATCAGGAAGGCATCGGGCGCATGAGCAAGGACGGCGCCATCACCATCCTCCAGGGCCGCGCCGTGGGTGGCACCACACTCATCAACTGGACGTCGAGCTTCCGCACCCCGGACCCGACCCTGGAGCACTGGGCCGCCGAACACGACGTCAAAGGCCACAGCAGCAGCGAAATGGCCCCCTGGTTCGAGAAGATGGAGCAACGCCTGGGCGTCGCCCCCTGGATGATTCCTCCCAACGCCAACAACGACGTGGTCCGCAAAGGCTGCGAGCAGCTCGGCTACAGCTGGCACGTGATCCCGCGCAACGTGCGCGGCTGCTGGAACCTGGGTTATTGCGGCCTGGGCTGCCCGACCAATGCCAAGCAATCGATGCTGGTGACCACCATCCCGGCCACCCTGGAGCACGGCGGCGAGTTGCTGTACCTGGCGCGGGCGGAGCGCCTGCAGATCAAGGATGACAAGGTCAGCGGCCTGGAATGCATGGCCATGGACTCACGCTGCGTGGCCCCCACCGGGCGCCGTATCACAGTCAAAGCCAGGCACTACGTGCTGTCCGGCGGCGGCATCAACAGCCCGGCCCTGCTATTGCGCTCCGACGCACCCGACCCTCACTCGCGCCTGGGCAAGCGGACCTTCCTGCATTTGGTGAACTTCTCCGCCGGGCAGTTCGATGAGGTGATCAACCCGTTCTACGGCGCGCCGCAGTCGATCTACTCCGACCACTTCCAATGGCTGGACGGCACCACCGGAAAAATGTCCTACAAGCTCGAAGTACCACCCCTGCAACCGGCCCTGGCCAGCACCTTGTTGGGCGGCTTCGGCCCCCAGAGCGCCCTGAGAATGGAACAACTGCCCCACACCCACGCCATGCTGGCGCTGCTGCGGGACGGCTTTCACCCCGACAGCATCGGCGGTAGCGTCGAATTGCGCAGCGACAACACCCCGGTGCTCGACTACCCGGTGTCGCCCTACACCTGGGACGGCCTGCGCCGGGCCTTCCACAGCATGGCGCAGATCCAGTTCGCCGGCGGCGCCAAGACAGTGATGCCGCTGCACAGCGACGCACACTTCGTCAAAACCCTGGCCGAGGCCAAAAGCATGATCGACGGCCTGAGCCTGGAGCTGTACCGCACCCGCCTGGGCAGCGCCCACGTCATGGGCGGTTGCGCCATGGGCGAAAACCCGAAAAATGCCGTCACCGACAGCCTGGGGCGCCACCACCAACTGCAGAACCTGTCGATTCATGATGGCTCGCTGTTTCCCACCAGCATCGGCGCCAACCCCCAGCTGTCGGTCTATGGGCTGACCGCGCAACTGGCCACGGCCTTGGCCGAACGCCTGAAAAATCCTTGAAAAGACGCTTATTCGTCGCGTCTATAGTGCTTTCTTCCGTAACAGGCGACTTGGCCGACCGGAAAGGCTGCGATACCATCCGACTCCCCAACGGACTCCCGCCAGGACGACGCGATGAACCGAGTGTTGTACCCAGGTACCTTCGACCCTATTACCAAGGGCCATGGCGATCTGGTCGAACGCGCCGCGCGCCTGTTCGACCACGTGATTATCGCTGTCGCCGCCAGCCCGAAGAAAAACCCTTTGTTCCCCCTGGAACAGCGGGTAGAGCTGGCCCGCGAGGTCACCAAACACCTGCCGAACGTTGAAGTCGTCGGTTTCTCCACCCTGTTGGCGCATTTCGCCAAAGAGCAGAACGCCAATGTGTTCCTGCGTGGGCTGCGGGCGGTGTCGGACTTCGAATACGAATTCCAGCTGGCCAATATGAACCGCCAACTGGCCCCAGACGTGGAAAGCCTGTTCCTCACCCCGTCGGAGCGTTATTCGTTCATTTCCTCGACTCTGGTCCGGGAAATTGCGGCCCTGGGCGGCGACATCAGCAAATTCGTCCACCCTGCCGTGGCGGACGCCCTGACCCTGCGCTTCAAGAAGTAAGCGGCACAGCCCATCGCGCCCGCGTGCACTGCGGGCGCCAATGCGGCACAATTGCGCCCATTGGTTTTTCAAATGCCCGGGCCTGCCGCCCTGGCCGGAGTGCCCCATGTCCCTGATCATCACCGACGATTGCATCAATTGCGACGTCTGCGAACCCGAGTGCCCGAACGCCGCCATTTCCCAGGGCGAAGAAATCTACGTCATCGACCCGAGCCTGTGCACCCAGTGCGTTGGCCACTACGACGAACCGCAGTGCCAGCAGGTATGCCCGGTGGATTGCATTCCGCTGGACGAAGCCCGTCCGGAAACCGAAGAAGAGTTGATGGCCAAATACCGGAAGATCACCGGTAAGGCTTGAGGCATTTGCCGTCTTTTAGAACATTTTCGCCGGCAAGCCGGCCCCTACAGACACCACCCTTTGTAGGAGCCGACGTGTCGGCGAAGCGTTTTCAGCTCTGGCAACGCGGGCAATAAACGCTGGCCCGCTGCCCCAGCTTGATCTCCCGCAGGCCTGTACCACAGACCTTGCAGTGCTCCCCGCCACGCCCGTAGACGAACAGTTCCTGCTGGAAGTAGCCCGGCTGGCCGTCGCCACCGATAAAGTCGCGCAAGGTGGTGCCGCCCCGCTCGATGGCCGCCGCCAGGATGCGCTTGATCTCGATCGCCAGCTTCAAGTACCGCGCCCGGGAAATGCCCTTAGCTTCGCGACGCGGGTCGATGCCAGCGGCGAACAGGGCCTCGGTCGCGTAGATATTGCCCACCCCGACCACCACTGCGTTGTCCATGATGAACGGCTTGACCGCCATGGAACGCCCTCGGGACAGTTGATACAGGCGCTCGCCATCAAACAGATCGGTCAACGGCTCCGGCCCCAGGCGCACCAGCAACTCGTGGTTGAGCGGGTCCAGGCTCCAGAGCATCGCGCCAAAGCGTCGGGGATCGGTGTAGCGCAGGGCCAGGCCCGACTCCAGTTCGATGTCCACATGCTCGTGCTTGGCCGCCGGCAGCCCGGCTTCCACCAAGCGCAGGTTGCCGGACATGCCCAGGTGGCTGATCAGGGTGCCGACCTCGGCCTGGATCAGCAGGTACTTGGCCCGCCGCTCCACCAGCACAATGCGCTGCCCGGACAGGCGCACATCCAGGTCTTCGGGGATCGGCCAGCGCAAGCGCCGGTCACGCACGATCACACGGCTGACGCGCTGCCCCTCCAGGTGCGGCGCGATACCGCGCCGGGTGGTTTCGACTTCGGGTAATTCAGGCATGGGCCCCTCAGAGACTCGGCAAGCGGTAAAGAATCAGTGCGCGCCCAGTTCGCGCACGGTTTCCTTGAGGTTCTCGAAGTCGTAGTCCGACAGCCCGACATAATCCAGCACCAGCGGCCCGACAGCCTGCCACTCATGGTCCTCGGACTGGTTGCCCAGCACCCGGTAGGACGCACAGATGTGCTCGGCCATCTTGAGGATCGCCAGCAGGTTCTTCAGTTGGCTGTTGCGCGAGGACTCGTCGCTGAAGATCGCCAGGGCATTGTGGTGATTGGCGATGGCGTTGGTCACGTGCTCCGGCAGGCGCCAGGACTTGGCGGTGTAATAGCCGACCACCGCATGGTTGGTGTTGAACGCCCGGTTCTCGGTGTCCACCACGCGGTTCTGCGGCCCGGCGCTGCCGTAGGCTTCTTCCAGCACCGTCATGTAGTTGGGGAAGCGCTTGAGCATCAGCGGCACGCCACAATCGTGAAACAACCCTAAGGCGTAGGCTTCGTCGATGGCCTGGGAGCCGGTGCGCTTGGCCAGGGTCAGGCAAGTCATGGCGACGTCCTGGGCGGTGTCCCAGAAGCGGTTGAGGGTGACGATGGTCTCGTCGCTCATCTCGCCCTTGATCGACTGCGCGTTGATCAGGTTGATGATCGAGCGGCTGCCCAGCAAGTTCACCGCGCGCTGGATCGAGGCAATCTTGTTGCTCAAGCCGTAATACGGCGAGTTGACGATCTTCAACAAGGCGCCGGACAGGCCAGGGTCCTGGGAGATCAGCTTGGCGATCACCTCCAGGTCGGGGTCGGGCATGTACTGCTCCATCTGCAAATCCACCATGATCTGCGGTTGAGGCGGCACGCTGATACCTTGCAGGGCTTGCTGAATCTGCTCTTCGGAGAGTTCTTGGGACATAAGTACACACTCTGGAATAGGCGGCGATTCTAACCCCTAAAGCGCAAAAGTGGCCCACATGGACAGGAACTTTACACAACCGCCCCACCACCACAGGTCCAGCCACCCACGCGCCTGATCGCTAACGGGTTATACTCGCGCCCTTTTTTCCCGGAGCGACGTCATGTCCCTGCCAAGCCTGCGCCTCAAAGCCAATGCCGATCGCCGCCTGCGCGCCGGTCACCTGTGGGTCTACAGCAACGAAATCGATGTAGCCGCCACCCCGCTCCACGGCTTCAAGGCAGGCGACCAGGCAGTCCTGGAAGCCGCCGGCGGCAAGCCGCTGGGGATCGTGGCCATGAGCCCGAACAACCTGATCTGCGCTCGCCTGCTGTCCCGCGATGCCAAGCTGGCCCTGGACAAATCGCTGCTGGTGCACCGCATCAACGTGGCCCTGTCCCTGCGTGAGCGCCTGTTCGACAAGCCGTTCTACCGCCTGGTCTACGGTGATTCCGACCTGTTGCCGGGCCTGGTGGTGGACCGCTTCGGCGACATCCTGGTGGTGCAGCTCGCCTCCGCGACCATGGAAGCGCACAAGGACGACGTGATCGCCGCCCTGGTCCAGGTGCTCAAGCCCAGCGGCATCCTGTTCAAGAACGACTCCGCCGCGCGTGATGCCGAAGGCCTGGAGCGTTACGTGGAAACCGTATTCGGCCTGGTGCCGGAGTGGGTTGCCCTGGAAGAAAACGGCGTGAAGTTCGAAGCCCCGGTGATCCAGGGTCAGAAAACCGGCTGGTTCTACGACCACCGCATGAACCGCGCCCGCCTGGCGCCCTACGCCAAAGGCAAGCGCGTACTCGACCTGTACAGCTACATTGGCGGCTGGGGCGTGCAAGCGGCGGCGTTTGGCGCCAGTGAAGTGTTCTGCGTCGACGCATCCGCCTTCGCCCTCGACGGCGTCGAGCGCAACGCGGCGCTGAACGGCGTGGCCGAGAAGATGACCTGCATCGAAGGCGACGTGTTCGAAGCCCTGAAAGAACTCAAGGCCAGCGAAGAGCGTTTCGACGTGATCGTCGCCGACCCGCCCGCCTTCATCAAACGCAAGAAGGACATGAAGAACGGCGAAGGCGCCTACCGCCGCCTGAACGAGCAAGCCATGCGCCTGCTGAGCAAGGACGGCATCCTGGTCAGCGCTTCGTGCTCCATGCATTTGCCGGAAGACGACCTGCAGAACATCCTGCTGACCAGCGCCCGTCACCTGGACCGCAATATCCAGATGCTGGAACGCGGCGGCCAAGGCCCGGATCACCCGGTGCACCCGGCCATCCAGGAAACCCGCTATATCAAGAGCATCACCTGCCGCCTGCTGCCTAACAGCTGAGTGCAGCCCTGATGCAAAAATCCCGGCCATGTGCCGGGATTTTTTTGCTCGCCTGCTCAGTCGCGCAGGTTGTAGAGCCTCAGGTTCAACTCCACCCCGTCCACTTTCGGGACTTTGTAGCGCGGCGTCACCAGGGTGGCCTTGCCGCGACGGATCTGTTCGATCAGCAGCGGCGTATCCTGCAGGCCTTCCAGCCTGCCCGTTTCCTGCCACACACCGGGCTTTTGCTGCACAAACAGCGCCGCAGAGGACGCCCACCGGTTCCTGGAAATCAGCAAGACTTCGTCATGACCGTCGCTGTCCAGGTCC
Source organism: Pseudomonas morbosilactucae (assembly GCF_023241665.1). Taxonomy (NCBI): domain Bacteria; kingdom Pseudomonadati; phylum Pseudomonadota; class Gammaproteobacteria; order Pseudomonadales; family Pseudomonadaceae; genus Pseudomonas; species Pseudomonas morbosilactucae. The sequence continues at coordinate 201,963 of NZ_JALQCX010000033.1, read as the reverse complement.
ACCGCCCAGGCCACACAACCGCGCCGGCCGCACTGATTGTCGGCGCCCTGGGACTGGAGAATCTGCCCACTGCCCTCCGGCTCCGGGCTCAACCATTCGACTTTGGGCTTTTCTTCTTCCTGCGCCCAACGCTGGGTCGTTGCCTCCTGCATCCGTTCCGCCAGGCGCTGGCGGCCAGCCTCATCAAGCACCTGCCCCTCCTGCACACGCTTGAGCAACGCCTCGAACTGCTCCTCGCCCGGCTGGCCCAGGTGGTAGCGCAGCAGCCGGACATCGAACTCCTCCACCGGCGTCAGGCCATTCACCACACGCTCGACCTGATTGCGAGCACTGAACGCCAGCGGGTTCAGCAGCGGCGTGAACACCAGGATCAGCACCACAAAGCTGAGCACCGCAATCCACGGGTTGCTGCGCCGCAGGCTGCCCAGCCAGACCGGCTGCCGGGCCAGCACCGCCCACAATGCCGCCAGGCTGTGCACCAGGGCCAGGGTCACCAGGAGCATGGCCAGGAAACGCTGGGGCGTCAGGCCGTATTGATCAATACGCAACCACGTCGAATAGCCGCCCAGCAGGACCAGCAAGGGTTGGCAGAACAGACTGGCGTTGACCAGGAGCTTCAGCAGCCGGGCGTAACCCGCATCCTGCTCTCCGTCCTGGAACACACCGTTGAGCAGAAACAGGTTGGCGGCCACCAGGCACAGCAGGATGGCCGTGGAATACCCGGTGTCCCAGATCGGCTGCAGGCCACTGAACACCAGGGCCAGGGTGAAGATCACGGCAATCAGCGCGCTGAGCGGCAACAGGTAACGGCACACCGTCAACAGGATGCCCCGCAGCAGACCGATGACCTTTTCGTTCTCCAGGCCCATGCGCATGCCCAGGGAGAAGAACAGCGGAACGCTGAATGACAGAAAGTAGCGCGAGGCGAACAGTTGGCTCAGTTGGGGCATGCCCAGGATCGAGAACAACTTGCCGCACAACCACAGCAACAGGAAGAAGGCCAAAGTCACCAGGCTGGCCAGCAACACGATAAAAGCGTTGTTCCAGGCGTGCCGGAACAGGTCCTGGTAACGCGGGCACAGGCCTTCGCGGGTCGGCCAGCTGAGAATAAAGGCCGTGCCGATGTACAGCAGCACCACCGATGCCAGGTGCCAGCGAGCCCATAACCAGCTGTAGTTTTCTGTCGCATACAACGACAGGCTGAACCCGGCCATCAGCAGGCTCAAGGCGATGACCAGGCACCAGGTGCCCCGTTGCCAGGCGGCCCGGCCAAGCAGTTGCAAGTTGACCCCGCCCACCACGGCCAAGGTGCAGCAGGCAAAGGCCAGTGCAGGCACGTCATGCATCTGGCCACTGACAAACAACAGGCCCTGGACCAGGGCGATGACCAGGTAAAACAACAGCGAGTGGTTCGGCGCAGGCATTGCAAATCCTTTTGTGGGAGCGTGCGAGGGCACGAAGTCTAGGGCCAATGGCCCGTGGTCGACCAGCACCGGCCCCACGCAAGGGGAGCCAGGTGCTTAAACCATCGACCGCCAGTGTGGCGGCCTCAATCCATTACTCGCGCAGCAACGGCGTGAGCAACATGTCGCTGGACTGCAATTGCTGATAACGCGGCTGGGTCACCTTGACCCGGCCTTTGCGAATGTCTTCGATCAGCACCTTCACGTCCATGACGCCGCGCATCTGGCCCCAAAGCAGCTCGCCGTTTTCCACCCAGAGGCCATCCTCGCGCCGGGCATAAATGCGCGACGAACTCTCGGTGTCGGCGGTTACCTCAAGGGCCAGGGCAACCACTTCGGCTTGCCCGTCCAAGTCCAGGTCCACCGCCCACAGGGCACAGCCATGGGTCTCGCACGGGGAACCGGATTCCAGGCTGAGTTCGACAAACTGCTCGCTGCCTGGCGGCTTGGGCCCCAGCCACTCCAGGGGCAATTGCCGCCGCCGTGCTTGCTCCTCGGTGTATTGCTCCTTATAACTCTGGGCCTCAACGCCGATCCGCCTGCGCAAGGCCTCACGCCCATCGGCGTCCAGGATGCGCTCCTGTTCCAGATCGGCCCGCAAGGCCTCGAACGCCTGCTCGCCGGGCTTGCCCAGGTCAAACCGCAAGGCCCGGACATCGAAGGCTTCCGGCTTGAGGGCGCCCGACCGCAGGCGCCCAACTTGATCCTCGGCGCTCAGCCGCAGGGGATTGAGCAGCGGCGTATTCAGCGCCAGCAACAGGGCACAGCAAAGCACCGCCAACAACGGGTTACTGATGCGCAGGCTGTTGAGCCAGGGCTGGGAGCGCAACACCACCGCCCAGGCGGCCGCCAAGGCATAGGCGCCCACCACCAGCGTCAGCAGCACGCCCAGGAATCGTTGCGGGGACAAGCCATATTGCTCGACGCGCAACCAGCTGGAGTAAGTCGCCAACCCCGCCAGCAACGGCAGGCACAGCAGGCTCAGTTCAACCAGGCGCAACAACGGGCGCGGATAAGGCAGGGCTTGCCGACCGTCCTGGAACACACCATTGAGCAACAGCAGCACCGAACCCACCAGCACCAGCAGGATTGGCGTCGAATAGCCCGTGGCCCAGATCGGCTGCAGGCCACTGAACACCAACGCCAGGCTGAAAATCACGGTGATCAGCGCGCTGAGCGGCAACAAATAACGGCACACCGTCAGCAGGATGCCCCGCAGCAGGCCAATGACCTTTTCGTTTTCACGGCCCATGCGCATGCCCAGGGAGAAAAACAGGGGCAGGCTGAAACAGAGGAAGTACGACGAGGTAAACAGATCGCCCAGCTGGGGCACGCCAAGAATGCTGAACAGACGCCCGCACAACCACAGCAGCAGGCTGAAAGCCAGGGTCACCAGCAGCGCCAGGAGCACGATGAACGCATTGTTCCAGGCATGTCGGAACAGATCTTGATAACGCGGGCGATGGCCCTCGCGAGTCGGCCAACTGAGGATAAACGCGGTGCCGATGTAGGTCAGCACCAGCCACATGAACGGCCAGAGGCTCCCCATCCAGCCGTAGGCATCGTGGATCATTACCCAACCGGACAGCCCGGCCAGCAACAGGCTCAAGCCAACGACCAGAACCCAGGTGCCACGCTGGCGCACGTCATTGCCGAGCAGTTGCAGGTTGATCCCGGCCACCACCGCCAGCGTGCCGACGAAGGTATAGAATTCGATCCGGCGCAAGGACAGACTGACGCTCAGCAGCGCCCCCTGGACCAGAGCGATGGCGATATAGAACAACAGGGAGCGATTCAGCACGGGCATTGCAAATCCTTTTGTGAAGACAGGCAGCACTAGTGGCTCGCCGCCATAGTGTGACGCCGTAACACCGCAGCACCGCACAGGCCGATCAGGAACAGGCCCAGGGAGAACGCCAGGGTTGGCCCGGCAAAGAACACCAGCCCCTCCCAACCGCCCTTGAACGGGTCGCGGTAATGGCTGCGGGTCCAGGCTTTGAACAGGGCCTGGGCGAGCCAGGGCAATGGCAAGGCCAGTGCCACCCATAGCCCGAGCCCCAAAAAACGCCGCCAGAAGTGCGCCAGCCCGGGCAACACGGCCGCACTGATCAGGGTCAGCAGGACCAGGCCAGCCGCCACGCTGTTGAGCACCGGTAAGGTCAACGGCAACCCGCGACACGCCAGGACCAGGCCTGCCACCACCAGGGCCAAGCCCCCCGCCGCCAACCAGGTCCGCCCATGGCCGCGACGCTCCGGCAGCAGTTGCAGCAGGCAGCCACCCATCAACAGCCCCGCGCTGCTCGCGGCCATGACCCCGCCGGACAGGGTGTTGGAGAGCCAGACAGCCATCAAAAGCAAGCCCTGGGTCAGCCCCATGGCCAGGTAAAATCTCAAGGTTCGAAGCGTCGCAGACATTCCAGTTCCATTGGAGTGTGATCGGGGGGCGCGCAGTCTAACCCAGCGTCCCACCACCCGGCAGCAGGCGATCGCAAACCGCAGAGCGGCCACAACGTTCCTTCCTGACGCCAGCGGTGTAGAATCGCCGGATTCATCGCCATTCATCCCCCGGCGGGTTTATGAGCTCAGGCTGAGGCGCGCGGCGATCCCGCGGCGTCATCGGCAGCTTTCGGACACACGGCCATTTCTGAGTGTTCCCAAGGTCAATAGAAGCTCACTCCCCATTTGTTCCCTGATTAGCCGCCCGGAGTGCTCCATGCCTGATTACCGCTCGAAAACATCCACCCACGGCCGCAACATGGCCGGCGCCCGCGCACTGTGGCGCGCCACGGGGATGAAAGATGACGACTTCAAGAAGCCGATCATCGCCATTGCCAACTCCTTCACCCAGTTCGTACCGGGCCACGTGCACCTGAAAGACCTGGGCCAACTGGTCGCCCGGGAAATCGAACGGGCCGGTGGCGTGGCCAAGGAATTCAACACCATCGCCGTGGACGACGGCATCGCCATGGGCCACGACGGCATGCTGTATTCGCTGCCGAGCCGCGAGATCATCGCCGACTCCGTCGAGTACATGGTCAACGCCCACTGCGCCGACGCCATCGTCTGCATCTCCAACTGCGACAAGATCACCCCTGGCATGCTGATGGCCGCCCTGCGCCTGAACATCCCGGTGATCTTCGTTTCTGGCGGCCCAATGGAAGCCGGCAAGACCAAGCTCGCGTCCCACGGACTCGACCTGGTGGACGCCATGGTGATCGCCGCCGACTCCAGCGCTTCTGACGAGAAGGTTGCCGAGTACGAGCGCAGCGCCTGCCCGACGTGCGGTTCGTGCTCCGGCATGTTCACCGCCAACTCGATGAACTGCCTGGTGGAAGCCTTGGGGCTCGCCCTGCCGGGCAACGGTTCGACCCTGGCCACCCACAGCGACCGCGAGCAGCTGTTCCTGCAGGCCGGGCGCACCATTGTCGAGCTGTGCAAGCGCTACTACGGCGACAACGATGTGTCGGTGTTGCCGCGCAACATCGCCAACTTCAAGGCGTTCGAAAACGCCATGACCCTGGACATCGCCATGGGCGGTTCCACCAACACCATCCTGCACTTGCTGGCCGCCGCCCAGGAAGCCGAGATCGATTTCGACCTGCGCGACATCGACCGTCTTTCGCGCCACGTGCCGCAACTGTGCAAAGTCGCGCCGAACATCCAGAAGTACCACATGGAAGACGTGCACCGCGCCGGCGGCATCTTCAGCATCCTCGGTTCCCTGGCCCGCGGCGGCCTGCTGCACACCGACCTGCCGACCGTGCACAGCACCTCCATGGCCGAAGGCATCGCCAAGTGGGACATCACCCAGACCACCGACGAAGCCGTGCATCACTTCTTCAAGGCTGGCCCGGCAGGCATCCCGACCCAGACCGCATTCAGCCAGTCGACCCGTTGGGAAACCCTGGACGACGACCGTGAAAACGGCTGCATCCGCAGCGTCGAACACGCCTACTCCAAAGAAGGCGGCCTGGCCGTGCTCTACGGCAACATTGCCCTGGACGGCTGCGTGGTGAAAACCGCTGGCGTCGACGAGTCGATCCACGTGTTCGAAGGCAACGCCAAGATCTTCGAAAGCCAGGACAGCGCCGTGCGCGGCATCCTCGCCGACGAAGTGAAGGCCGGCGACATCGTGATCATCCGTTACGAAGGCCCGAAAGGCGGCCCGGGCATGCAGGAAATGCTGTACCCGACGTCGTACCTGAAGTCCAAGGGGCTGGGCAAAGCCTGTGCCCTGCTGACCGACGGCCGTTTCTCTGGCGGCACCTCGGGCCTGTCCATCGGCCACGCGTCTCCAGAAGCCGCTGCTGGCGGTGCCATCGGCCTGGTGCAGGACGGCGACAAGGTACTGATCGACATTCCGAACCGCTCGATCAACCTGTTGATCAGCGACGAAGAGCTGGCCGCACGCCGGATCGAGCAGGACAAGAAAGGCTGGAAACCGGTCGAGAAGCGTCCACGTAAAGTGACGACCGCGTTGAAGGCCTACGCCCTGCTGGCCACCAGCGCCGACAAGGGCGCCGTGCGCAACAAGGCCATGCTCGACGGCCTGTGATCGCCCCCGCCCGGAAATGAAAATGCCCCGCCAAGTGCGGGGCATTTTTTTTCAGCAACCATCACCTGAACACACCCCTGCGTAGGAGCCGGCTTGCCGGCGATAAACCCTCAAGCCGAGCGCCAATCGTTGGCAAGCCAGCGCCCACAAGGCTTAGGGCATGCGTTCGCCCAGTTGTCCGCGCAGGTAGCGGTACAAACCGTCGGCGCTTTTGCGGTAACCCTCGGCGCTCAGGTGCACCAGGTCATTGCGCGCCAGCTCGCTGGCCTGCCATTGGCGGATGGAGCAATCACCGCCCATAAAGGCCTGCCAGTCCCAGAACAGTGTGCGGTTGCGCTGGGCCATGTCCTTCTGGATCTGAATCACCTGGCGCAACGGCTGGGGCTGAGCGGCGGCGCAGCTGCCGGCGCCGCGGCGCTTGATCGAGTCCGGCGGGCCCACCAGCACAATCACCGCCTTGGGCAGGTTCTGGCGCAGCAGGTTGACCTTGTCCTGCAACTGGCTGCGGTACAGGGCCAGGTCCAGGTCGTCATCAAAGGCCTCGTTGGTGCCATAGGCCAGCACCACCATGTCCGGGCGCAGTGCCTTGAGACTGTCCATCCAGCCCGGCTGCCACTTGTCTTGCACGTCCAGTCGGGCGCCGTTGATGCCCAGGGACGAATAAATCACCCCGGCGCTCTTCTGGGCGAGGATGTTCCAACCGCCCAGGGCCAGCCCCTGGTCACTGCCGACGCTGAAGTCTGCCGGCAATGTCAGGTTGTTGAACGGCGGGCTGAAGCGCCATTGCCCACCGGTCGCGGCGAGCATGCGGCTGGCCTTGTTGCGGTTGTCCCGGGCATTCAGGCTGCTGTTGCTGGTGGCCGAGTACAGCGCGGAGATCCGATATTGCTGGGTGCTGGGCTGGCGTTCGGCGATGTTGACCCGGGCGCCCGGGGTCATCGGCAATGACAGGTAGCCGCCCAGGGGGAACTGGTTGCTTTGTTGATTGCGCGCCGACACCAGCGACCATTGGCGCTTGGCAACGTTGAGGATCACCCGCTCATAGCGCGTACCGGGCACCGGTGTTGCGGCAATGAAACCGATGCCGCCATCACCGTATTGGGCTTGCAGCAACCGGCGCATTTCGCCGCTGAACAGATCGGCCGCCGTGTGCGAATCGCCCAACTGGACAATGCTGATAGGCGTGCGGTCAGAGGTCTTGAGTTTGCGCGCCAGGCCCGCGAGGTTGGGGTCACTGCCCAGCACCGGTTGAGGTTTCTTCGCACTCGCTCCTGCCTTGCCCTGGAGCGTGGCCGGCGTCGCCTGGACTTCGGCAGTCGGGCTGCAGCTGCACAGCAAAGTAATGCTCAGCAACAGCGCGACGCCCTGCAGTCGGCCCATGTCAGTGCTCCGTCAATTGTGGGGTGGGAAATTGGATCAGGGACAGCACCCCCTCGGCGATCAACTTCTGCCCCGTGGGGGTGAAATGGATGCCGTCGTCAACGCGGGTCTTGACCTTCTTCTGGCCGTTGGCGGTCAGGTAATAGGAAAACGTGTCGTTTTCATAGCCCAGGATCCGGTTGGCCGAGACAAAGTGCTGGTGGTAAAGCTCGATCTGGCTTTTATAGAGCTCATTCAAGTACGCCATAGCCGCCGACAGCTTGGCTTTTTCCATGTTCGGCGGGCCGACCCAGATCACCTGCACGCCGCGGTCACGGGCAACGTCGAGGATCGAGTCGATGCGTTGCCGGTAGGCCACTTCCCAGTCCGGGTGTTTGAAGCGCAAGAACGGCTTGCCTTTGCCATCGGGCATGTCCCAAGGGTCGTTGGGGCCCAGGAAAATCACCATCAGGCGGATCTTCGGGTTGGCCGCCAAGGTGCTCTCGACCGTCTTGGGCCAGTTGAAGAAGTTGGGGTAGGCCAGCCCGGTGCTCTGCCGGCTGAGGTTGGTGCTTTTCACGTTGTAGCGTTTGCGCAGGGTGTTGGCCATGTGTGGCGCCACGCCCTGCATCAGCGAGTCGCCGACAAAAAACACTTCATCACCTTCCGCCAGGGTGACCACCAGCGGCAGGGCCGGAGGTGCCGGGTGCGAGGTCTCCACAACGGTGGCCGGCGCCGGCGCTTCGACGTCCGGCGCAGGCAGCCCATGGGCGACCGGCACGGTCTCGTGTGTCGGCTCGTGTGTCGCTTGATGCGCGGCTTGATGGCCAGCTTCATGCTGCGGCTCGGGCTGCGGCTCAGGCTCGACCGCCAGGCTCGGCAACGGCGCCAGGGGTTCATCCTCGGACGCGGCCTGCGCCTGGGCCATCAGGTTCACGTCGAAACGGCCGAAGAAGGCCACGCGGGCCTCCTCCAACTGCTGGTTGAGTTGGGCCCCCAGGCGCCACTCGGGGTTTTGCGACAGCGCCGGGATGTCACAGCCGTCGTGATACTTCTGCTGGCAGTACAGGCGAATGGAGTTCTGGTTGAACCAGAACAGCATCAGGCTGATGACCAGGATGGCGTACAGCACTTTGGCGGCGCCGGTGTGGCGGCGCAGCAAGGAAGAACGCTTAGAAACTGGCATAGATAAACCCCGGCACGCCCGACGGTGAAGCAAAAATGACCAAACCTATAAACAGCCCCACCGGCAGCGGATACAGCAGCCACGGCAGGCGGGTACTGGCCTCGAACACCCGGCGCAGCAGCGCCACGACAAGGGGGTAGAAGGCCACGAACAGCAGGCAGCCCAACAACACCGCACCGTCACGGGCCAGCCCGGCCAGGGACAGGCCGCCCAGGCCGGCGAACATGTCCAGGGCGTCGCTGAAGGTGGCGCAGCGGAAGAAGATCCAGGCCAAGGCCACGTAGTGGAAAGTCAGCAGGCGCGCCAACAGGTCGCCGACCAGGCCACTCGAGCGCTCCGGCAACCAGGAACTGCAGAGTTTGTAGAGCGCCAACCCGACACCGTGCAGCGCGCCCCAGATAATGAAGTTGGCGCTGGCGCCGTGCCACAGCCCGGAAATCAGCATGGCCAGCAGCATGTTCAGGTTGCCACGCCATACGCCACGGCGATTGCCCCCCAGGGGGATGTAGACGTAGTCGCGGATAAAGGTCGACAGGCTGATGTGCCAGCGCCCCCAGAATTCTTTGAGGTTGCGCGCGGCGTAGGGGTAGTTGAAGTTCTGCGGCAGGCGAAAGCCCAGCAACAGGGCAATGCCAGTCACCAGGTCGGTGTAGCCGCTGAAGTTGAAGTAGATCAGGAACGAATAGCCGTAGACGCTGCGCAGGATCTGTTCGGCGCTGAAGCTCACCGGGCTGTCGAACACCGGGTCGACCCATTCGTTGGCCAGCCAGGAACTGAGGAAAAACAGCTTCACCACCGCCAGGGCGATCAAGCCCAGGGCGCGTTGGGGTTCCAACACCTCACGCAGTTGCGGCGGACGAATCTGCGGCAGCATGTGGCTGGCGCGGTTCACCGGGCCGGCGATCAGGCTGGGGAAGAACGCCAGGTACAGGGCCAGGTCCAGGGGTGAGCCGGGTTGCATCTCGCCCCGGTTGATCGACACCAGGTAGCTGACCGAATGGAAGGTGTAGAACGACAGTCCCACCGGCAGCAGCACTTCCAGCAACGGCAGTGACACTTCAAGCCCGAACTGGGCCAGGCCGGCCTGCACGCTGCTGGTAAAGAAGTCCTGGTACTTGAACAGGTAGAAGCAACCGAGCACCAGCAGCAGGATCAAGCCGTTGACGAAAGTGCGTCCGGGGTAACACCGAGCCAGGTGGCCAAGCCCGTACACCAGGGCGCTGTAGCCCAGCAGGATGTAGAGGAAGTCCAGGCTGAAACTGGCGAGGATGCCGTAACTGGCCGCCAGCAACAGCAGGTTCTGCAAACGCAGACTCCAGCACAGGCTCCAATACAGGACAAAGAACAGGATGAAGCAGAGGCCGAATTCGATCGAGAGGTAGCTCACAACGTATTCCATTACGCGCAGTCGGAAGGGAGCCCAGCACGCAAGGAACAAGCCGCGGCGTTAAGCGGCGGCGATTATGGCAGAGGGCCTTTATCTGTCACAAGTTGAAACATTCTCCCCCCTGTAGGAGCTGGCTTGCCAGCGATGGCGCCCCCGAGGGCAGCGCCAAATACGAGGGCCTTATCGCCGGCAAGCCGGCTTCTACATGGGTGGGCCGGGGTGGTTACTGGATGTCTTCAGGTTTGACGATGACCCAGTTCTTGTCGGCGGTGACGGGCAGCCCTTCCTTGGCCTGGGCAGCGGCGTGCTTGGCCATCATGCCGTTGAGCTGGGTCATGTACTTGTCCTTGCGGTTGATCCACAGGTGAATGCCGCCCTTGGCCACGTCCACATCGTGGAACAGCATGTAACCGTCGCTGGTCGGGGTGTCGCCGCCCACCAGCACCGGTTTTTTCCACTCGTCGATGTAAGTCAGGATCGCCGCGTGCTTGCCGGCCATCCAGGTCGCCGGGGTCCACAGGTAAGGGGTCAGTTCCAGGCCGAGGTTGGCCTTCTCGTCATACTTGCCGTTGCTGATCTGCTTGCGCGCGGTGGTCAGCTCGCCGGTCTTGCGGTCCTTGAGCAGGGTGGTCACGCCGATCACGTTCTGCGGTTTGACGTTGTAACCGTACTTGGGATCGGAGGCGACCATGCGCACCAGCTCTTCGGAGGCGGCGGTCATCACATAGACCTCGATGCCGTTCTCCATCAGCTTGTTGTACAGCTCGGTCTGGCCGGTGAAGACCTTGGGCGGGTTGACCTCGATGGTCTTGACCACGTCGCCGTCGTAGTAGGTGCTCGACACCGGCTTGCCCGACGCCATCAACTCGTCGACATAGCCCTTGAGTTCCTTGAGGGTGAAGCCCGAGAACACCTGGGCGACCCAGGGGTAGCAGACCATGTCGTCGACTTCACACAGGCGGTAGTAGTAGCTGAACAGGCTCTCCTTGTGCTCGGCGGTGTCCTTGAAGGGCATCAGCTTGAGGGACGGGTCGAGGGTTTCCCGGGTGATCAGGCCCTTGTTCTCCATAAAGGGCAGCAAGGACTCTTCGAGGTCGTAGCGGTAACTGGTGTTGTCCATGTCGAACACCGCGTAGTTACCCTTGTTGGCATTGGCCGCGATCATCGCGTCCAACTGCTTGGCCTGCTCCTGCGGCCAGTGTTTCAACTCGGTGGCAAAGGCCTGGCCGGCGAGGCCCAGGCAGAGTGCAACCGCCAGGAATTTCGGAGTACGTTTCATCGATATTTTCTCCCTGAGTGAAAGCGTTCGACGCTAACAAATCCGTGTGACAGTCCTCGTCTGCACACGACCGCCTGTTTCCCCTGAGCGCCAACCGCATGTGCCTGGGCGTCAACGGCTTATTCCAAAAACGACAGGGGCTATTCAATCTCGTTATTAATTCTTTATATATCAAGCTGTTAGAGTTTCCGGTTCGCCCTCGCGGGCACACGCGATGGGCACACCTCTTATCGGAGCCTCAATGAATCTGCCGCTGATCCTCAATCTGCTGGTGTTCCTCGCCCTGTTGCTGGGCCTGGCACAAACCCGCCACAGCTCCTGGAGCCTGGCCAAAAAAGTGCTCTTGGCCCTGGTGCTCGGGGTGCTCTTCGGCGCGGCGTTGCACGCCATCTACGGCGCTGGCAACCCGGTGCTCAAAGCCTCCATCGGCTGGTTCGACCTGGTGGGCAACGGTTACGTTCAGTTGCTGCAAATGATCGTCATCCCGCTGGTGTTCGCCTCGATCCTCAGCGCCGTGGCGCGCCTGCACAACGCCTCGTCCCTGGGCAAAATCAGCTTCCTGACCATCGGCACCCTGCTGTTCACCACCGCCATCGCGGCGCTGGTGGGCATCAGCCTGACCAACCTGTTCGGCCTGACCGCCGAAGGGCTGGTGGCGGGGACCCAGGAAATGGCCCGCCTGCAAGTGATCCAGAGTGACTACGCGGGCAAGGTCGCCGACCTCAACGTGCCGCAGCTGCTGCTGTCGTTCATTCCGCAGAACCCCTTTGCCGACCTGGCCCGGGCCAAGCCCACCTCGATCATCAGCGTGGTGATCTTCGCCGCCTTCCTCGGGGTCGCCGCCTTGCAGTTGCTCAAGGACGATGCCGACAAAGGCCAGAAAGTGCTCAATGCCATCGACACCCTGCAAGCTTGGGTCACCCGCCTGGTGCGCCTGGTGATGAAGCTCACGCCCTATGGCGTGCTGGCGCTGATGACCAAGGTGGTGGCCGGTTCGAACCTGCAGGACATCATCAAGCTCGGCAGTTTTGTGCTGGTGTCGTACCTGGGCCTGGGCCTGATGTTCGTGGTCCACGGCCTGCTGGTGGCCCTGGCGGGGATCAACCCGCTGCGCTTTTTCCGCAAGATCTGGCCGGTGCTGACCTTCGCCTTCACCAGCCGCTCCAGCGCCGCGACCATCCCGCTGAGCATCGAAGCCCAGACCCAGCGCCTGGGCATCCCATCGTCCATCGCCAGCTTCGCCGCCTCGTTCGGCGCGACCATTGGCCAGAACGGCTGTGCCGGCCTGTACCCGGCGATGCTCGCGGTGATGGTGGCGCCCACGGTGGGCATCAACCCCCTGGACCCGCTGTGGATTGCCACCCTGGTGGCGATTGTGACCTTGAGTTCGGCCGGTGTGGCCGGTGTGGGCGGGGGCGCGACCTTTGCCGCGCTGATCGTGCTGCCGGCCATGGGCTTGCCGGTGTCTCTGGTGGCCTTGCTGATTTCCGTGGAGCCCCTGATCGACATGGGCCGCACCGCGCTGAACGTCAGCGGCTCGATAACCGCCGGCGCCATCACCAGCCAGGTGATGCAGCAAACCGACAAAGCGCTGCTGGACGCCGATGAGCATTCGGAGTTGAAGCAGGCGTAAAAAAACAGCAGCAAGCTGTAAGCCACAAGCTGCAAGAACGAGCCCGTCAGCTTCTACTTGCCGCTTACGGCTTACGGCTTGTGTCTTTCAGCTCCTCTCCCACACCTCAAAGCTGTACGCCGGTTTGTCCCCTTCCGACGGATTCGGTACGTCCGACACCAATTGCCATTGGTCCAGATCGAACGCTGGAAACCAGGCATCCCCTTCCGGGCTCAGTGCTACCCGCGTCAGGTACAGGCGATCCGCCTGCTCCAGGCCCTGGGCATATAACTGGGCGCCGCCGATCAACATCAGTTCCTCCACGCCCTGCTCCAGGGCCCAGGCTTCGGCGCGCTCGACGGCGGCCTCCAAGGACGGAAAAACCTCGGCACCTTCGAGCACCAGATCGGTCTGACGACTGACCACGATGTTCAAGCGCCCCGGCAATGGGCGACCGAGGGAATCCCAGGTCTTGCGACCCATGATGATCGGCTTGCCGAGGGTGGTGGCCTTGAAGTATTTGAAATCCCCCGGCAAGTGCCAGGGCATGCTGTTGTCGATGCCGATCACGCGGTTTTCACCGAGGGCCGCGATCAGACTGAGGGGGAGAGTTTTTTTCATGCCGGCGAGGATACCAGAGGGCCGGGGCCTGGCAACTTCACCCGACCGCCGCTGCAGCAGTTATGCTCAGCGCACCTTTGAGCGATGGAATAACGCGTGACTGCACTGACTCCCCTGCAACGACTGTGGCTGACCGAAACCGTGCGCCTGCGGGAAGAACACGCCGGGCCACTGGACGATCAGGAAGCCAACCGCCTGGCCCGCAGCCAGGGCGGCGACCTGGCCACGCGCATCCAACACCGCGCCCTGTGGCTGGCCCAGCGCGACGGCCTGCACAGTGCCCTGCTGCACTGGCTGCAAGGCGCGCGCCTGGCCTTGCTGGTCTTGGCAGTGTTGGCCGTGCTCAGTGGCGCCGGCCTGGCCTTCAGTGCCCTGGGCAATACCCAGCAGCCGGTGAATGTGTTCTGGGCCCTGGGCAGCTTGCTGGGCATCAACCTGATCCTGTTGCTGGGCTGGCTGCTGGGCCTGCTGTTCGCCGGTGAACATGGCGCCAGCCTGGGTCGCCTGTGGCTGTGGCTCAGCGAGAAGTTCTCCCGCGACGCCAAGGCCGCGCAATTGCCGCCGGCCCTGCTGCTGTTGCTGCAACGGCGCAAACTCAACCGCTGGGCCCTCGGCACCCTGGTCAACGGCCTGTGGTGCCTGGCCCTGTCCAGCGCCGTGGTCATGCTGCTGTTGCTGCTGACCACCCACCGCTACAGCTTTGTCTGGGAAAGCACCCTGCTGGGCGCCGATGCCTTCGTTGCCATTACCAACGTCCTCAGCACCCTGCCCCGGGGCCTAGGCCTCGGCGCCCCCAGCGTGGCGACCATCCAGGCCAGCACCCGGGACGTCTACAACACCGAGCTGATCCGCCAGTCCTGGGCCATCTGGCTGGTGGTGCTGGTGCTGATCTACGGCGTGCTGCCACGCCTGGTGCTGATGCTGTTCTGCCGCTGGCGCTGGAAGCACGGGCTGGCCCGCCTGCAACTGGACCTCAAGCTGCCAGGCTACAGCCAGTTGCGCGAACGCCTGATGCCCAGCAGTGAACGCCTGGGTGTGAACGACGCCGCGCCGCAACAGCTGCCGCAAATCGCCACGGGCACCGGCCGAGAGGACAGCACCGGGGCCTTGCTGGTCGCCATCGAACTGGACGATCAACACCCCTGGCCACCCAGCCTACCGCCGGGCGTGAGCGACGCCGGAATCCTCGACAGCCGCGAGTCGCGGCTCACGCTGCTGGAACAGATGAACCGCTTCCCTCCGGCCCGCCTGGTCATCGCTTGTGACCCCCGACGCTCGCCGGATCGCGGCAGCCTGGCGCTGATCGCGGAGCTGGCGCGCAATGCCAGCGCCACCCGTATCTGGCTGCTGCAAGCGCCCCCCGGCCAGGCCCTGGATGCCCAGCGCCTGGGGGATTGGCACGCCGCCCTGCAACAACTGGAACTGCCATTCGCCGACTGTGCCCCCCTCAACTGGCTGGAGACCGGTCATGACTGATGCCCGCAACACCCCGCTGAAACTGGCGGTGGTCGGCCACACCAATGTCGGCAAGACCTCGCTGCTGCGCACCCTGACCCGGGACGTGGGCTTTGGCGAAGTCTCCCATCGCCCGAGCACCACCCGACACGTGGAAGGCGCGCGCTTGTCGGTGGAGGGCCAGGCCCTGCTGGAGCTGTATGACACGCCCGGGCTGGAAGACGCCATTGCCCTGCTGGACTACCTGGAACGCCTGGATCGCCCCGGCGAACGCCTGGATGGCCCGGCACGGCTGGCGCGATTTCTCGACGGCAGCGAAGCCCGGCAGCGCTTCGAACAGGAAGCCAAGGTCCTGCGCCAGTTGCTGGCCTCCGATGCCGGCCTTTACGTGATCGACGCCCGGGAGCCGGTGCTAGCCAAGTACCGCGATGAGCTGCAAGTGCTGGCCAGCTGCGGCAAACCCTTGCTGCCGGTGCTCAACTTCGTCAGCAGCGACCAGCACCGCGAGCCGGATTGGCGCGAAGCCCTGGCTCGCCTGGGCCTGCATGCCCTGGTGCGGTTCGACAGTGTGGCGCCGCCGGAAGACGGTGAACGGCGCCTGTATGAAAGCCTGGCCCTGCTGTTGGAAAGCGCCCGCCCGCAACTGCAACGGCTGATCGACGATCAACAAGCCCAGCGCCAGGCTCGCCGGCACAGCGCCGCGCGGCTGATCGCCGAACTGCTGGTGGACTGCGCCGCCTGCCGCCGCAGCGTGGTCAGCGATGCTGCCCTGGAACAAGCCGCCATCAGCGAGTTGCGCCAGACCATTCGCCAACGCGAACAGCGCTGCGTCGAGGCCCTGCTCAAGCTGTACGCCTTCCGCCCCGAGGATGCGGCAGCCCGTGACTTGCCGCTGCTGGACGGGCGCTGGGGCGATGACCTGTTCAACCCCGAAACCCTCAAGCAACTGGGGGTGCGCGTGGGCAGTGGGATTGCCGCAGGCGCGGCAGCCGGAGCCGGCGTGGACTTGCTGGTGGGCGGCCTGACCCTGGGCGCCGCTGCCCTGGCCGGGGCCATTGCCGGCGGCGCGCTACAAACCGCCCGCAGTTATGGCAGCCGCCTGCTGGGCAAGCTCAAGGGCCAGCGCGAGCTGACCGTGGATGACAGCGTGCTGCGCCTCTTGGCCCTGCGCCAACGCCAACTGGTTCAGGCCCTGGACCTGCGCGGGCACGCGGCGATGGAACACATCCAACTGGCCACGCCCGAGGATAAAAGCTGGCGCGAGGGCAAACTGCCCGACGCCCTGAACAAGGCCCGGGCCCATCCCCAGTGGTCATCCCTCAATCCCCAAGCGCGCCTGAGCCAGGCCGAGCGCCAGGAGCAGATCGAGGCGCTGGCTGAAACCCTGGTGGTGGAGGCGTAGATCGCCTTCGCCGGCAAGCCGGCTCCTACAAGGTCCGTAAGGGCCCTCAAGCCAATACAGCCAAGGCCTTGTCCTTGAGGATCTGCAAGTCCATCACTGGCACCCACATGTCCTTGGCCTGCTCGTCCCAGTGGCGCATGCGCAGGCTCACCGCACACAAGGGATCTAGCTCGAACGCAGCCGCCTCTGCTGCGCTCATCACCCCGCCCTGGTACGCCAGGGTCCGTCGGCTGGCCTCGCTCAAGCGCTGGTAGTAGCCAGGGTCTTTGAAGGTCAGGTAGCGCTTGGCCTGGACGTGGTATTCCACCAGCCGCACCAGCCGCTCGCCGAACCCGGCACGGCGCAGATAATCCGCCCCCAGGCGCTCATGGCTGACCACGCCAAAACCGTCCATGTTCTCGGCATCCTGCTGGCAGATGTGCCCGATATCGTGGAAGAACGCGGCCAGCACCACTTCGTCGTCATACCCTTCGGCGATGGCCAGTTGCGCCGCCTGGGACATGTGCTCGATCTGCGACACCGGCTCGCCGATGTAGTCGTAATCGCCAAAGCGCTCGTACAGGCCGAACACCTCGGCAATCACCTGTTGCTGTCGGTTCATCACGCCTCCCCCAGCACCCGGGCGATATTGCGCTCGGCCATCGCCGGGCCAACGCTCATGCCCACCCCGGTGTGCATCAGCGCCGCATGCACCCCGGGCGCCGCCTCCAGGAACGAGAACGGCGCGGGCCGCGCGCGCCATAAACACCCTGCCAGCGCTCCACCACCTGGACCTTGCAGCCCAGGGTGTGTTCGGCCAGCTCGATCAACCAGTTATCCACCTGTTCGGCGTTGAACGGCGATGGATCCCTGCCGTAATCGTGGGAATCACCGATGATCAAATCGCCATAAGGGGTCGGGCTGATCAGCAGGTGGATGCCGTGTTCGTGCAAGTGGGGCGCCTCAGTGAGGATCTGCGCCTGCACCGCCGCCGCTTCCGGCAAATCGGCAAAGGCCCCGTAATGCACGCAGCTCAAGCCGGTGAGCAACGCGTGTTGCAGGTTCAGGTTGGCCTGAGGCCGGGCGCGCAGCATCTGCAAGCGACAGATCTGCGGTTGCAAGGCGGCGATCTGCTCGGCCAGCAGGGTCTGATAATCGTGCCCCGAACACAGCACAATGCGCGGCGCGCGGAAGCTCCCAGCGGTGCTGTGCAGTTGCCCCGGCTCGATGTCCCGCACCAAGGTCGAGAAGTGAAACGCCACACCCAGGTCGCGCCGCAGGTAGTCGATCAACGCCGGGATGGCTTCCCGGGAATACAACTGCTGGTCGTCCAAGCCGTGGAGTGCCGCGCGGTGATGGCGGAACTGGCCGCCATACAGATCGTTCAAGGCCGCGCCCTGAAGCAGTTCAACCCGATAGCCATGCTCGCGGGCACGTCCGGCACAGAAGGCTTCCAGCAAATGCTCTTCGGCTTCACTGCGGGCGAACAGGTAGGAACCGTTGCGCTTGAGTGGCAGGCCCGCCAGCTGTTGCCAGTCGGCCCAGATCTCCCGGCTGGCGCGGGCCAGCTCCAGCATGATGCCCGGCGGTTGGCCGGTGACCAGGGCCTGGCCGAAGTTGCGCACCGAGGCGCCCAGGGGCGTGGCGCTGCGCTCGAAAACCCGCACCCGCAAACCGCGCTTGGCGGCTGCATAGGCGTGGGACAGACCGAGGATGCCGGCGCCGACGATCAGTAGATCGCTGTGATGGGTCATGAGGGGTGTCCTGGAGGGGAAGCGCCTTCGCCGGCTTGCCGGCGAAGGCGATTGATCGGTTACTGCTTGGCGACCTTTTCCGACTTGCCGTCATAGCGCTTGCGCCATTCAGCGAGGATCTCGTCGCGGTTCTTCGAGGCCCAGGCAAAGTCGTTCTTGATCAGGCGCTGCTCGTAGTCCGCCGGCAGTTCGGTCTGCGGCTTGGCGATGCCGGGCTGGGCCAGCACGGCGAAGTTTTCCTTGTACAGCTCCATGGCTTCGGGGCTGGCAGAGAAGTCGGCGAGCTTCTTCGCCGCCTCTTCATGGGGGGTGCCCTTGATCACCGCCGTGGCTTCGATTTCCCAGCCCAGGCCTTCCTTCGGCAGGACGATGTCCAGCGGCGCACCCTGGCGCTTGAGCTGCACGGCCGGGTACTCAAAGGAAATACCAATCGGGAACTCACCGGCGGCGGCCAGCTTGCACGGCTTGGAACCGGAGTGGACGTACTGGCCGATGTTCTGGTGCAGGTCATCCATGTACTGCCAGCCCTGTTTCTCGCCGAAGGTCTGCAGCCAGGCGCTGACATCAAGGAAGCCAGTGCCCGAGGACGCCGGGTTAGGCATGACGATCTTGCCCTTGTACTCGGGCTTGGTCAGGTCCTGCCAGCTCACCGGTTTGGTCAGGCCCTGCTTTTCGGCCTCCACGGTGTTGAAGCAGATGGTCGCGGCCCAGACGTCCATGCCGACCCAGGCCGGCGGGTTGGCGGCATCGCGGTAGTTGCCGCCGATCTTGCCCAGGTCCTTGGGCGCGTAGCTTTGCAGCATGCCCTGCTGGTCAAGGATCGCCAGGCTGGAAGCCGCCAGGCCCCAGACCGCGTCCGCCTGTGGCCGGGCTTTTTCCGCCAGCAGCTTGGCGGTGATGATCCCGGTGGAATCACGCACCCACTTGATCTCCACGTCCGGGTTGGCCTTTTCGAAGGCCTGCTTGTAGGACTTCAATTGTTCGGCTTCGAGGGCGGTGTAGACCGTCAGCTCGGTTTTCGCAGCAAAGGCGTTCAGGCTGACAGCAGAGAGGACGGCAGCGGCAAGAGCCAGGGGCTTGAACATGGTGCGGTTCCTTAGTGAGTGCGGATCAGAGGGTGAGTGAGCAAGGCATCAGTGGCCCGGTGCGGTCTGGCGCCAGGCCTGGGAGCGGCGCAGCAGCCCGCGGGAGGCCCAGGCCAGGAGCAGCGAGACGCCGGCGGAGGTGAACAGGATCAAGGTCGACATCGCCGCGGCGCCGCCGACGTTGCCGGCGTCGTCCATGTTCAGCACGGCGACGGCGGCAAGGATGGTGTCCGGGCTGTAGAGGAAGATCGCCGCCGACACCGTGGTCATGGCCGAGACGAACAGGTAACGCACAATGTCCAGCAGCGCCGGCAGGCAAATCGGCAGGGTGACCCGCAGGTAGTGCCGATACAGCGGCGCCTTGAGGGACAGCGCGGCGGCCTCGAACTCGGCATCCAGCTGGCGCAGGGCGGTGGTGGCGGTCATCTGCGCGGTGGTCAGGTAGTGGGCGATGGTGCACACCACCAGCAGGGCCATGCTGCCGTAGAACACATGCAGCGGGTTGCCGTTGAGGTTGAAGAAGAAAACGTAGCCCAGGCCCAGCACCAGACCGGGCACGGCCATGGGCACGAAGCTGAGCATGCGCAGCGCCAGGTTCAGGCCGCGCTGGCCGGAGGTTTTCTCCATCAAGTAGGCGCCCGTGAAGATCAGCACGCTGCCGATCAGCGCGGTGCACAAGGCCATGGTCAGGCTGTTGCGATAAGCCAGCCAGCCGCCACCGGCGGTGTCGTTGAACTGGTAGTGGTTCAGCGACAGCGACAGGTTGTACGGCCAGAATTTCACCAGGGAGGAATACACCGCCATGCCGAACACCAGCAACAAGGCCGCGCAGATCAGCAGCACGATGGCCAGGTAGCAAGCGTCGCGTCGCCGCGAGGCTGCCGGTTTGAATACCTGGGCACGGCCGCTCATGGAATCGCCGTGACGGCGGCGCAGCCAGGCATCGACACCGAAGCTGAACAGCGCCGGCAGCAACAGCACCATGCCGATCAAGGCCCCGCGCCCGAACTGCTGCTGGCCCACCACAGCCTTGTAGGCTTCCAGGGCCAGGACCTGATAATCACCGCCCACCACCACGGGCACACCGAAGTCGGTGATGGTCAGGGTGAACACCAGGCAGAAGGCGGCGAACACCGCTTGCCGGGTGGCAGGCCAGGTGATGCTGCGAAACGCCTTGGCGGGGCTGGCGCCCATGCTCGACGCCGCATCGAACAGCCGCGCATCCGCCAGGGACAGGGCCGAGAGCAGGATCATCAAGGCGTGGGGAAAGGTGTAGATGACTTCGCCAAGGACGATGCCCCAGAAGCCGTAGATGTTCTCGGTGAACAGGCCACGCAGCATCCCTTGGTTGCCGAACAGGTAGACCAGGGCAATGCCCGGCAGCATCGACGGGGCCATCAGCGGCAGCAGCGACAGGCCGCGCCACAGGCTCTTTCCGGGAATCAGCGTGCGTTGCAGGGCGTAGGCGAACAGATACGCCAGGGGCACCACGATGGCGGCCACGCTCAGGGAAACTTTCAGGCTGTTGCCCAGCAACCAGTGGAAGTTGGCGCTGGCCACCAGTTCACGGGCCGCCAGCCAGCCACCGCCCTGCCCGGCTTCGGCGCTGAAGCCACGCCAGAAGATCGCCAGCAGCGGCAGCAGCACGGCGATCCCCAGCAGCAACAGCCACAGCCACTTGCCGCCGACCACGAACAGCCGGTCGCCGAACTCGGCACGGGAAGCCTGGCGCGCCCGTTTGGCGGGCAGCGGCAGGGTCATTTCAGCGGCCATCTCAGACAAACACCTGGAGACTGCGGGGCGGCAAGGCGACCCAGATGGCCTGGCCACCCAGGCGCGGCATGGCTTCCGGCGCCAGCTCGGCCAACAACGGGTGCCCCGGCAATTGGTCGAGTTCGAAGCTCATGCGGCAGCGATTGCCGAGGAAGGTGATGTCGCGGACCTTGGCCGGGAACAGGTTCTCCTCGTGCACCGGCGGGTTCACGCTGATGGCTTCCGGGCGGCAGAACAGGCGACCCGAAGCGGCCCTGGCCGAATTCTCGGCAAGGCGCACATTCATCCCGCCTACCTGGGCATGGCTGTCACTGTTGCGGCTGAAAGGCAGCCAGTTGCCCTGGCCGACAAACTCGGCGACGAAGGGCGTGGCGGGACGGTCGTAGATCTCCTGGGGCGTGGCGTACTGCTCGACCTTGCCGTTGTTCATCACGGCGATGCGGTCGGCCATCAGCATGGCTTCGTCCTGATTGTGGGTGACCATCAACGTGGTGATCCCCAAGCGCCGTTGCAGTTGGCGCAACTCGGTGCACAGGTGCTCGCGGACCCGAGCATCCAGGGCCGACATCGGCTCATCGAGCAACAGCAGTGAGGGTGCCGGGGCCAGGGCGCGAGCCAGGGCTACGCGCTGCTGCTGACCGCCGGAAAGCTGGCTGGGGTATTTCTTTTCGCTGCCAGTCAGGCCCACCAGTTCCAGCATCTGCGCCACGCGCTGGCGCACTTGCTCACGACCGCTGCCGGCCAGGCCGTAGGCGATGTTGGCTTCCACCGTGAGGTTGGGAAACAGCGCGTAGGACTGGAACAGAATCCCGTAGTCCCGGGCTTGCGGTGCCAGCAGCGAAACGTCCCGATCCCCCAGGTACAACTCGCCCTGATCCTGGCGCTCCAGGCCGGCGATGCAACGCAGCAGTGTGGTCTTGCCGCAGCCGGACGGGCCCAGCAGGCACACCAGCTCGCCGGCCGCGACGTCCAGGGACACGTTATCCAGGGCGGTGAAGGCGCCAAAACGCTTCTGGACACCCCGCACTTTCATCGGCGCGCGGGGTTGCTCAGGGCAGTTGCAGTGGAGTGGTTCATGGACGGACCTCATCAAGCAGATGCAGGCCATCCTAGGGAGCGAATGCGTAGGTCTCGTGGCAATCAGGCAAAAGCTGCCGATAGTGGTATTGGTGAATTTGGGTTGAGCGAGCGCTGCACCGACGCCGACAAGGCATTCAGCAGCCGGCCATCTCTTGGGCCAGGCCCAGGAACGCCGCCGGCAGGCGCGCCTGCTTGCGCTCCTTGAGGCAGTACAGGTACTCGGCGATCTGTGGCGCGTTCTCGATGGTCAGCACCCGCAGTTGCGGGTCGTGGGGCACTTCCTGGCGGGCAATCAGGCTGATGCCGATATTGCGCAGCACCGCCTCGCGGATCGACTCCCGACTGCCAATCTCCAGCAATGGGCCCAGGTTCACTTGGGCATTGTTGAGCAAGGCTTCGGTCAGGCTGCGGGTGGTGGAGCCCGGTTCGCGCATCAGCAAGGTGTGCCCGGCCAGGGCGCTGAGCGGCACGTGGCTGAGGCTGGCCAAAGGGTGGTTGCGGTGCACCGCCAGCACCAGGGGATCGGTGCCCAAGGTCCGCCGAACCAGCCGCGAGTCTTCGAGGAACTGGGATGAGGCAGCGACGTCCACCCGGTAGTCTTCCAGGGCTTCGAGCACCTGCTGGGAATTGCCGATTTCCACTGACACCTCGACCTGGGGCAGGCGCTCACGGAAGGCCTTCACCAGGTCGAGAATGTAATACGGCGCCGTGGCGGCGATGCGCAATGTGCCTTGCACCTGCCCGCTGTTACGCAGGAAAAACTCGATGTCAGCTTCCTGCTGCAACAGGCCCTTGACCATCGGCAGCAGGCGCGCGCCTTCGTCGCTGAGGCTAAGCCGACGGCCGCCACGGAAGAACAGCTCAACCGAATAGCGGCTTTCCAGATGGCGAATCTGGGTGGTGACCGTCGGTTGGCTAAGGCCGAGCTTTTTCGCCGCCAGGGTAATGCTGCCGAGGCGGGCGACCATGTAAAAAGCTTTCAGCTCGGCACTCAGCACGGCGGCTTGTCGCAGCTGCAAGCTTTCAGCAACAAGCCGCAAGCTGAAGCCGGTGCGTGTGAGTTCATCACTCTGGTTCTCCCCTCAGTCGTCTACCGCTTGCAGCTACGATGGCTTATTTGCGCAGCAGGCGCAGGCCGTTGAACACCACCAACAGGCTCACGCCCATGTCGGCAAACACCGCCATCCACATGGTGGCGAGACCGGCGAAGGTTACCCCAAGAAAGATCGCCTTGATCACCAGGGCCAGGGCGATATTTTGCTTGAGCACCCTCGACGTCTGGCGTGACAGGCGGATAAACGCAGGGATTTTGCGCAGATCATCGTCCATCAGGGCTACATCGGCGGTTTCGATGGCGGTATCGGTGCCCGCTGCGGCCATGGCAAAACCGATCTCGGCCCGAGCCAGGGCCGGAGCGTCGTTGATGCCGTCGCCGACCATGCCCACCCGGTGGCCCTGGGCGTACAGCGCTTCGATGGCCTGCAGCTTGTCGGTGGGCAACAGGTCGCCCCGGGCCTGGTCGATGCCCACCTGGGCAGCGATGGCCTCGGCGGTGTGCGGGTTGTCGCCGGTGAGCATCAGGGTCTTGATGCCCAGCTCATGCAACTGCTGGATCGCCTCGCGGCTGGACGCCTTGACCGTGTCTGCCACGGCAAACAGCGCCAGCGGTCCGGAGCTGTCGAGCAGCAGGACCACGGTCTTGCCCTGTTTCTCCAAGGCGAAGAGCTGCTCTTCCAGGGCCGGCGAACACAGGCCCAACTCTTCCACCAGGCGATGGTTGCCCAGGTGATAGACCTGGCCGTTGATCTCGCCCCGCACGCCACGACCGGCCAGGGCCGCAAAGTTATCCACAGGGTGCTGGGTCAGTTGCTTATCCACAGCCGCGCGGGCAATGGCCAGTGACACCGGGTGATCGGAACGCCCCGCCAGGCTTGCGGCAATCGCCGGCGCGGTGTTTTCAGTGATCGGATCCAGGGACAGGAAGTCGGTCTGTACCGGCTTGCCGTGGGTCAGGGTGCCGGTCTTGTCGAGGGCCAGGTAGTCGAGCTTGTAGCCGCCCTCCAGGTACACACCGCCCTTGATCAGGATGCCTTTGCGCGCCGCTGCGGCCAGGCCGCTGACGATGGTCACCGGGGTGGAAATCACCAGCGCGCAAGGGCACGCCACCACCAACAGCACCAGGGCACGGTAGATCCAGTCGAACCAGGCGCCGGCCATGAACAGCGGCGGAACCAAGGCCACCGCCAGGGCGAAGATAAACACCGCCGGGGTGTAGATCGTCGAGAAGCGATCGACAAACCTTTGGGTCGGCGCCCGTGCGCCCTGGGCCTGCTCCACGGCGTGGATGATGCGCGCCAGGGTCGAGTTGTTGGCCGCCGCAGTGACCCGGTATTCCAGGGAACCGGCCTGGTTGATGGTGCCGGCGAACACTTTGTCGCCCACGCCCTTCTCCACCGGCAGGCTCTCGCCAGTAATAGGTGCCTGATCGATGGTGGAGCTGCCGGCGACCACCTCGCCATCCAGGCCGATGCGCTCACCCGGGCGGGCACGCACCAGGGCACCGAGTTCGACGCTGTTGGCTTCACGTTCAGCCCAATTGCCATCCGCCTGCTGCACCGTGACCTGTTCCGGGGTCATCTGCATCAAGCCGCTGATGGCGTTGCGCGCCCGATCCAGGGACTTGGCCTCGATCAACTCGGCCACGGTGAACAGGAACATCACCATGGCCGCTTCCGGCCACTGGCCGATCAGCACGGCGCCGGTCACGGCGATGCTCATCAGGGCATTGATGTTCAGGTTGCGGTTCTTCAAGGCGATCCAGCCCTTTTTATAGGTGCCCAGGCCGCCGCTGAGGATCGACACCAAGGCCACCAGGGCCACCGCCCAATCGGGCGCGGCGTTGGTGAAGTGGATCACTTCGGCCGCCAGGGCCGCGACCCCGGACAACGCCAGGGGCCACCAGGGTTTCTTCACCGGTGCCGGGGTCGCCGGTTCGGCGCCGGCTTCCAACGGCTCGGCGTGCATGCCCAGGGTTTTGATTGCGTCGACGATCGGCGCGCTGGAGGCCAGGTTGTGGGTCACGCCCAGCACCCGGTTGATCAGGTTGAATTCCAGCTGTTGCACCCCGGCCAGCTTGCCCAGTTTGTTCTGGATCAGGGTCTGCTCGGTGGGGCAATCCATGGCCTCGATGCGAAAACGGCTCAGCCGCGCATCGGCGCTCGGTGCTTCGGTCAATTGGACCAAGGCTGGCGCGGCGCTGCCGGAACAACAGGCATCGCCGTGGGCGGAATGGTCGTGGGCCTTGACCGGCTGGAGTTTGGCCGGTGCTGGCTGATCGTGATCACAGCAGGATTTGGGGTGACTGTGCAGGGAGTCGCTCATGGGCTTGCGTCCGAAAAGGTGCCTGTGGCTAAGTGAACACCCTGTAGCCACTTTAGGGTCAAGCACCCTTTTTGGAGATTGCCGCAATGAAGATTGGCGAGCTGGCGAAACTCACCGACTGCCCGGTGGAAACCATTCGTTACTACGAACGCGAAGGCTTACTGCCGGAGCC
The DNA here is from genome assembly GCF_023241665.1 of Pseudomonas morbosilactucae. NCBI lineage: Bacteria > Pseudomonadati > Pseudomonadota > Gammaproteobacteria > Pseudomonadales > Pseudomonadaceae > Pseudomonas > Pseudomonas morbosilactucae. The sequence goes on along the minus strand of NZ_JALQCX010000033.1, from coordinate 176,420 downwards.
GGCTCGCAGCGAAGGCAACTACCGTCTCTACACCCAGGCCCACACCGAGCGCCTGACCTTTATCCGCAACTGCCGCAGCCTGGACATGACCCTGGAGGAGATCCGCAGCCTGCTGAACCTGCGGGACAGCCCCCAAGGCCAGTGCCAGAGCGTCAACGCACTGATCGACGAGCACATCCACCACGTCAAGGCGCGGATCGACGGCCTGCTGGCCTTGCAGGAACAGCTACTGGACCTGCGCCAACGCTGTGGCGAAGGGCCGGACCTGGATCAGTGCGGGATTTTGCAGCGCCTGGAGGTCAGTGGTTCGGTCGCGCCCAGCGAGGCCGAGCACTCCCATGTCGGCCGCAGCCACGGGCATTGAGCCCGCGCCCCGGATCAGGCGTTGCGACGGCCCACGGCGAGCAAGCGCAGGTAAACCCCTTCCAGCAGCGCCAGTAACCGCAGGTCCAATTGCCGCCAGGCCAGCCCCTGGCGTACCAGCCAGGCACTGAGCAGCCCCACCAGGCAGCCGCCGAGGATGTCGAGGGGGAAATGCACACCCAGGTAGACCCGTGCCCAACTTACCAGCAGTGCCAGGCCGAGCATCACCAGCCCGGTCTTGCGCAGGGACGCCAGGATCAAGGCAAAGGCCATGGCGAACAGGCCACTGGCATGGTCACTGGGGAAGGACGCCCCGGGTGCATGGGCAAGGAAATTCTGCCCCAGGCCCAGCATGAAGGGCCGCGGGTGGAACCACAGTTCGCGAATCACCAGGTTGCAGGCCAGGGCCAAGGCAATGCTCACGCCCGCCAACAGCACGACCCGGCGTTGGCGCTGCTCGCCGAAGATCCAGAGCACCGCCAGCAACAGCGGCACGCAGAACACCATCCATTGGGCGAAGAAGATCGCCAGCTCGCGCATAGGCAGCGACGCCTCGGCGCTGGCATTGATCGCCAGGAACAGGCTGCGGTTGAGTTCTTCCATTCAGGGGCTCGCATTCGGTATCAGAAGGGCAACAGCCCGGGTTTCCAGGGCCACTGCAAGGAGAGTAGCCGCCCCCAGGCAGGGCCATGCGCGGAATGCGCCCCGGACAAAGGCAACGGCTTGAATCGACAAGGGGCCGCGCGGTATCAGCCGCGAGGCCCCTGGGTACAGCAGGTCGAACGCTTAAACCGCCATCGGCGCGGTCATTGGCGCGTGGTGTTGGTAGCCCTCGAGGGAGAAGTCACTCGGCTCCACCATCTCCAGCCATTCAGGCTGGTACACACCGGTCTTGGCAAACTCCGGCACACGCTCGGAAATCACCAGCTTGGGCATGGGGAACGGCTCACGGGTGAGCTGCTCGTTGAGCATGTCCAGGTGGTTTTCATAGACGTGGGCATCACCGATGAAATAGGTGAACCAGCGCGGCGTGTAGCCGGTCAGGCGGCCGATCAGGCTCAGCAGCGCGGCGCCTTCGGTGAGGTTGAACGGCGTGCCCAGGCCCAGGTCATTGGAGCGGATGTAGAGGGTCAGGGAGATTTCCCGGGTCTCGACATTGGGGTGGAACTGATACAGCAAGTGGCACGGCGGCAAGGCCATTTCATCCAACTGCGCGCAGTTCCAGCCGTGGAACAGAATCCGCCGGCTACCTGGGTCCTTGATGATGGTGTCGATGCACTGGCGCACCTGGTCGATGGCCTTGTACAGCACCACATAGGCCTGGCCGTTCTCTTCACCCTGGGCGATCTGCCGGTAACCCTGGCCCAGGGTCTGCTCGATGGCTGCCGGGTTGCTCAGGGGAATCTGTTTGTACGCCGGCCATTTGCGCCATTGCACACCATAGATTTCGCCCAGGTCGTCGTCGCCCTGGCGGAACGGGTTGGCCAGCCACTGGGCGTTTTCGTTGGCGTTCTGGTCCCAGACCTTGCAGCCCAGCGCCCGGAACTCGGCCGCGTTATTGACGCCACGAAGAAACCCGCACATCTCGCCGATGGCCGATTTGAACGCCATCTTGCGGGTGGTGATGGCCGGAAAGCCTTGCTGGAGGTCGTAGCGCAACATCGCCCCTGGGAAGCTGATGGTGTTGACCCCGGTGCGGTTGGCCTGCTTGGTGCCGTTGTTGATGACGTGGGCGACCAGCTCGAGATATTGCTTCATGAGTTACCTGCATCCTTGAACCCGGGGCTCGCGCCCCGGTATTCGAATTTAAAGCGCGGGGCCTTTGTTGGCCGCCGGAGCACGGTGATACGCCAGCCAGATCAGGGCCAGGCCGCCGATGATCATCGGCAGGCAAAGCACCTGGCCCATGGTCAGCCAGTTCCAGGCCAGGTAGCCCAACTGGGCATCCGGCACACGGACGAATTCGACGATAAACCGGAAGATCCCGTAGAACAGCGCAAACATGCCGGACACCGCCATCAGCGGCCGCGGCTTGCGCGAGAACAGCCAGAGGATCAGGAACAGCGCCACCCCTTCGAGGGCGAACTGATACAGCTGGGACGGGTGCCGGGCCAGTTGATCGGGGTCGCTGAACGGCGGGAAGACCATGGCCCACGGCAGGTCGGTGGGTTTGCCCCAAAGCTCGGCGTTGATGAAGTTGCCGATGCGCCCGGCACCAAGGCCGATCGGCACCATGGGCGCGACGAAGTCCATCAGTTCGAAGAACGACTTGTTGTTGCGCTTGCCGAACCACCAGGCCGCCAGCATCACCCCGATAAAGCCGCCATGGAACGACATGCCGCCCTTCCACACTTCAAAAATCAGCAACGGGTTGGCCAGGTAGGCGCTCAGGTCGTAGAACAGCACGTAACCCAGGCGTCCGCCGAGAATCACCCCCATGGCCATCCAGAACACCATGTCGGAGAGTTTTTCCTTGCTCCAGGTCGGATCGAAGCGGGCCAGGCGGCGGGAGGCCAGCAGCCAGGCGCCGCCAATGCCGATCAGGTACATCAGACCGTACCAGTGGATTTTCAGCGGACCGATGGCCAGTGCCACCGGATCGATCTGCGGGTAAGGCAGCATTGCGACTCCTCGTTAGAGTGAAACTCGACATTCCGGGCGCGAACGTGACACGCCAGGATTAAGCCAGGATTGCGCGACCTGTCAGAGCAGGAAGCTCAACCCCACACAAAACAGCAGCGCGGCGAACAGGCGTTTGAGCAAGCGCGGCGACAACTGGTGGGCCAGGCGCGCACCGAAACGGGCGAAGACCATGCTGGTCAGGGCGATCCCCAGCAGCGCCGGCAAATACACAAAGCCCAGACTATGGGCTGGAAGCAGCGGATCATGCCAGCCCAGAATCATGAAACTTACCGCGCTGGCCACGGCGATCGGCAAGCCGCAGGCCGACGAGGTGGCCACCGCTTGCTGCATCGGCAGGCTGCGCCAGGTCAGGAACGGCACCGTCAGCGAGCCGCCGCCAATGCCGAAAATCGCCGAAGCCCAACCAATCACACTGCCAGCCAGGGTCAGGCTGGCCTTGCCGGGAATGCCGCGGCTGGCCTTGGGCTTGAGGTCCAGGGTCATCTGCAGGGCCACCAGCAAGGCAAACACGCCGATGATCTTCTGCAAGTGCGGACCGGAAATCGCCTCTGCCGTCAGCGCGCCAAAACCGGCACCGATCAGAATGCCCAGGGTCATCCAGGCGAAGATCGGCCAACGCACCGCCCCTCGCCGATGATGCTCACGCACGGCATTGATCGAGGTGAAGATGATGGTCGCCAGGGAGGTGCCGACCGCCAAGTGCGTCAGTACCGAGGGGTCGAAGCCCTGCAAGGTGAAGCTGAACACCAGCACCGGCACAATGATGATCCCGCCGCCCACGCCGAACAGCCCGGCCAGCACGCCCGCACAAGCGCCCAACAGCAGATAGAGCAGAAATTCCATGGGAGCATCCAGAAATAAGTGCGGCATGGTAACGGAAGGCGCCCCCCGGGCTCCACTGAATGGCGATGGATACCCGCCGGATCTGTGGGTAGAGTGGCAAAAAAACCAAGGGACTCGCCTGATGTGCCTGATCGTTTTCGCCTGGCGGCCGGGCCACGCCCAGCCGCTGATCGTCGCGGCCAACCGTGATGAGTTTTACGCCCGCCCCAGCCTGCCCCTGGCCCAATGGCCGGATGCGCCCGACGTCTACGCCGGTCGCGATCAGGAAGCAGGCGGCACCTGGCTAGGGGTCAATGCCGACGGGCGCTTTGCCGCCCTGACCAATATCCGCAACCCGCACCAGCCGCCGGCACGCAAGTCCCGCGGGGAGCTGGTGGCGCGCTTTCTCAACGGTTCGCTGCCGGTTGAACAGTATTTAGCCGACGTTAACGGCCGATCGATTGAATACGCCGGGTTTAACCTGCTGGTGGGCACGCGGGATGAGTTGTGGCACTACAACGCCAACCACACCGAGCCGACGCCATTGCAGGCGGGCGTGTATGGGTTGTCCAATGCCGGGCTGGATACGCCGTGGCCCAAGTTGCTCAAGGCCAAGGCGGCGTTGAGCGCGGTGCTGTGGGATCCGCAACCTGAGGCGCTGCTGGGGATTTTGAGTGACCCGCAGACCGCGCCATTTGCGGAGCTGCCGGACACCGGGGTGGGGCTGGCGACCGAGAGCCTGTTGTCGAGCGTGTTTATTGCCAGCCCAAGTTATGGGACGCGGGCGAGTACGGCGTTGATCGTGAATGCCGACGGTACGCGGCGGATGGTGGAACGCAGTTTTGGGCCCCATGGTGGGCGGTTGGGCGAGGTAGAGCTGAGCATTTGACGGCGCCATCGCCGTGGTGCCACGACTCGACAAGCCGGCTCCTACATTGGAATGCGATCCCCTGTAGGAGCCCGGCTTGCCGGCGATGGTTGTACTTCGGTGTTAGAGGGTTTTCGCCGACGCCGGGTTGATCATCCGCGTCAGCCCGAGTTTCTTCAGGGCCAATTGCAGCGAGCTGTGGATCACTTGCGGGTTGTCGATGGTCATCAGTTCGGCCAGCAAATCCTTGGCCATGCTCAATTCCACCTGGCGCAGCATCCACTTCACCTTGGGCAAGTTGGTGGCGTTCATCGACAAACTGTCGAAGCCCATCGCCATCAACAGCACTGCTGCCGCCGGATCGCCGGCCATTTCACCGCAAATGCTCACCGGCTTGCCTTCGGCATGGGCGTCGCGCACCACATGTTGCAAGGCTTGCAGCACCGCCGGGTGCAGGTAGTCGTAGAGGTCGGCAACCCGTGGGTTGTTCCGGTCCACCGCCAGCAGGTATTGGGTCAAGTCGTTGGAACCGACCGATAGGAAGTCCACCTGGCGCGCCAGTTCCTTGGCCTGGTACACCGCCGCCGGGATTTCAATCATCACGCCAATCGGCGGCATCGGCACGTCGGAACCTTCATCGCGCACTTCACCCCAGGCGCGGTGAATCAGGTGCAGTGCTTCTTCCAGTTCATGGGTGCCGGAGATCATCGGCAACAGGATGCGCAGGTTGTTCAAGCCTTCGCTGGCCTTGAGCATGGCGCGGGTCTGCACGAGGAAAATTTCAGGGTGGTCGAGGGTGACACGGATGCCGCGCCAGCCGAGGAAGGGGTTGTCTTCCTTGATGGGGAAATACGACAGTGACTTGTCGCCGCCGATGTCCAGGCTGCGCATGGTCACCGGCAACGGGTGGAAGGCGGACAGTTGCTCGCGATAGATCGCCAACTGCTCCTTCTCACTCGGGAAACGCTGGTTGATCATGAACGGCACTTCAGTGCGGTACAGCCCGACCCCTTCGGCACCGCGTTGTTGCGCGCGGGCCACGTCGGCGAGCAGGCCGGTGTTCACCAGCAACGGCACGCGGTGGCCGTCGAGGGTGACGCAGGGCAGCTCGCGCAACGAGTCGAGGCCCAGCGCCAATTGTTTCTCTTCTTCCACCACTTCGGCGAACTGCTTGCGCAGCACGTCACTGGGGTTGGTGTAGACCTCGCCGCGATGGCCATCGACGATCATTTCAATGCCGTCGACCTTGGCATACGGCAGGTCCACCAGGCCCATCACGGTCGGAATGCCCATGGCCCGGGCCAGGATCGCGACGTGGGAGTTGCCCGAACCCAATACCGACACCAGGCCCACCAGCTTGCCTTCCGGCACTTCGCCGAGCTGCGTGGCGGTCAGCTCTTCACTGACCAGGATGGTGTTGTCGGGGAAGACCATGTTGGTGGTGCGATCTTCCTGCAGGTAGGCCAGCAGGCGGCGACCCAGGTCGCGCACATCCGAGGCCCGCTCACGCAGGTAGGCATCGTCCATCATTTCAAAACGGTTGACGTGATCGGTGACCACCTGGCGCAGCGCGCCCTGGGCCCATTGGCCGGTCTTGATCACGGTTTTGACTTCGTTCCCCAGGGACGCGTCGTCGAGCATCATCTGGTACACGTCGAACAGCGCGCGCTCTTCCGGGCGCAACTGGGTGGCCAGCTTGTTCGACAGATTGCGCATGTCGGCGCGCACGCCTTCCAGGGCGGTCTTGAACAGTTTGATTTCAGCGTCGATGTCTTTGACGGCCTTGTCCGGCACCACATCCAGATCCGCCGGCGGCAACATGACCACCGCCGTACCGACCGCGGCACCCGGCGAGCCCGGCACGCCGATGAACTTGGCTTCCTGGATGCCCTTGCCCTCGCGACCCAGGCCGCGAATCGAACCGGTGGCTTCAGCGTGAGCAATAACCCCGGCCAACTGCGCGCTCATGGTCACCAGGAAGGCCTCTTCGCCTTCGTCGAACTGGCGACGCTCCTTTTGCTGGATCACCAATACGCCGACAACCCGGCGGTGGTGAATGATCGGCGCACCCAGGAAGGAGGCGTAGCGCTCTTCACCGGTTTCGGCGAAGTAGCGATATCGCGGGTGATCGGCGGCGTTTTCCAGGTTCAGCGGTTCTTCGCGCGTGCCGACCAGGCCGACCAGACCTTCATTGGGGGCCATGCTGACTTTGCCAATGGAGCGCTTGTTCAAGCCCTCGGTGGCCATCAGGACAAAGCGGTTGGTCTCGGGGTCCAGCAGATAGACCGAGCAGACCTGGCTGCCCATGGCCTCTTTGACGCGCAATACAATAATCCCCAACGCCGCCTTGAGATCCTTGGCGGAGTTAACTTCCTGGACGATCTTGCGCAGCGTATTGAGCATGGCTCGGGGTCGAACTCCGTCGTCAGTCGCGCGCTAAAAGGCGCGGGGCAAGCTCTTTGAGGGCGCGTCGATAGACCTCGCGCTTGAATGTCACCACCTGGCCCAACGGATACCAATAACTGACCCAGCGCCAGCCATCGAACTCCGGTTTACCGGTCAAATCCATCCGCACCCGCTGCTCGTTGGAGATCAGGCGCAGGAGAAACCATTTCTGTTTCTGGCCGATGCACAGCGGTTGGCTGTGGGTCCTGACCAGACGTTGCGGCAAACGATAGCGCAACCAGCCCCGGGTGCAGGCGAGAATTTGCACATCTTCGCGCTCCAACCCTACTTCTTCGTTCAGCTCGCGGTACAAGGCGTCTTCCGGGGTTTCGTCGGGGTTGATACCCCCTTGAGGAAACTGCCAGGCATCTTGATTGATACGGCGAGCCCATAGCACCTGGCCGGCATCATTCGTCAGAATAATCCCGACATTAGGGCGGAAACCATCGGGGTCGATCACGGCAACAACCTCGCAAACGCATGTCGCCGCATTGTTCCACAAAGCCTGGGAAAGCAGCAACGAGGCTCTTTACCTTATGTGCACTCTTGTGAAAAGACCGTATTCTGAACGCCTTTTTTATCGACTTTTCAGCGAGTAACCGCAATGCGCCTGGCTTTATTCGACTTGGACAACACGCTGCTGGGGGGTGACAGCGATCACGCCTGGGGCGATTACCTGTGCGAACGAGGCTTCCTCGACGCCGTCACCTACAAGACCCGCAACGACGAGTTCTACCAGGACTACCTGGCCGGCAAGCTGGACAACGCCGCGTACCTGAACTTCTGCCTGGAAATCCTCGGTCGCACCGACATGGCCGTGCTCGACCAATGGCACCGCGACTACATGCGTGACTGCATCGAACCCATCGTGCTGCCCAAGGCCTTGGCACTGCTGGCCAAGCACCGCGAAGCCGGTGACAAGCTGGTGATCATCACCGCCACCAACCGTTTCGTCACCGCGCCGATTGCCGAGCGCCTGGGCGTGGAGCACCTGATCGCCACCGAGTGCGAAATGCTCGACGGCCGCTACACCGGACGCAGCACCGATGTCCCGTGCTTTCGCGAAGGCAAGGTCACGCGCCTGGCGCGCTGGCTGGAAGAAACCGGCCACAACCTGGACGACAGCTACTTCTACAGCGACTCGATGAACGACCTGCCGCTGCTGGAGCAAGTGGCCAACCCGGTGGCCGTGGACCCGGACCCGAACCTGCGGGCCGAAGCCGAGAAACGCGGCTGGCCGGTGATCAGCTTGCGGGATTGAGCATGCTTCGCCGGCAAGCCGGCTCCTACGGGAACGGGTGGGCCGGCGAACAGCTTCAGGCCGGCTTGGCCACCATCAGATAAAAGATCGCCATGAACGCCAGAAACGCCGGCCAGCCCAACGCGAACCACCAGCGCATATAAAGGCTTGCCTTCATCGGTATCGGCGTACCGTCACGCAAGGCCTGCTCGGCCATTTTGTGCACGCGGATCTGCAACCAGACCACTGGCAGCCAGCACACCCCCGCCAGCGCATAAAGCCCCAGGCTCCACATCAGCCAGCCCTGCTGGATCGGCCAGCCCGCCAAGTGCATCAGCCCCAGCCCGCTCAATGGCTGGAACACTGCCGTGGTCGCGGTAAAGGCCCAATCGGCGAACACCAGGTGCTTGAAGGTCACGGCGATCACTTCGACCTTGCCGCTGCGCCAGGCGCGCAGTGCGTAATAAGCCGAACCGGCGCCCAGGCCGAACAGGATGGTCGAGGACAGGATATGCAGGGTTTTCAGCAGCAGATAAAGGCTCATCGACGGGGCTCGGTCCACAGCAGCCAAAGGGTCGCCACCATCAACACCAGGTTCTTGGCCACGGCGGCATAAGGGTCAAACCAGTAATGGGGCAGGATCAGGCTGATGATCAGGGTGTAGGCGAACATCAGCAGCCACTGCGCCTGCAAGGCTCGGCGACGCCAACGTCGCAGCAACAGGCCCAGCCCCAGGACACCGTCGCAGAGCGCTCCGGCGAACACCGCCAGGCTTGCGATCCAGCCCTGCACACCAGCCTCGGCAAGAATCCGCAGCCCCCAGTCGTAGCCCGGCCCGACACTGACCACCGCAGTGCCCAGCCAGATCAGCAGCAACACCGCCAGCATCAACGGCCGCAGGCTCAACTGGCTGCTCTGGGCCGCGTCCGGCCACCCTTGCAGACGCGCCGCAATCGGCGCAGCGCGATAACCGCAGGCATTCGCCAGGATCTCGGGGTCAGCCAGGTTATCGCGTCGGGCCATGCGCAGGCTTTGCCCGCTCAAGGCGCGCCAGCCCAGGCGCTCGCCCAGCCAGCCGCCCATGGCTGACATCACGCTGGGCACTTGGACGTAGCGCCCCGGCGCCCAACCCTGGGCAGCGCGCAGCCGGTCGAGCAATTGCGCCAAAGTCAGGCGTTCAGGCCCGACCAGCGGCAAAATCCGCGCACCCTCAGGCCAGTGGCGCAACAAGGCCAGGACCGCCCCGCACAGGTCGTCGATGTGCAGAGGCTGCAATTGCGCCTTGAGGTCCAGCAAGGGGATCAGCGCCCAGGGCGACAAGCGCGCCAGCCACTGGCTGCTGGCACCGCCGGCACCCAGCACCAGCGACGGGCGCAACACCACCGCCGACAGGCCCAGGTCCAGCAGGTGCTGATCGGCCAGTGCCTTGGTGGCCAGAAACGGCACGTCCGCCTGCTCCCCGGCCCCCAATGCCGATATCTGCAATACCCGCACGCCCTGTTGCGCGGCCTGATCGAACAAGGCCCGGGCCCCGGCATCCTGGGTCAAGGCCAGCGCCGAGGGCTGATTGCTCAGCAGGCCGGCGGCGTTGATCAGCACATCGATATCCGCGGGAAAGACAAAGTGCCCGGGGTCAAGCGCCAGCCGATCCAGGTCCAGCGCCAGCCACTGCACGCCGGGCAAACCCTCGGGCTGTGGATAACGACTGGTGGCGACAAGCTGATGACCGGCGGCATGCAGGGCCACCAACAGGTGGCGACCGACGAACCCCGTGGCCCCCACCAACAAAACTTTCATGACAATCCCTATCTTGCGAGGTGGCCTACACCGGCTTGGCGCCCATCAAGCCGGCAATCGCGAAAAAGCAGATGAAGCTGAACACCGCCAAGACCAGGGTGAACCTCAGGCCACTGGCAGCCTTGGCCACCCGCAGCCGGTTGAGCCGCACCAGCAGCCACAACCAGGCCAGCGCACCCAGGGTGTAGAGCACGCTGGAGCCCAGAATCCAGATTTGCCCCAACGGCCAGCCCACCCGATGGGCCAGTTGCCAGCCGGTGAACGGCAAGCTGAACAGGCAGACCGCCATCAAGGCCCAGGCGAACAGCGCAGGACGCTGCAATATCCGGCTGTACAGGGCGCCATCGCCCTGGCGCCGTGCCCGCCAGATCCAGATCACCAGCCCCAGGGCACTGCCCAACAGCAGCACCGTGGCCAGCACATGAAGCGTCTTCAGCGTGGTCAGCATTTCCATCGTGTCTCTTCCTTAGAGGCCCCGCCCCTGAGCGTAGCCGCTCAACCCAGGAACAGTTGGTACGCCGGGTTATCGCTTTCATCCCAGTACGGGTAGCCGATCTCTTCCAGCGCCGCCGGCACCAGATGACGCTCGTCGGCCGGAACCTGCAGGCCCGCCACCACACGGCCATCGGCCGCGCCATGGTTGCGGTAGTGGAACATCGAGATGTTCCAACGCCCGCCCAGCTTGTTGAGGAAGTTGAACAAGGCCCCCGGACGCTCCGGAAACTCGAAGCGCAGCACCACTTCGTCGCTGACCTTTTCCGCGTGGCCGCCCACCATGTAGCGGATGTGCAGCTTGGCCAGTTCGTTGTCGGTCAGGTCGATGACCGGGAAACCCTGCTCGCTCAAGCTGGCAATCAATGCGCTGCGCGGATCGTTTTCCGGGTGCGTCTGCACGCCGACAAAGATGTGCGCCTCGCTGCCGGTGTTGTAGCGGTAGTTGAATTCAGTGATCTGGCGCTTGCCAATGGCCTCGCAAAAGGCCTTGAAGCTGCCGGGCTTCTCGGGAATGGTCACGGCGATGATGGCTTCACGGCCCTCGCCCAGTTCGGCGCGCTCGGCCACATGGCGCAGGCGGTCGAAGTTGACGTTGGCACCGGAGTCGATGGCCACCAGGGTCTGCCCGCTGATGCCACGCTGCTCGACGTACTTCTTGATCCCCGCCACGCCCAACGCGCCAGCAGGCTCGGTGATTGAGCGGGTATCGTCGTAGATATCCTTGATCGCCGCACAGATCTCGTCGGTGCTGACGGTAATCACTTCGTCCACATAGTCCTTGCAGATGTCGAAGGTGTGCTGGCCGATCTGCGCCACCGCCACGCCGTCGGCGAAGATGCCCACGGTGGGCAAGACCACGCGTTCGCCAGCCGCCATGGCCATTTGCAGGCAGTTGGAATCATCGGGCTCGACGCCAATGATCTTGATCTCGGGCCGCAGGTACTTCACATAGGCGGCAATGCCAGCAATCAGGCCGCCGCCGCCCACAGGAACGAAAATCGCATCCAGGCGCCCCGGGTGCTGACGCAGAATCTCCATGGCCACCGTGCCCTGCCCGGCAATGGTGTGGGGATCATCGTACGGGTGGATATAGACGTAGCCTTTTTCATCCACCAGCTTCAGCGAGTAGGCCAGGGCTTCAGGAAAGGAATCACCGTGCAGAACCACTTTGCCGCCACGCGAGCGCACGCCTTCGACCTTGATCTCCGGGGTGGTCTTGGGCATCACGATAGTGGCCTTGACCCCCAGCACCTTGGCCGCCAGGGCCAAGCCCTGGGCATGGTTGCCGGCCGACGCGGTGACCACGCCACGGGCGCGCTCTTCGTCGCTGAGCTGGGTCAGCTTGTTGTAGGCGCCACGAATCTTGAACGAGAACACCGGCTGCAAGTCTTCGCGCTTGAGCCAGACCTGATTGCCCAGCCGCTCGGAAAGCTGGCGGGCACTCTGCAATGGGGTTTCTACGGCAACGTCATAAACGCGCGAGGTGAGGATCTTCTTGACGTACTGTTCGAGCATCGGAAAGCATCACTGGGCGGGTTGGGCAGGGCCAAGGAGTCTAACCCAGCGTTTGCCCGGGCGACCACACGATTACCGAGGTTTTAAGCGTCCGCGCATGCCAAACGGGCAATGACCTGACCCGCCTGCGCGCCTATAATGCCCGCCTTTGCGTTCCCCCCTTGCCCGCCTCCGGAGCCCGCATGACCCAGGATCAACTCAAACAGGCCGTCGCTCAGGCAGCCGTCGACCTCATCCTCCCGAAACTCGATGACAAGAGCATCGTCGGGGTCGGCACCGGCTCTACCGCCAACTGCTTTATCGATGCCCTGGCTCAACACAAGGGCGCCTTCGACGGCGCGGTGGCCAGCTCCGAAGCCACCGCCGCGCGCCTCAAGGGCCACGGAATTCCGGTGTACGAGCTGAACACCGTCAGCGAGCTGGAGTTCTACATCGACGGCGCCGACGAAAGCGACGAGCACCTGAACCTGATCAAGGGCGGCGGCGCAGCCCTGACCCGGGAGAAGATCGTCGCGGCCGTGGCCAAGACCTTTATCTGCATCGCAGACGCCAGCAAGCTGGTGCCCGTGCTGGGCGCTTTCCCGCTGCCGGTGGAAGTGATCCCCATGGCCCGCAGCCACGTGGCCCGCGAGCTGGTGAAACTGGGCGGCGACCCGGTGTACCGCGAAGGCGTGTTGACCGACAACGGCAACATCATCCTCGACGTGCACAACATGAACATCACCAACCCGGTGGAACTGGAAACCCAGATCAACGCCATTGTCGGCGTGGTCACCAATGGCCTGTTCGCCGCCCGCCCGGCCGATGTGCTGCTGCTGGGCACCCCTGAAGGCGTGAAAAGCCTGACAGCCTGACCCTGCCCATGGCTGGCGATGGCGACCCTCTGGCCGCCATCGCCGGCACGCAAGAAGGTGCCCGACGGCAACCCGTCAGTCGGGCTTCTTGAAGATGTAGAACAGGTTCGGCTCACTCACCAGGTACAGGGCGCCCTCGTCGTCCATGGCGATGCCTTCGGCCTGCGGTACGGTGGCCTTCAAGCCTTGACGGCCCTTGCTGAGCGACAGGGTGGTCAGCGGCCGACCGTCTACGTCCAACTCCAGCACCAGCCGCGACTCATCCGACAGCGCCAGCAAATGCCCGCTGCGCTCGTCGTATTGCAGGCTGGACAGGTCGCGAACAAACAGCCCGGCATCGCGCTTGGGGTTGTTGACCACGTGCACCGCGTAGGATTTTTCCGGATCGTAATGGGGAAAGCCCTGGACCTCGTAGATCAGCATCGGGTCCCGCTCCTTGGCCACGAACAGGCGCTTGCCCACGGAATCGTAGGCCAGGCCTTCAAAGCCCTTGTTGCTGCTCATGTGCACACCGAGGGTGATCTGCTCGGCATCCGCCGCATCGACAAACCGCGTGTCCTCATCCAGATGGATTTTGATCAGCCGTTGCTGGCGCTCGTCGCTGACCACGTAGGTGTCGGCACTGATGAACTCCACCGCCTCGGGATCCCCGAAGCCCACCAAGGCAATGCGTCGCAAGATGCGCCCTTCCAGCGACAACTCGATCAGCTCGGCATTGTTGTTGGTGACGGTAAACAGGCTTTTGCGCAACGGGTCGTAGGTCAGGGCCGAGACATCGTCCAAGCCCTCGATGGGCTGGGCTTCCAGCGCCACGCGATACGTGTCCAGGCCCATGGAGCGCGCATCCGTGGGCTGCCAAAAGGACTGCCAGTTGAACCAGGCACGCTCGAACAGGCGATGGTGCTGGGCGAACAACGCCAGCGGCACAGCCAGTAGGAAAAGGATCAGGAGAACAGGTTTACGGCGGGCAAGTCGGCGCATTCAGGCAGGCTCAAAGTCATGTCAGGCAGGTGAAATATCACATCTGACTGAATTTAAACTTAAATTGCCATCATTGGCCCCGGTCGCCTCAGTGCTTCTCGAAGCGATAGAACAGATTGGGTTCGCTGACCATGTACAAGGTCCCGGCCTCGTCCATGGCCACGCCTTCCGCACGGGGGATGGTGTCGTCCAGGCCGTTGAAGCCACCGAGCAGGGCCATGAAGCTGACTTGCTGGCCGTTTTCATCCAGCTCCAGCAACAGATGGGAGTCGGCAGACAAGGCCAGGGTATGACCGGTGCGCGGGTCGATACTCAGGGCCGAGAGGTTGCGCAGGTCCAGCTCATCACTGGCCAACGCCTGTTTCTCCCCCTTGATGTCTTGACCATCACTGCCCAGGGTAAACAGCGCCGCCGGGCGCTCTTCCCCCAGCAGCAACTGTTGCTTGCGAGGGTTCCAGGCCACGGCTTCAAAGGCCTTGTTCTGGTCCTTGGAAGGGCCCAGGTCGTGCTTCGGGAAGTCCGCGATGTTCAGTTCGGTGGTGGCGCCATCTACTTTGACGATGACCAGCGAGTGATCGCGCTCATCGACAATGGCCATCAAGCCGTTCTCCATCACCGCCACCCCTTCAGGGTTGCTCCAGCCGATCAGCGGAATCTTGCGCAGCACGTCGCCCTGCAGGCTCAGTTCCACCAGGAACGGGCGCTTGCCCATGACGGAGAACAGGGTTTTGGTCTGGGGGTTGTAGGACAGGTCGGACGCTTCGTCCTTTTCCATGCCCGGCAGAACCTTGGCGTCGATCACCGCACGGTAGTCCGGCAGCCAGACACTGGCGGTGCGCTGCGTCGGGCTGACGAAACCTTCCAGCATCCAAAGCACGCCCCGGTCGTCCCAATGCATCAGATTGGCGACGCCATAGGACAGGGTGCCCACCAGCAACAACCAGGAATACCAGCGCATGCGAAACCAGGAACGACGAACGTTCTGCAGCTTAGGGAGGGGGTGCACGTCCATCACATAGATCCCAGAGGGTCAGCCATAGGTAATAGCACACAGCATTCGGATGCGTGAACTACAAAACTACGAATTATCCGGAACATATGTGAAAAAAATGGCAAAACCAGGGAGGTAAAGCTGCAGGAGCGAAAGAATTCGCCCCTGCATCAAGCTCCGATCAGCGCACGCTGCTGCTGAAACGGCTGACGCCCGGCAATTCCAGGACCAGCTCATCACCCACGTTGAGCGGGCCTACACCAACCGGCGTGCCCGTGAGGATGACGTCGCCCGCCTGCAGGGAGAAGCAGCCAGCCATGTGCTGGATCATCGGCACGATGGGGTTGAGCATGGCGGCGCTGTTACCGTCCTGACGGACCTCACCGTTGATGGTCAGGCGGATGCCGATGTCGGTCAGGTCGGCAAAGCTGCTGCCTACCACGAAGGGCGCAATCACCGCCGCACCGTCGAAGGACTTGGCGATTTCCCATGGCAGGCCCTTGGCCTTGAGCTCGGCCTGCTTGTCGCGCAGGGTCAAGTCCAGGGCTGGGGCGAAGCCGGAAATGGCATCCAGCACTTCTTCGCGGCTCGGTTTGGTGGACAGCGGCTTGCCGATCAACACGGCGATTTCCGCTTCGTAATGCACCGAACCGCGCTCGGTAGGAATGGCAAAACCGCCTTCCAGAGGCACCACGCAACTGCCCGGCTTGATAAACAGCAGCGGCTCGGTGGGCACCGGGTTATCCAGTTCCTTGGCGTGCTCGGCGTAGTTACGGCCGATGCACACCACCTTGCCCACCGGGAAGTGGATCCGGGTTCCGTCGACATACTGGTGCTGATAGCTCATTACCGACTCCTGCTCGTTTGATTCATCAGGGACCGCTGCTTCGGATCAAACAGCGAAAATCTTGCCCGGGTTCATGATGCCGTTAGGGTCGAACACCGCCTTGACCGCTTTCATGTACTCGATTTCAACCGGCGAACGGCTGTAGGTCAGGTAGTCGCGCTTGGTCATGCCCACACCGTGTTCGGCAGAAATCGAACCGTTGTACTTCTCGACGGTTTCAAACACCCACTTGTTGACCGTGGCGCACTTGGCGAAGAACTCGTCCTTGCTCAGGTTGTCCGGCTTGAGGATGTTCAGGTGCAGGTTGCCGTCGCCGATGTGGCCGAACCAGACGATTTCGAAGTCTGGATAGTGTTGACCGACGATCGCGTCGATTTCCTTCAAGAACGCCGGGACTTTCGACACGGTGACCGAAATATCGTTTTTGTACGGGGTCCAGTGGGAGATGGTCTCGGAGATGTACTCGCGCAGCTTCCACAGGTTCTGCAACTGGGTTTCGCTCTGGCTCATCACGCCATCCAGGACCCAGCCCTGCTCGACGCAGTGCTCAAAGGTTTCCAGGGCATGGTTGGCCACTTCTTCGGTGGTGGCTTCGAATTCCAGCAACGCGTAGAACGGGCAGTCGGACTCGAACGGTGCTGGCACGTCACCGCGAGCCAGGACCTTGGCCAGGGCCTTGTCGGAGAAGAATTCGAAGGCGGTCAGGTCGAGCTTGCTCTGGAAAGCGTGCAGCACCGGCATGATCGAGTCGAAATCGGCGGTGCCGAGGACCATCGCGGTGAGGTTCTTCGGCGCCCGGTCCAAGCGCATGGTGGCCTCGACCACAAAGCCCAGGGTGCCTTCAGCGCCGATGAACAGCTGACGCAGGTCGTAGCCGGTGGCGTTCTTGATCAGGTCCTTGTTCAACTCCAGCAGGTCGCCCTTGCCGGTAACCACTTTCATGCCGGCCACCCAGTTGCGGGTCATGCCGTAGCGAATCACCTTGATCCCGCCGGCATTGGTGCCGATATTGCCGCCAATCTGGCTGGAACCGGCGGAAGCGAAGTCCACTGGGTAGTACAGGCCGTTTTCTTCGGCCAGGTTCTGCAACTGCTCGGTGACCACGCCTGGCTGACAGACGGCCGTGCGGTCGGTCATGTTCAGGTCGAGGATCTGGTTCATATAGTCGAACGACACCACCACTTCACCGTTGGCCGCCACTGCCGCCGCCGACAAGCCGGTACGACCGCCGGACGGCACCAGCGCCACCTGATGGGCATTGGCCCAGCGCACAATGGCCTGGACCTGCTCAGTGGTCTTGGGAAATACGATGGCCGTTGGGGCCGGGGCGAAATGCTTGGTCCAATCCTTGCCATAAGCATTCAGGGAGTCAGCGTCGGTCAGCACCTTGCCAGGCTCAACCAGGGTCTTCAGCTCATCAATAAGGGCAGGATTGGTCATCGATAGAACTCTCGAACAATTCATGGTCATCCTGAGGACGCTTCACGTCGCAGGAATGAGTGTTTAGCGGGGCGCGTATGCTAGCATACCGCCCCCGCAGGATAGAGCCCAAAGCCGTTCTGCGGTGTCGGCGTTGTTGCCGTTCAGGTCAGCTCAAGCTGTCCACTCCCCCTGCCATTTTTCTCCGGGACACAGGTTTACGCAGATGAGCAAGACTTCTCTCGATAAGAGCAAGATCAAGTTCCTTCTTCTCGAAGGCGTCCACCAATCCGCAGTCGAGGTCCTCAAGGCCGCGGGCTACACCAGCATCGAGTACCTGACAGGCTCCTTGCCGGAAGCCCAGCTCAAGGAAAAGATTGCTGACGCTCACTTCATCGGCATTCGCTCCCGCACCCAGCTGACCGAAGAGATCTTCGATCACGCGAAGAAACTGGTCGCTGTAGGCTGCTTCTGCATCGGCACCAACCAGGTTGACCTGAACGCCGCTCGCGAACGCGGGATCGCTGTGTTCAACGCGCCTTACTCCAACACCCGCTCCGTTGCCGAGCTGGTGCTGGCCGAGGCCATCCTGCTGCTGCGCGGCATCCCGGAGAAAAACGCTTCCTGCCACCGTGGTGGCTGGATCAAGAGCGCCGCCAATTCCTTCGAGATCCGCGGCAAGAAGCTGGGCATCGTCGGTTACGGCTCGATCGGCACCCAGTTGTCGGTCCTGGCTGAAGGCCTGGGCATGCAGGTGTTCTTCTATGACACCGTGACCAAGCTGCCTTTGGGGAACGCCACCCAAGTCGGCAACCTGCACGACCTGTTGGGCATGTCCGACATCGTCACCCTGCACGTACCGGAAACCGCCGCCACCCAGTGGATGATCGGCGAGAAGGAAATCCGCGCCATCAAGAAGGGCGGGATCCTGATCAACGCCGCGCGCGGCACCGTGGTCGAGCTGGACCACCTGGCAGCTGCCATCAAGGACAAGCACCTGATCGGCGCGGCCATCGACGTATTCCCGGTGGAGCCTCGCTCCAACGACGAAGAGTTCGAAAGCCCGCTGCGTGGCCTGGACAACGTGATCCTGACTCCGCACATCGGTGGTTCCACTGCCGAAGCTCAGGCCAACATCGGTCTGGAAGTGGCAGAGAAACTGGTCAAGTACAGCGACAACGGTACTTCGGTATCGTCCGTGAACTTCCCGGAAGTGGCCTTGCCGGCTCACCCTGGCAAACACCGCCTGCTGCACATCCACGAGAACATCCCGGGTGTGATGAGCGAGATCAACAAGGTCTTCGCCGAAAACGGCATCAACATCTCCGGTCAGTTCCTGCAGACCAACGAGAAAGTCGGTTACGTGGTGATCGACGTCGACGCCGAATACTCGGACCTGGCCCAGGAAAAGCTGCAGCACATCAATGGCACCATCCGTTGCCGGGTGTTGTTCTAAGAGCAGCGGCGAGCGGTAAGTTGCGAGCTGCAAGCCCGGCTTGACGCTAAGACCTTGCTGCTGGTGAGTACAAAAAAGGGAGCCTTCGGGCTCCCTTTTTTCTGGCTGGGTTTACGCTTATTTCACAGTGACTGTGATTTTCTTGGAAACCACGACGGGGTTGAATGGCACGTGGTTCTTGTCACCCAGTTCCAGCTGTAGAGTGTGTTTGCCGGGGGCCAGGGTCACTTCGGTTTCGGTCTGGGCCTTGCCGAAGTGCAGGTGATTGGCGTCCATCGGGATCGGCATGTTCTCGGCCGGCAAGGTGTCGACGTCGATCAGCAGGTGATGGTGGCCGGTGTTGGCGGTCTGGTCGCCCGCCGGTGCCAGGGCGATGCCTTCGACGGCGAATTTGACCTTGAAGGTCTTGTCCACGGTGGCGCCATCGGCGGGGGAAACAATAAACACTTTTGCATCGGCAGGTGCGGGGGTACGAGGAATATCCGCGGCACTGGCCAGCATCGAAGCTCCCAGCAACAGACCGGCCAATGCAGCACGAGACATAAAGGCTTTCATTATCTTCTCCAGTTTTTCCGCAATTTATTTACGGTTATGACAACTTCGTGGCGATTCGTTGTCGAAGGCACTCAGAACCATAGCAAAGCGAGCCTGAACGGCGCAGCGCCCATATAAATTCAAGGAGTGACCATGCGTTTCCTGCCTGGCCTGATACTTTTGCTACCCCTTGTGAGCACTTACGCTCAAGCCGAACTGATGGACGACGTCAACGACCGCGGGGAACTGCGCATCGCCCTGGAGGCCGATGCCCCGCCATTCAACTTCAAGGATGACGGCAAACTCACAGGCTTCGAGGTCGAGCTGGGGCAACTGCTGGCCACCGAGCTGGATGTGCGTGCGGACTTTGTGGTCACTGACAACACCGACTTGCTGCCTGGGGTTGAAAGCGGCAAGTACGACGTCGCCATCAACCACATAGCAGTGACCCCGGAACTCCAGGATCGTTTCGACTTCAGCGAGCCTTATAGCTACTCCAACGCACAATTGGTGGTGCGCAAGGAAGAGCAGCGCCCCCTGGGCACCCTGCAAGCCCTGCGCGGCCAGGCCCTGGGCGTGGCCCAAGGCAGCCAGTTCGTCGACCAGGCGCGCAGCGTCGAAGGCATCAACCTGCGCAGCTACGCCGACGCGCAACAACCCCTGAAAGACGTGGCGGACAAACAGATCGACGCGGCCATCAGCGACCGCCTGCTGATCCCCTACGCCATTCGCGACAGCCAGTTGCCAGTGAAAGAAGGGGCCAAAGTCGGGCCGACCTTGAGCCTGGCGATTCCGTTCCAGAAGGGTAATCCGGCCTTCCAGGCCAGCCTGGACAGCGCCTTGCAGCGGATCAAGGCCGACGGCCGATTGATGGCGCTGTCGGAGAAATGGTTTGGCATGGACGCGAGCAAACCGCCCAAAGAGTAAGCCCCGGGCCCGCAGGCCCAGGCATCAGAGGCGAGCCAGGGCGGCGGCCGCCTCAGGCAGTTCCAACTCACTGAAGACCCGCACCCCGGCGCGCCGCAACAGCGCCGCCGTCACGCCCTCACCCGGCACCTTGATGCCACTGAAGGTGCCGTCATAGGTCAGCAGGTTGCCGCAGGACGGGCTGTTGGCCTTGAGCACGGCGATGCGAATGCCGTGTTGTTCCACCAGCACCAGGGCTTGGTGGGCGCCGGAAAGAAATTCGGCGCTGACGTCCTGACCATCGCTAGTCAGCACCGGGGCACGCCCCTCTAGCACCTCGACGCCCTGCCCGCCCGGAATCTCGGCCGCCGCACGGGGCGTCGGCAAGCCACCAGCCACTTCCGGGCACAGCGCAACCACCCGCCCTTCTGCCAGCCAACGAGCCAATTGATCGAAAGGACCGCTGGCACCGCCGTCATAACGCACGCGGTGGCCCAGCAGGCAGCGACTGACCAGGATCTTTTCCATCGTCAAAACAACTCGTTGCCACGCCGCCGAAACCAGCCCGTCAACGATAGGCGTTCGCGGGTCGCAGGCAGGACTTCATGGGGGACTTCACCCGACAGGAACACCACCAAACGGCCGCCTGTCGGAACCACTTCGTACTCGCCCTCGTCCTTGAGGTACATGCGTAACTGCCCGCCGTGCTCGGGCAGCCAGTCCTGATTGAGGTAGATCACCGCCGAGACCATGCGCCGGTCATCATCGCGAAACCGGTCGACATGGCGCAGGTAGAACGCACCCGGGGGATAAAGGGCGAAATGGCTTTCGAAGTCCTCCAGCCCCAGGAACAGACCGCGGTTCAGAGCTTCGCGCAAGCTGTCCATCAAGCCCATGTATACGTCGCAGGCCTCAGCCTGGCCGGGCTCGATCCATTGGATATGGTCGCCGCGGATGCCTTCGCGAATCTCCTGGGACGGCCCTCGCCCCACGGCTGCCGGGGCCAGTTCGCCTTCGGCTGCACGTTTACGGCACTCAGCCGCCAGTTCCAGGGTCAGAGCCTCTGGCAGGAAGATGCTCTGCTGCGACCAGCCGCACGCGGCCAGATCGTCGACAATACGCAGCAGCAGTGGGTGATCGGAGGGTATTTGCATGGCGCGCATAGTATCCAGCCTCAGGTAAATCTGACAGCGCCGCAGAGCGGAGGAACGTGGGTTTTTTTAGCCCTTCACAGCCGGCGGGCACTTTGCGCCTCGAAGCTGATACGAATTCTCGACAACCACCGTCATGCCCCGGAGAATAGTGGCCTGCCGACAGGAGTCCTTATGCGCCGTTTGCTTTTTTCACTGTTGATGTTCTGCGCTTTGCCCGTCTGGGCAGACAGCCACGACCAGTTGTACAAGGTCGCCGGCTGGCCGGAACAACGCGCGCATTTCAACGATGCCTTGAGTGCGGCCCAGCAGCGCTACCAGAACAGCCTGCCGCCGGCGGTCTACCAGACCTTGGTGAGCAACAGTAACCAGCGCTTTGCCCCCCAGGCGGTGGACCGCCGCGCCGAAGCGCAACTGCGCAAGAACCTGGCGGACCCGAAACCGGCGCTGGCGTTCTTCCAGTCGGCGCTGGGGCGCAAGATCGTCGCGGCCGAACTGCTGGCCACCCGGCGCGACCAACTGGCCAAGAACGCCCAGGGCCTGCCGAAAATCCAGGCCAGCGACAACCGCCAACTGATCATTGGCCACCTGGCCCAGGCCCTGCCGGCCCGGGAAGCCGGCGCCGAAGTGAGCCTGGCGATTGCCGGCGTCGCGGCGGACAGCCTGAGCCAGATGATTCCCGGGCTGCTCGGCGGCGGCCAGGCCCAAGGCATGCTCAACGGCCAGCGCCAGCGCCTGATGGAGCAGATCGGCAATGACCTGAACAACACCTTGCTGTACGTCTACCGCGACCTGTCCGACACCGAGCTGGAAGAGTTCGCGACCTTTGCCGAGTCCACCGAAGGCAAGGCCTACTACCAGGCCGCCCTGGCAGCGATCCGCGCGGGCCTGGCGGTCGGCCAAAGCACCTCCAGCCTGGCGCCCTGAGCCGGGCCGGCGTCTACGGGCGCCATCCCTCCACCACCAGCCCCTTTCAGGGCGGGCATGACGCCCGCGCTCGGCAAGCGGGCTGCCTCGCTACAAGCGCTGGGTCAGGAAAGCAAAGTACTGCTGGCGGAAGTTCGCCGTCTCGTTGGCCAGGTGATGCCGGGCCTCGGGCAGCATCAACACCTCGGGCTGATCGAACTTGCCGCAGATCACCTGCAGGTTGTGCTGCCAGTCCACCGTCATGTCTTGCTGCCCCTGCACGATCAGTGGGCGGCGCGAACTGGAAGGCGCCGCTTCCAAACGCTTGATCCAGCGCGCCAAGGCACCGACCCACGCCGTAGGCAGACGCAAGGGTTGCAAGGGATCGGCCTGCAGGAAGGAGAGAAACCCCAGGTCATGGGAGTTCTCGCTGAAGCGCCGGGCAATGCCGGTGACGAAGGGCCTGAGCAAGTAGTAACTGAGGATCGACCAGCCCCAGGAGCGCGGCCGCACCAGGGGCGACAGCAGAATCACCTGGCCCTGGGCCGGGCTTTGCGCGCCGTGGTTGAGCAGGTGGTCAATGACAATCGCCCCGCCCGTGCTCTGCCCGAACAGGTGCCAGGGCTGTGGCAATGCCAGGGAGCGAGCCTGCTCGAACAATCCCTCCATCACCGCCTGATAGACCGCGAAGTCGTCGATGCTCGCCCGCTCGCCGCTGGATAAGCCATGGCCCGGCAGGTCGCAGGCAATCACCACGAACTGCCGCGCCAGAGCCCACTCGATCACGTGCCGGTACAGGCCCATGTGGTCGTAGAAACCGTGGAACAGAAACATCGTGGCCACCGGCTGCTCGGGCCACCAGACCTGGCTGACCACCTCGTACGCCCCAACCTGAAAGCGCCCCAGGCGACTGGCCACCGGCAAATCCAGCCCATAGAAGCGCTGATAGGCCTGGGCCTGGGCCGACAGTGGCTGGCAGGCGTCCAGTGACTGCAGGCTGGCGCGCAAGTGATCGGGGTCGAACGTCGCGGACATGACAATTTCCAAAGAGTGGCGGCTGGAGCAGAACGGGCTTTATAGGCCTGCGATATTCATCTGTCGCGGCAAGCATGGCAAGCTACGCGACCTTCGAGGACCGACGCCCATGCTCCAGCGCTACCGCACACCCTTGCTTGCCAGCCTGCTCGCCCTTGTCTGTGCCGCAGTGCTGTGGGCGGCTTATGACTGGTTCCAGGGCCGCTATCTGCGGGCCTTCAACGAGCACACGGCGGTGTTTTCCGGCGATGCCCTGCAACTGCCCGCCGAGCTGGCCGGCCCCGGGCCCATCCGCCTGGTGCACTTCTGGGACCCGGCCTGCCCGTGCAATGTCGGCAACCAGCAACACCTGGCCGAGCTGATCGAACACTACGGCGCCCAGGGCGTGGAATTCTACGGGGTGCAAAAAACCGGCAGCCACGGCCAGTTGCCCGCCAACCTGGAGCGCCTCAAGCACCTGCCCACTCTGCCAGGCGCCGAGCAGATCCCCGCCAGCCCGGCGGTGGCGATCTGGGACCGCAACGGCAAGCTGGCCTACTTCGGCCCCTACAGCGAGGGCCTGACCTGCAACAGCAGCAACAGCTTTATCGAGCCCATCCTCAAGGCCTTGCAGGACGGGCGCCCGGTGAACGCCACCCACACCTTGGCCGTGGGCTGTTATTGCCCCTGGCCGAACCCGAAGCCCAGCTAAGGCATTCGCGACTATTCAAGGACGGCGATACGCGGCGGCCGAGACTTGTGCTAAATGTTCGCAGTGATCGCCACGAGGCCACCGCCACCCCAAGGAGCCCGCATGAAACGCAGCCTGACCGTACTCGTCGTGTTGATTCTCGCGCTGCTGCTGGGCGCCGGCGGCTACCTGTACAGCAAGCTGCCGGTGCGCCAGGGCCTGGTGGAACTGAACGGCCTGCAGGGCTCGGTGACGGTGCGCTACGACGAACGCGGGGTGCCCCACCTGCGAGCCGAAAACGAAGCCGACCTGTACCGGGCCCTGGGCTATGTGCATGCCCAGGACCGGCTATTCCAAATGGAAGTCCTGCGGCGCCTGGCCCGGGGCGAACTGGCGCAGATCCTCGGCCCGAAACTCCTGGACACCGACAAGCTGTTCCGCAGTCTGCGTATCCGTGACCGCGCCGCGAGCTACGTCGCCGGCCTGGATCGCCAGTCCCCGGCGTGGAAAGCCCTGGAAGCCTATCTGGACGGAATCAACCAGTACCAGGACAGCCACAGCCGGCCCTTGGAGTTCGAAGCCCTGGGGATCCCCAAGCGCCCCTTCACCGCCGAGGACACCATCAGCGTCGCCGGCTTCATGGCCTACAGCTTTGCCGCAGGCTTGCGCACCGAGCCGGTGCTGACCTATGTGCGCGATCAGCTGGGTGCCGATTACCTGAAGGTGTTCGACCTCGACTGGCAACCCAGGGGCGTGCTCGCTAACAGCAAAAAACCGCTCGCCCCGCCCCTTAGCGCCAGTGACTGGGAAGACCTGGGCGCCCTGGCCCAATTGAGCCAGCAAGCCTTGATCGACGCCGGCCTGCCACAGTACGAGGGCAGCAACGCCTGGGCCCTGTCCGGCGCGCGCACACAAAGCGGCAAGCCGTTGCTGGCGGGGGATCCGCACATTCGCTTCTCGGTGCCTTCGGTGTGGTACGAAGCCCAACTGTCGGCGCCGGGCTTTGAGTTGTACGGCCATCACCAGGCCCTGGTGCCGTTCGCTTTCCTGGGGCACAACCTGGACTTCGGCTGGAGCCTGACCATGTTCCAGAACGACGACCTCGACCTGATCGCCGAGAAGACCAATCCAGAGAACGCCAACCAGGTGTGGTACCGCGACCAATGGGTCGACCTGACCCGCAGCGAGCAGCAGATCGACGTCAAAGGCCAAGAGCCCGTCACCCTGGTGCTGCGCCAGTCGCCCCACGGCCCGATCATCAACGATGTGCTCGGCGCTACGGCCGGCAAGACGCCGATCGCCATGTGGTGGGGCTTCCTGGAGACGCCGAACCCGATCCTCGACGGTTTTTACCAGCTCAACCGTGCCGACACCCTGGCCAAGGCCCGCGCGGCGGCAAGCAAGGTCCACGCGCCGGGGCTGAATATTGTCTGGGCCAGCGCCAAGGGTGACATCGGCTGGTGGGCCGCGGCGCTGATGCCCAAGCGCCCGGCCGGCGCCAATCCGTACTTCATCCTCGACGGCAGCAGCGCCCAGGCAGACAAGAGCGGCTACTACCCCTTCAGCGCCAACCCCCAGGAAGAGAACCCGGCCCGGGGCTACATTGTCTCGGCCAACTTTCAACCGGTGTCGCCCACCGGCATGGAGATCCCGGGTTACTACAACCTGGCGGATCGTGGCCAGCAGTTGGACCGCCAGCTCAGCGATAAAACAGTAAAGTGGGACATCGAGCGCAGCCAGAAGCTGCAACTGGGCACCACCACCGCCTATGCCCCACGCCTGCTGGCGCCGCTGCTGCCAGTGCTGCGCGAGGTGGTCAGCGCCCCGCAGGAGCTGAAGTTGCTGGAACAGCTGGCCCAGTGGCAAGGCGACTACCCGCTGGACTCCACCAGCGCCACCCTGTTCAACCAGTTCCTCTACGACCTGACCTACGCGGCCTTCCACGATGAACTGGGGGACAGCTACTTCGACACCCTGATCCAGACCCGGGCAATCGACGCCGCCTTGCCGCGCCTGGCGGCCACGGCCGATTCACCCTGGTGGGACAACCGCGACACCCCCAGCCGGGAAACCCGCGCCGACACGGTCAAGGCCGCCTGGCAGGCCAGCCTCGCCCACCTCAGGAAAACCCTGGGCGAGGACCCAGCGCGCTGGCAATGGGGCGGCGCCCACACCCTGACCCACAGCCACCCCCTGGGCACGCAGTCGCCCCTGGACAGGATCTTCAACGTCGGCCCCTTCGCCGCCCCCGGCACCCACGAAGTGCCAAACAATCTTTCGGCGAAGATTGGCCCGGCGCCCTGGCCCGTCACCTATGGCCCTTCGACCCGGCGCCTGATCGACTTCGCCGACCCGGCCCACAGCCTGACCATCAACCCCGTGGGCCAGAGCGGCGTGCTGTTCGACAAGCACTACGACGACCAGGCCGAGGCCTACATCGAAGGGGTTTATCAACAAGCGCACTTCAGCGAAGAGGAAGTGACCGCCAACACCCGCAGCACCCTCAAGCTGCTGCCGGCCCGTGCCGACCAATGACGGGCCTGCCATGCCTGGGCCTAGGCAATAAAAAACCTCGCTCCCGGTAACGGGGCGAGGTTTTTTGTACCAGGCGAAACTCAGGCTGCGTTCGGCGCCGGGGCGCGACGCGCGTCCGGTTGTTTCCAGGAGTCGGCAGCCGCCTCTTCAATGGCTTGCTGGATCGCCCGCTTACGGGCCTCTTCAGCGCGACGACTGAAGAACCAGACCAGGAAAGTCACCAGCGACACCGCCAGCAGAATCAGGCTGGCCACGGCGTTGATTTCCGGTTTGACCCCCAGGCGCACGGCGGAAAAGACTTCCATCGGCAAGGTGGTGGAACCAGGGCCAGACACGAAACTGGCCAGCACCAGGTCGTCCAGGGACAGGGCGAAGGACATCATGCCGCCGGCCGCCAGGGACGGCGCGATCATCGGAATGGTGATCAGGAAGAACACCTTCCACGGGCGCGCCCCCAGGTCCATGGCCGCCTCTTCGATGGACAGGTCCAATTCACGCAGGCGGGCCGACACCACCACCGCCACATAGGCAGCGCAGAACGTGGTGTGGGCGATCCAGATGGTGACGATGCCGCGCTCCTGGGGCCAGCCGATCATCTGCGCCATGGCCACGAACAGCAGCAACAGCGACAAGCCGGTGATCACTTCCGGCATCACCAGCGGCGCAGTGACCAGGCCACCGAACAGGGTGCGGCCCTTGAACTGGGTGATCCGGGTCAGCACAAAGGCTGCCAGGGTCCCCAGGGCCACCGCCGCCACTGCGGTGTAGCAGGCGATTTCCAGGGAGCGCAGCACCGAGCCCATGAGCTGGGAGTTATCCAGCAGGCCCACGTACCACTTGAACGACCAGCCGCCCCACACCGTCACCAGCTTGGAGGCGTTGAACGAGTAGATCACCAGGATCAGCATCGGCAGGTAGATAAACAACAGGCCGAGCACCAGCATCAGGCTGGAAAAACTGAAGCGCTTCATTACTTGCCCTCCATTTCTTTAGCCTGACTGCGGTTGAACAGGATGATCGGCACGATCAGGATCGCCAGCATCACCACCGCCAGGGCGGACGCCACCGGCCAGTCACGGTTGTTGAAGAACTCTTGCCACAGCACCTTGCCGATCATCAGGGTTTCCGGGCCGCCCAGCAGTTCAGGAATCACGAACTCGCCGACCACCGGGATAAACACCAGCATGCAGCCGGCGATGATGCCGTTCTTGGACAAGGGCACGGTGATTTTCCAGAAGCTGTTGAAGGTACTCGAACCCAGGTCCGAGGCAGCTTCCAGCAGGCTGGTGTCGTGTTTCACCAGGTTGGCGTACAGCGGCAGGATCATGAACGGCAGGTAGGAATAGACCACGCCGATGTACACCGCCAGGTTGGTGTTGAGGATCTGCAGCGGCTCGTCGATCAGGCCCATGGACATCAGGAACCCGTTGAGCAGGCCGTTGTTGCTGAGGATGCCCATCCACGCATAGACGCGGATCAGGATCGCGGTCCAGGTCGGCATCATGATCAGCAGCACCAGCACGGTCTGCAGCTCTTTGCGGGCGCTGGCGATGGCATAGGCCATCGGATAGCCGATCAGCAGGCAGAGGATGGTGCTGAAAAACGCCATCTTCAACGAGCCGAGGTAAGCAGAGATGTACAGATCATCGCCGGCCAGCATCGAGTAGTTGCCGAGGTTGAGCAGCAACTGGACCTTCTGGTCGATGTAGCTGTAGATCTCGGTGTACGGCGGGATCGCCACGTCTGCTTCGGCGAAGCTGATCTTCAAGACGATGAAGAACGGCAGCATGAAGAACAGGAACAGCCAGATGAACGGCACCCCGATGACCAATTGGCGGCCACCGGGAATTATTCGATTGAGGCGGCGCTTGAGCTTTCGCATGTTCATGAGCGCAGTACCACGCCGCTGTCGTCTTCCCACCAGACGTAGACCTGGTCACCCCAGGTCGGCCGAGCGCCACGACGTTCGGCGTTGGCCACGAAGGACTGCACCAGCTTGCCGCTCGGCAGCTCGACGTAGAACACCGAGTGGCCGCCCAGATAGGCGATGTCATGCACCTTGCCGCTGGACCAGTTGTGCTCGCAGGTGGGCATTTCGGCGGTGACCAGCAGCTTCTCCGGGCGAATCGCGTAAGTCACCGACTTGTCCTGGACCGAGGTGCTGATGCCGTGGCCCACGTAGATATTGCGGTCCAGGTCCTTGCAGGTAATCAGCGCGTGGCCCTCGGCGTCGTCCACCACTTCGCCTTCGAAGATGTTGACGTTGCCGATGAACTCGCACACCAGGCGGCTGGTGGGGGTTTCATAGATGTCGATCGGGCTGCCGATCTGGGCGATCCAGCCCAGGTGCATGATGGCGATGCGTTCGGCCATGGTCATGGCCTCTTCCTGGTCGTGGGTCACCATCACGCAGGTCACGCCCACGCGCTCAATGATCTCCACCAACTCCAGCTGCATCTGCGAGCGCAGTTTCTTGTCCAGGGCGCCCATGGGTTCATCGAGCAACAGCAGTTTCGGGCGCTTGGCCAGGGAGCGGGCCAGGGCCACGCGCTGGCGCTGGCCACCGGACAGTTGGTGCGGCTTGCGCTTGGCGTACTGGCTCATCTGCACCAGCTTGAGCATCTCCGCGACACGGGCGTCGACTTCCGCCGCCGGGATCTTGTCCTGCTTGAGGCCGAAGGCAATGTTCTGCGCCACGGTCATGTGCGGGAACAGGGCGTAGGACTGGAACATCATGTTGATCGGCCGCTCGTAGGGCGGCATGTCAGTGATGTCTACGCCATCGAGGAAAATCCGCCCCTCCGTGGGCCGTTCGAAACCGGCCAGCATCCGCAGCAAGGTGGACTTGCCCGAACCCGAACCGCCGAGCAAGGCGAAGATTTCGCCTTTCTTGATTTCCAGGGACACATCGTCCACGGCCACCGTCTCGTCGAACTTCTTCGTGACCCGGTCGATTTTGACCAGCACCTGCTTGGGTGTCTGGTCGCCCTCGAGGCTTTCTTATAGGCGCCGGAGGCAACTGCCATTTGCGAAACTCCCAACAGAATTTGCAGCCCGCCCGAAACGGGCGAGCCTTGGATAGTTTGAGCCGTTAAAGCTATTTGCCCGTCTTGACCTTGGTCCAGCTACGGGTCATGAGTCGCTGAATCTTGGGCGGCAACTCGGAGTTGACGTACAGCTTGTCGACAATCTCTTGCGGTGGATAAACCGCTGGGTCGGTGCGCACGCCTGATCCATCAGCTCACCCGCCTTTGGATTGGGGTTGGCATAACCGACCGCGTCACTGACCTGGGCAATCACGTCAGGCTTGAGCAGGTAGTTGATAAAGGCATGGGCTTCCTTGACGTTGCCGGCATCCCGGGGAATGGCCAGCATGTCGAACCAGAGGTTGCCGCCTTCCTTGGGAATCACGTAGGCGATATCGATGCCCTTGCCCGCCTCGGCGGCACGCGCCTTGGCCTGGAACACGTCACCGGAGAAACCGGCGGCCACACAGATCTCGCCATTGGCCAGATCGGAGATGTACTTGGAGGAGTTGAAGTAGGTGACATACGGCCGGATCGCCAGCAACTTGGCTTCGGCTTTCTTGTAGTCCTCGGGGTTCTGGCTATTGGGCGACAGGCCCATGTAGTTCAGCATCGCCGGGAGCATCTCGTCCGCCGAGTCGAGGAACGCGACGCCACAGCTGGAGAGCTTCTTGATGTTCTCCGGCTCGAACAGCACTGCCCAGGAATCGATTTTGTCGACGCCCAATGCGGCTTTGACTTTCTCGACGTTGTAACCGATGCCGTTAGTGCCCCACAGATAAGGGACCGCGTACTGGTTACCCGGATCGTTCTTTTCCAAGCGCTTGAGCAACACCGGGTCCAGGTTCGAAAAGTTGCTCAACTGCGACTTGTCGAGCTTCTGGAAAGCCCCGGCCTTGATCTGCTTGCCCAGGAAGTGGTTGGACGGCACGACCACGTCGTAGCCGGTATGCCCGGCCAGCAACTTGCCTTCCAGGGTTTCGTTGGAGTCGAACACGTCATAGACGGGTTTGATGCCAGAGGCTTTTTCAAAGTCCGCCAGGGTGTTCTGACCGATGTAATCGGACCAGTTATAAATATGCACGGTGGGCGCTGCCTGTGCACTGACGGCCAACGTCAGGCCAGCACCAACCAGCATGGCTTTGCGAAACAAAGAAATAGGCAAGTGAAGGTCCTCTTAAATAGTTGGGCCCAAGTTGCCCCGCGTTACATGACAGCCTGTAGCTGCCCAGCAACAAAACCGGCGCGCAACTTACCCTCGATAAACCATTCCAGCAAAACTTTCTGTCATTTAATTGTTTCCTGTTGCCATCCTCCGACAAAGGATGACAACAGGCAGTGCCACAAATCGGCTTATTTACCGGATTTGATCTTGGTCCAGCTGCGGGTCAGGATCCGCTGAGTGGCTGCCGGCAAATCGGCAATCGCGTACAGCTTGGCCTGCACGTCGGCAGGTGGGTAGATGCCTGGGTCGGCGGTGATGTCTTTATCAACCAGGGCAGTGGCCGCGGCGTTGCCGTTCGGGAAGCGCACGGCGTTGGTGATTTCAGCCATGATTTCCGGCTTCTGCAGGAAGGTCATGAACTTGTAGGCACCCTCGACGTTTTCCGCATCCTTAGGGATGGCGACCATGTCGTAGAAGCTGCCCGCCCCTTCTTTAGGAATGTTGTAGCTGACTTTCACCTTGTCACCGGCTTCAGCGGCGCGCGCCTTGGCTTGGTAGATGTCGCCCGAGTAACCGACAGCCACGCAGATGTTGCCGTTGGCCAGGTCGGAGATGTACTTGGAGGAGTGGAAGTAACCGATCGAAGGACGAATTTTCAGGAACAGGGCTTCTGCTTCAGCCAGTTGTTTCTTGTCCTGGCTGTCGGTTGGGTAACCCAGGTAGTGCAGCGCCACCGGAATCATCTCGGTTGGCGAGTCGAGGAAGCTGACCCCGCAAGACTTCAGCTTGGCGGCGTTCTCAGGCTTGAACAGCAAGTCCCAGGAGTTGGTCGGCGCATCGGCACCCAGGGCGCCTTGACCTTCTCGGCGTTGAAACCGATGCCGATCGAACCCCACATGTACGGGAAGGCGTGCTTGTTGCCCGGGTCGCTCACCGATACCGCCTTGAGCAGCGATTCGTTGAGGTTCTTCCAGTTCGGCAACTTGGACTTGTCCAGTTCCTGGTACACGCCGGCCTTGATCTGCTTGGCCAGGAAGTTGTTGGACGGTACCACCACGTCATAACCGGACTTGCCGGCCAGCAACTTGGCTTCCAGGGTTTCGTTGCTGTCGAAGACGTCGTACACGACTTTGATGCCCGACTCGGCCTCAAACTTCTTGATGGTGTCCGGGGCGATGTAATCGGACCAGTTGTAAACATGCAGCACTTTGTCGTCCGCCTGGGCGGCCGCCGCCATCACGCCCATCAGGGACATGGCGAGGAGGGTCTTGCCAGCTATCTTCATACCTAATGCCTTCATGGGTAATGCTCCAATTATTCTTCTCAACCACTCGTTCAGCGGCCAATGTCCGGGCCACTGAAACGGCGGGTAGTCTGGCAAGATCCAAGGTCGGCTTTCAAGGAAAGCACCACCCTTTATATCCACTCAGCGCGAAGTACCGGGAGGCACTTCGCACTGAGCCTAGCACTTAGCCCTGCAAGGCACTCAAGGTCAGGTCCAGGCACTTGCGCGCCTTGCTCACCAACTCGTCGATCTCGGCCGGACTGATCACCAGTGGCGGGGCAATGATCATGGTGTCGCCCACGGCGCGCATGATCAGGCCGTTGTCGAAGCAGAATTGCCGGCAGATCATGCCAACGCCTTTGCCGACATACCGCGCACGGGTGGCTTTGTCCTGGACCAGCTCGATGGCCCCCAACAGCCCTACGCCGCGAACCTCACCCACCAGCGGGTGATCGTTCAGTTCCCGTAGACGCTTTTGCAAATAGGGTGCCGTTTCAGCATGGACGCGCTCGATAATTTTTTCTTCGCGCATGATGCGGATGTTTTCCAGCGCCACGGCTGCCGCCACCGGGTGCCCGGAATAGGTGAAGCCGTGGTTGAAATCGCCGCCTTCGTTAAGCACCGCCACCACTTCATCGCGCACGATCAGGCCCCCCATGGGGATGTAGCCCGAGGTCAGGCCCTTGGCAATGGTCATCATGTCCGGCTGGATGTCGTAGAAATCGCTGCCAAACCACTGGCCGGTGCGACCGAAACCGCAGATCACCTCGTCAGCGACAAACAGGATGTCGTACTTGGCGAGAATCTCCTTGATGCGCGGCCAGTAGCTGTCCGGCGGCACGATCACACCGCCCGCGCCCTGGATCGGCTCGGCAATAAAGGCACCGACGTTGTCCACGCCGACCTCGAGAATCTTTTCTTCCAGCTGGTTGGCCGCCCAGATCCCGAACTCTTCAGGGCTCATGTCGCCGCCTTCAGCGAACCAGTAAGGCTGGGGAATGTGCACGATGCCGGGAATCGGCAAATCGCCCTGCTCGTGCATGTAGGTCATGCCGCCCAGGCTGGCACCGGCCACGGTGGAGCCGTGGTAGCCGTTGACCCGGCTGATGATGGTCTTCTTGTTCGGCTGGCCCTTGATCGCCCAGTAGTGGCGGACCATACGCAGCATGGTGTCGTTGCCTTCGGAACCGGAACCGGTGAAGAACACATGGTTCATACCGGCCGGAGCGATATCGGCAATGGCCTTGGCCAACTCCAGGACCGGCGGGTGCGCGGTCTGGAAGAACAGGTTGTAGTAAGGCAACTCGCGCATCTGCTTGCTGGCGGCATCGGCCAGCTCGTCGCGGCCATAACCGATGGCCACGCACCACAGACCGGCCATGCCATCGAGGATCTTGTTGCCTTCGCTGTCCCAGAGGTACACGCCCTGGGCATTGGTGATGATCCGTGGGCCCTTCTCTTTAAGCTGTTTGAAGTCGCTGAAAGGCGCCAGGTGGTGATCGTTGCTCAGGGCTTGCCATTCGCGGGTTTGCGGGTTGTTGCTGGTCATGCCAATTCTCCTAACTATCGGTGAAGGGCGCCGCCTGTGGCCGCGGCGCCCGGCGCATCAGACGGCGAAGAGCAGGAATTCCCGCTCCCACGAACTGATCACGCGCTTGAAGTTTTCATGCTCGGCCCGCTTGACCGCGACGTAGCCGGTGATGAACTTCTGGCCCAGGTACTTCTCGATGGTCTTGCTGTTTTCCATGCGTTCCAGGGCATCTTCAATGGTCAACGGCAGGCGCAGGTTGCGACGCTCGTAACCACGGCCGACCACGGGGGCGCTGGGGTTATGGCCTTCGACCATGCCGATGTAGCCACACAGCAGGCTGGCGGCAATTGCCAGGTACGGGTTGGCGTCGGCGCCCGGCAGTCGGTTTTCCACCCGACGGTTCTGTGGCCCGGCGTCCGGCACCCGCAGGCCCACGGTACGGTTCTCTTCGCCCCACTCCACGTTCACCGGCGCCGAGGTATCGGGCAGGAAGCGGCGGAACGAGTTGACGTTGGGCGCGAACAGCGGCAACAGCTCGGGGATGAACTTCTGCAGGCCGCCAATGTGGTTGAGGAACAGCTGGCTCATGGAGCCGTCTTCATTGGAGAAGACGTTCTTGCCGGTCTGGATATCGATGATGCTCTGGTGCAGGTGCATGGCGCTGCCGGGCTCGCCGGTCATGGGCTTGGCCATGAAGGTCGCCGCCACGTCGTGCTTGAGCGCCGCCTCACGCATGGTGCGCTTGAACACCAGGATCTGGTCGGCCAGGGACAGGGCGTCGCCGTGACGGAAGTTGATCTCCATCTGCGCCGTACCGTCTTCGTGGATCAGGGTATCGAGGTCCAGCTCCTGCAGCTCGCACCAGTCGTAGACGTCTTCGAACAAGGGGTCGAATTCGTTGGCGGCTTCAATGGAGAAGGATTGGCGACCGGTTTCCGGGCGGCCGGAGCGACCCACCGGCGGTTGCAGCGGGTAGTCCGGGTCGTCGCTGCGCTTGGTCAGGTAGAACTCCATCTCCGGCGCCACGATGGGCTGCCAGCCGTGGTCGGCATAGAGTTTGAGGACCTTCTTCAGCACGTTGCGCGGCGACAGCTCGATAGGGTTGCCTTGCTTGTCGTAGGTGTCGTGGATCACCTGGGCGGTGGGTTCGATGGCCCAGGGCACGAGGAACACGGCGTTCTGGTCCGGGCGACAGATCATGTCGATGTCGGCCGGGTCCAGCAGTTCGTAATAGATGTCGTCTTCGACATAGTCGCCGGTCACGGTCTGCAGCAGCACGCTCTCGGGCAGGCGCATGCCTTTTTCGGCGATGAACTTGTTGGTCGGCGAAATCTTGCCCCGGGTGATCCCGGTGAGGTCGCCGATCATGCATTCGACTTCTGTGATCTTGTGGTCTTTCAACCAATCGGTGAGCTGGTCGAGGTTGTTACTCATAAATGCCTCTAGGCTGAGTTGCCTGACTCTTTATAAGTCAGGCGTTGTTTGACGCATTGGCGCCGCGCTGTTGTGCCTGCTTGCGGCAGGCCTCACCACAGGCCTGGAAGACAGCCCGCAGGTGAGGGTTGGAGCTTACCTGCCATTCAGGGCGCCGTTGCACCTCTAAAAGCAAAAGCCTTGCCTCCCTCGGCGCAACGGCCGCTGCCCGGCAGCGTCATGGCGGCCACTACGACGCTGCCAATCGACGGCGCTGGGCGAATATCTCGTGCAGAATCATGGGCAGAATTCGACGCAGCGACGGGCACTGGGCAGGGCTGGGGTTCTATATTGGAGAGGTCACTGGTAAAGAGGGTGCTGCCCAAACCGTCCAGAATATCGGACGGTTCCAGATCATCTGCAGGAGAAGGCAGAATGACTGGCATGCCCTTGGCAGGGACTGCCACGGCATGGACGTACGGGTCGCCACTGATGTGATAAGCATGCAGACCGATCTGCCTGGAGCAGGCGGTGACGCCGATTAACGGCAGGCGATACATGAAACACCCCGGTATTATTGGTGTTATGGGTTTGAATCGAGCTTAGCCTTGTTCATTTTTTTACACAACACCCCCGTAAAAAATACAACACGCCCCGCTCAAGCCTGCGGTGCCCGAGGAGTTCGAAGACAAAAATATGCCCTGTTTTGCCCCAAAAGAGCCCCCTAAGCGCTTTATTAGGGCAAAAAAGGCCTTGCTTGACTTCGGCATGCCGTTCGGGTTGACTGAAACCAGAAAAGATCAATGATTGATATTTTTAACAACAAAGGTGTTGCATCATGTCGGTACCCCCGCGTGCCGTTCAGCTTAACGAAGCGAACGCGTTCCTTAAGGAACATCCTGAGGTTCTCTACGTTGACCTTCTGATTGCGGATATGAATGGTGTGGTGCGCGGCAAGCGCATTGAACGCACCAGTCTCCACAAGGTTTACGAGAAAGGCATCAACCTGCCGGCCTCTCTATTTGCTCTGGATATCAACGGCTCTACGGTGGAAAGCACCGGCCTGGGCCTGGACATCGGTGATGCTGACCGAATCTGTTATCCCATTCCCGACACCCTGTGCAATGAACCCTGGCAGAAGCGCCCGACCGCGCAACTGTTAATGACCATGCACGAACTCGAAGGCGACCCCTTCTTCGCCGACCCGCGTGAAGTCCTGCGCCAGGTGGTGACCAAGTTCGACGAGATGGGCCTGACCATCTGCGCTGCGTTCGAACTGGAGTTCTACCTGATCGACCAGGAGAACGTGAACGGCCGTCCACAGCCGCCCCGCTCGCCCATTTCCGGCAAGCGTCCGCACTCGACACAGGTCTACCTGATCGACGACCTCGACGAATACGTCGACTGCCTCCAGGACATTCTGGAAGGTGCCAAAGAACAAGGCATCCCTGCCGACGCCATCGTCAAGGAAAGTGCCCCGGCGCAGTTCGAAGTCAACCTGCACCACGTCGCCGACCCGATCAAGGCCTGCGATTACGCGGTACTGCTCAAGCGCCTGATCAAGAACATCGCCTACGACCATGAAATGGACACCACCTTCATGGCCAAGCCTTACCCGGGCCAGGCGGGCAACGGTCTGCACGTACACATTTCGATCCTGGATAAAGACGGCAAGAACATCTTTGCCAGCGAGGATCCCGAGCAGAACGCCGCACTGCGTCACGCGATCGGCGGTGTGCTCGAGACCCTACCGGCGCAGATGGCTTTCCTCTGCCCGAACGTCAACTCCTACCGCCGTTTCGGCGCACAGTTCTACGTGCCGAACTCGCCGTGCTGGGGCCTGGACAACCGCACTGTGGCGATCCGTGTGCCGACCGGCACGGCCGACTCCGTGCGTATCGAACACCGCGTGGCGGGTGCCGACGCCAACCCTTACCTGCTGATGGCTTCGGTCCTGGCAGGCGTGCACCACGGCCTGACCAACAAGATCGAGCCTGGCGCACCGGTGGAAGGCAACTCCTACGAACAGAACGAGCAAAGCCTGCCGAACAACTTGCGCGATGCCTTGCGCGAGCTCGACGACAGTGAAGTCATGGCCAAGTACATCGATCCGAAATACATCGATATCTTCGTGGCCTGTAAAGAGAGCGAGCTGGAGGAGTTCGAACACTCCATCTCCGACCTCGAATACAACTGGTACCTGCACACCGTGTAAGCGGCCAGTGCAAAAAACAACGCCGCAGGCTCCCCAGCCTGCGGCGTTTTTTTTATGGCCGCCTGCGGCGGATCGCTGGCAAGCCAGCTCCTACAGGTTGACGCGTGTTCAATGCAGGAGCCGGCCTGGGCGATAGCGGTTTGGCAGACAACACACCTTCCTGCTCATACAATGCCCGCTGCCTTGTAGGAGACTTCCATGACAACCCGCCCCGCCGCCCCTCGCAAACCCCGCGCCCGCAGCCAGGCCCGGATCGACGCGATCCTCGACGCCGCCCGCACCTTGCTGGCTGCCGAAGGCGTGGCCAGTTTGTCGATCTACAGCGTGGCCGAACGGGCGCAGATTCCGCCGTCGTCGGTGTATCACTTCTTCGCCAGCGTACCGGCACTGCTGGAAGCCTTGACCGCTGATGTCCACGCGGCCTTCCGGGCCGCCATCCAGGCACCCATCGACCACGATTCACTCAAGCACTGGCGCGACCTGTCCTACGTGGTCGAACAACGCATGCTCACCATCTACAGCAACGATGCCGCCGCGCGCCAGTTGATCCTCGCCCAGCACGGACTGACCGAAGTCACCCAGGCGGACCGCCAGCATGATCTGGAATTGGGGGATTTGATGCTGGAGGTGTTCAACCGCCACTTCGAGGTGCCGACCTTACCCAGCGACGTGGACGTATTCGCCCTGGCCCTGGAGCTGAGCGACCGTGTGTATGCACGCTCGGTGCATCAGCATGGGCAGATCACCCCGCGCATGGCCGAGGAAGGGATGCGAGTATTCGATGCATATGTGGGGCTCTACTTGCCCACGTACCTGCCCAAACGCTAACCCGCCCCTTGCAGAGCCGGCTTGTCGGCGATGTGATCGCTCCCACGCAACGCGCGTGAGCGATCAACCAACGCCCAAGGGACTGGCGATCACAGTTTGGCGATCGACACCTCGGTGGATTTCACGAAG
Source organism: Pseudomonas morbosilactucae (assembly GCF_023241665.1). Taxonomy (NCBI): domain Bacteria; kingdom Pseudomonadati; phylum Pseudomonadota; class Gammaproteobacteria; order Pseudomonadales; family Pseudomonadaceae; genus Pseudomonas; species Pseudomonas morbosilactucae. The sequence continues at coordinate 138,355 of NZ_JALQCX010000033.1, read as the reverse complement.
GCAATCACTTCGCTGCCGATCACCAGTTCCAGCTCTTTGACCGAACGGGTGGTGATCACGGAAGTGACGATGCCGGACGCGGTCTGCACGTCGATTTCCGACAGTACGTCGCCTTCGACGATTTCCTTGATGGTGCCTTTGAACTGGTTGCGAACGTTGATGGCTTTAATGGTCATACGATTTCTCCTGGGGTTGAAATAGCTGCAAGTTGTTAGCGACTGGCTGCAAGTCAAAGCGCTCTGCTTTCCCTTACCACCTGAAGCTAAAAGCTTGCCGCTGCTTTTATTGCGCCCATCGCAATTGCGTAGGCAGCGGTGAAACAGGTTCGGGTTCCGGCGGTGTGCCGGGCAACGACAACACACGGTTGAGGACTTCGGCTTCCAGCGCCGCCAGGCGATGGGAACCACGGGCTCGTGGACGCGGCAGGTCGACGTGCAGGTCGAGGCCGATTTCGCCGTCTTCAATCAGGATCACCCGGTCGGCAATGGCCACGGCCTCGCTGACATCGTGGGTCACCAGCAACACGGTGAAGCCGTGCTTCTGCCAAAGGTTCTCGATCAGTTGCTGCATCTCGATACGCGTCAGGGCATCCAGCGCGCCCAAAGGCTCATCGAGCAGCAACAGGCGCGGCTGGTGGATCAAGGCGCGAGCCAGGGCCACACGCTGCTTCTGCCCACCGGACAAGGCCGCCGGCCACTCATTGGCACGCTCGGCCAGGCCCACCGCCTCCAGAGCCTCCAGCGCCTTGGGACGCCAGTCGCCCTTAAGACCCAGGCCGACGTTATCGATGATCTTTTTCCACGGCAGCAGACGCGCTTCCTGAAACATCAACCGCGTGTCTTCAATGGCTTCGGCGAGCGGCGCGGAACCCGCCAGCAGCTCACCGCCGCTGGCTTTGTCGAGGCCGGCCAGCAGGCGCAGCAAGGTACTTTTACCGCAACCGCTGCGGCCCACGACGGCCACGAACTGGCCCGCCGGAATGTGCAGGTCGATCTCCTTGAGCACCTCCCGGGCACCAAAGGCCTTGCGCAACTTGCGCACCGCCAGGGGAATACCCCGCAGCAGGCGTGGAGGTTGTTGAGCCGTCATGCCGCACCTCCTTTATTCACTTGATAGGCCGGATGCCAGCGCAACCACACACGCTCCAGGCCGCGAGCAGCCAGGTCGGCCAGCTTGCCGAGGATGGCGTACATCACAATGGCCAGCACCACCACGTCGGTCTGCAGGAATTCACGGGCGTTCATCGCCAGGTAGCCGATGCCGGAGCTGGCCGAGATGGTTTCCGCCACGATCAAGGTCAGCCACATAAAGCCCAGGGCAAAACGCACGCCCACCAGGATCGAAGGCAGCGCCCCCGGCAAAATCACTTGGCGGAACAGGCCGAACCCGGACAGGCCGTAGCTGCGCGCCATCTCCACCAGCGCCGGGTCGACATTGCGAATGCCGTGATAGGTGTTGAGGTAGATCGGGAACAGGGTGCCGAGGGCCACCAGGAAAATCTTCGCCGACTCATCGATGCCGAACCACAGGATCACCAGGGGAATCAGCGCCAGGTGCGGCACGTTACGGATCATCTGCACCGAGCTGTCCAGCAGGCGTTCGCCCCACTTCGACAGGCCGGTGATAAAGCCCAGGGCCAGGCCGATGCCGCCGCCGATGACGAAGCCGACAGCTGCACGCCAGCCGCTGATGGCCAGGTGAGTCCAGATTTCGCCACTGCGCACCAGGCTCACGCCGGCTTCGATCACCGCACTGGGGGCCGGCAGGATACGTGTCGACAACCAGCCGGCCGAGACCGACAGTTGCCAGACCGCCAGCAACAGCACGGGCAGGGCCCAGGGTGCCAGGCGATGGAGAATGTTTTGTCTGTTCATGGCCACGCCTCAGCTCTGGGACGCAGCTTTGGGGATGATGTCGTTGGCGACCATTTCGCCGAACGGGCTGACATAACCGGCGCCTTTAGGCAGCTCGGGACGTTCGATATCCAGGTGCGGGAACAACAGCTCGGCCACGCGATAGGATTCTTCCAAGTGGGGATAACCGGAAAAGATAAAGGTGTCGATGCCCAGGTCCGCGTACTCCTGCATGCGCGCGGCCACGGTCGGCCCATCGCCCACCAGCGCCGTACCGGCACCGCCCCGCACCAGGCCGACGCCGGCCCACAGGTTAGGGCTGACTTCCAGCTTGTCGCGGTTACCACCGTGCAACGCGGCCATGCGTTGCTGGCCCACGGAGTCGAAACGCGCCAGGGACGCCTGGGCGCGGGCAATGGTCTCGTCGTCCACATGGGAGATCAGGCGCTCTGCGGCCTGCCAGGCTTCGGCGTTGGTTTCCCGCACGATCACGTGCAGGCGAATGCCGAAGCGCACGGTGCGCCCGAGCTTGGCGGCTTTTTCCCGAACCTGCTGGATCTTCTCCGCCACGGCAGCCGGTGGCTCGCCCCAGGTCAACACCATCTCCACCTGCTCGGCGGCCAGGTCCTGGGCAGCTTCCGAGGAGCCGCCGAAGTACAGCGGCGGCCGCGGTTGCTGGATCGGCGGATAGAGCAACTTGGCGCCCTTCACGCTGATGTGCTGGCCGTCGTAATCGACGGTTTCGCCTTCCAGCACCCGACGCCAGATGCGGGTGAATTCCACCGAGGCCTGATAGCGCTCTTCGTGGCTGAGAAACAACCCATCGCCGGCCAATTCATCCGGATCGCCACCGGTCACCAGGTTGAACAGCGCACGACCGCCGGACAGACGATCCAAGGTCGCCGCCTGGCGCGCAGCCACCGTCGGGGAAATGATCCCGGGGCGCAAGGCAACCAGAAACTTCAAACGCTGGGTCACCGGAATCAGCGACGCGGCCACCAGCCAGGAGTCCTCGCAGGACCGCCCGGTGGGGATCAGCACGCCGCCAAAACCCAGGCGATCGGCCGCTTGGGCGATCTGCTGCAAGTACGCATGATCGACGGCGCGAGCGCCTTCGGCGGTGCCAAGGTAATGGCCGTCGCCGTGGGTAGGCAGGAACCAGAAAATGTTAAGGCTCATGGAGTTGTCTCCTAAGGGGTTCGAATTACGGCGCTTTGGCTACGGCGGCTGGCGGGGTCCAGATCACGTCCTTGATGCTCAAGGGTTTGGGAATCAGCTTGAGCTGATAGAAGCTGTCGGCGATTTTCTGCTGGGCCGCGACCACTTCCGGGGTCAGGAACAGTGCGCCGTAACCCTGGCGTTTCACCGAGGTCAGGGTGATGTCGGCGGGCAAGCCGAGCAGCGGCGCCACTTGGTTGGTCACCTCTTGCGGGTTGGCCTTGGACCACTCGCCCACGGCACGCACCTCTTCCACCAGCGCCTTGATTACCTCGGGGTGGTGTTCGGCGTACGGCTTGGTCGCCAGGTAGAACTGATGGTTGTCGACGATGCCGCTGCCATCACGCAGGGTGCGGGCTTGCAGCTGTTGCTCGGCAGCAGCCTGGTACGGGTCCCAGATCACCCAGGCATCGACGCTGCCACGCTCGAACGCGGCGCGGGCATCGGCCGGCGGCAGGAACACGGTCTGGATATCGCTGTACTTGAGGCCAGCGTCTTCCAGAGCGCGCACCAGCAGGTAGTGAACGTTGGAGCCTTTATTGAGAACGACTTTCTTGCCCTTCAAATCCTGCACCGACTTGATCGGTGAATCCTTGGGCACCAGGATCGCTTCGCTGGTAGGGGCTGGCGGCTCATAGGCCACGTACAGCAGGTCCGCGCCAGCGGCCTGGGCAAAGACCGGCGGGGTTTCGCCAGTGACGCCGAAGTCGATGGAGCCCACGTTAAGGCCTTCGAGCAACTGTGGGCCACCCGGGAACTCTGTCCATTGCACCTTCACGTCCTGCGCGGCCAGGCGCTTCTCCAAGGAGCCCTTGGCCTTGAGCAGCACCAGGGTGCCGTACTTCTGATAACCGATCCGCAAGGTCTCGGCGGCTTGAGCTTGAACAATGGCGCCGAAGGACACAGCCGCAGCAAACAGAGCGACCAGACCGCGACGCAAAATCACAGGGCGCATGGCGCTCTCCTTATTTGCTGTTGGGTTTAGGCTGCACCTGCTTGGCCGTTGGCGGCTGAGTAAGGTGAGTACTACTGATTCATCATGGGTTCAGCGGTGAGGCTTAAATGCTCCAGCGAGCACTCAACAAACGTTCATTCAGTGCATTGGGATCCAGCGGCTTTGGCCGGCGGGCCAAGGCGCTGTGGAACTGTTCCAGGGCCTCTTTCAGGCGTTGTTCCAAAGCCGGCGCCAACTGCGCCTGGACACTGCCCTCGCCGTACGCGATCTGGCTGTCCTCGGCAAAGATACCGTGCAGCATCTCCTGGGCCTTGAGCGCCGAGAGCACCGGCTTCAAGGCGTAATCCACCGCCAGCATGTGGGCAATGCTGCCGCCTGTAGCCATGGGCAGTACCACCTTGTGGCTCAGGGCACGCTCGGGCAGCAGGTCCAGCAGGGTCTTCAGCGCGCCGGAAAACGAAGCCTTGTACACCGGCGTGGCAATCAGCAGGCCGTCGGCCTGGTCAATCTGCTGCAACAGGTCAAGCACCTTGGGGCTGTCGAAGCGAGCGTGCAGCAAATCTTCGGCCGGGAAGTCCCGTACCTGATAGCTGACCACTTCCACACCCTGTTCCTGCAACAAGCGCTTGGCGTGGTCCAGCAGCACCCCGGAGCGGGAACGCTGGCTTGGACTGCCACCGAGTGAGACGACCAACATGCAGGTTTCCTTGAGCGATCAATGGCGATTCGCGGTTTGCGATCTCGCTGGGTTGAGCAGACATTAACAGCCTATTTATATATCCATAAATCTTATTTATTCATTTGTTTATTCCATAAGCGAATATGTAAGGGGTTTTTCTCCAGACAAAAAAATAGGCCGTCAAAACGGCCTGAACCCCCTGCTTTGTGGATCTGAAAAACCTGGCACGCGGCGTCGGGTAGCCGCGGCCTGATCGCCGGCAAGCCGGCGCCCGGATAAAGGTGGATTAGCGGTTGGGCTGCGGGGTCAGTCGCAGGTAGGGCTTCACTGCGCGATAACCTTTAGGGAAGCGTTTCTTGATTTCCTCTTCGTCCTTGAGGGACGGCACAATCACTACTTCATCACCGTCCTGCCAGTTGGCCGGGGTGGCCACCTTGTAGTTGTCGGTGAGCTGCAGGGAGTCGATCACCCGCAGGATTTCGTGGAAATTGCGCCCGGTGCTGGCCGGGTAGGTGATGGTCAGGCGCACCTTCTTGTTCGGGTCGATGACGAACAACGAACGTACGGTCAGGGTGTCATTGGCGTTGGGGTGGATCAGGTCGTAGAGGTCCGAAACCTTGCGGTCGGCATCGGCCAGGATCGGGAAATTGACCAGGGTGTTCTGGGTCTCGTTGATGTCTTCGATCCACTTGTGGTGCGAGTCCACTGGGTCCACCGACAGGGCGATGGCCTTGACCCCGCGCTGGGCGAATTCATCCTTGAGCTTGGCGGTGAAGCCCAGCTCCGTGGTGCACACCGGGGTGAAGTCCGCCGGATGAGAGAACAGCACGCCCCAGCTATCGCCCAGCCACTCGTGGAAACGAATCTTGCCGGCACTGGAATCCTGTTCGAAGTCGGGGGCGATGTCGCCCAGTCTGAGGCTCATGGTGCTGCTCCTGTGAGTGCGTGATAGAGCTACTCTGCCTGCACTGGAGCTTATTTAAAAAGAATAAATATCGATTTATTAAGACCCAAAAGGAATATTAAAAATCTCTTCATTGGACTCACGCGCACGCGAAGACCACCATTCTCAACAAGGTTCGAGAAGGCCTTGAGTCGCTGTAAAAGAGGGGATTCAGGAGGGCTCACGGGGGTGGGCCTGACTGGAAGCAACACTGGCCCGGCATTGCGCCGGGCCAGTTTTTTTGCGGTATTACAAGATCGACAGGGTGTAGCTGAGGATCAGACGGTTTTCGTCCTGGTTACGCTGAGAAGCAACGTCGGAGCGCAGCGAGGCGTTTTTCCACGCCAGGCCCAGGCCCTTGAGAGTGCCTTCCGGAACAACGTAGCCGAGGGAGAAGTCACGTTCCCACTCACCCTTGTCGCTACCAGCGTTAACGTTGACGTTGTCACCCTTGAGGTAGACCACGGAAGTGGTCAGGCCTGGCAAGCCCACAGTGGCGAAGTCGTACGCGTACTGGGCCAACCAGGTGCGCTCGCCGGCGCGCTGGAACTTGCCGATCTGCGAGTCGGTGATCAGGTAGCTGCTGGCGCCGTCACCCTGGTTCAGGAACGGGAAGTCGCTGGTGCCGTTCACGCGCTGGTAGCCGGCGCTGAGAGCGTGGCCTTGCAGGCTATAGGTGAACTTGGCGCTCCAGGTGCGGTTGTCCACTTCACCGCCATTGTTGACGCCGCTAGCACGATAGCCGGAGATACGACCTTCCTGGCTGCCGTTCTTGCCATCGGAGTCACTGTTGAAGTAACGCAGGTCCGACTTCAAGCTACCCACTGGCAGTGCCAGGTTGTGGGTCAGGCCCAGGAAGTGTTGCTGGTAGAAGTTTTCCAGCTCGCCGTAGTAGTACTGAGCGGTCAGGTCTTTGGTGATCTTGTAGTCACCACCCGCGTAGTAGAACTCATTGCTGCGCTTGTTCGCGGTTGGCGTGGTGGTCGCACCGTTGGAACCCGCGATGGTCAGCGAATCGTTGTTAGTCGAGTTACGACCTTTGGCGTGTTCCAACTTACCGCCAACCAGTGTCAGGTTGTCGATGTCGTTGGAAGTGATCTGGCCACCCTGGAAGGTTTGCGGCAGCAGACGACCGTCGTTGGTGGTAACCACTGGCAGTTTTGGCTGCAGAGTGCCCAGGCGCAGTTCAGTCTTGGAAACCTTGACCTTAGCGGTCAGGCCGAGGCTGCTGAAGTCATCGACCGCACGGCCATCGTTGTCGCTTGGGAAAACGGTGCCGCCTTTGTTCGCGCTACCGGCGTTGTAGGCAGTGCCTTTACCCGAGTCCAACTTGATGCCCAGCAGGCCGATGGCGTCGACGCCGAAGCCTACGGTGCCTTGGGTGTAGCCGGAGGTGAAGTTGAAGATGAAACCCTGACCCCATTCTTCCTGCTTGGAAGGATTGGCAGTGCCATCACGGTTATCGGTGTTGATGTAGAAGTTACGGGCAGTGATGCTGGCCTTGCTGTCTTCGACAAAACCGGCGGCGCTTGCTTGTTGCGCCAAAACCCCTACGGCCACAGCCAGGGCCAAGGTGGACTTATTCATGTTTCGCTCCTCTCGTTTCTAATTTTTGTGATTCTTTGGTCCTGGGTCGAAATGCCCGGATCCACAGATGCGCGATTAGCGCCAGACAGTGACTGACAAGTCAATCGTAACTATCTGTGTCTAAGACCAAGGTCTAATCGCTGTGTTTTGGTCCCTGCAGGGTAATGAACTTTCCATAAACCCAAAAAGAATTATTTCATTCTTTTTCATACCATTCAGGAATATGACTCTTCGACGCAATACCTCGCCGGCACGTGTAACCACCGACGCTTAAGCCCATTCCTGAAGGATATTCCCTGGTACAGATAAGATTTTTCCGGCGATGCCCCTGCTAAAAAAGCCGGCGTTATCGGAAAAATCGGCGCAATCATGGCGAAACGCCTATGGTCGCGTCAATTTGTTACAGTTTTTGTATCGATCAGACTTATTTCTGACATCTGCAACAACCACCGCCTAGCCGCCAGCAAGGCCTCGAACGCAGTGGTTCGAGGCCGACAGGGGGCAACCTTCAGAGGGTCTTTTCGAAGATTTTCGAGTTGCGCTGGTAGTTGTACAGCGACGCTCGCGCCGAAGGCAGGCGCTCGACACTGCTCGGCACAAACCCACGTTCGCGAAACCAGTGAGCAGTCCGAGTGGTAAGCACGAACAGGGTTTTCAGGCCCTGGGCACGAGCCCGGGTTTCGATCCTTTCCAACAGTTCGTCACCCCGACCGCCATGACGGTACTCCGGGTTCACCGCCAGGCACGCCAGTTCCCCGGCGTCAGACTCGGCGATCTGGTAGAGCGCCGCGCAGGCGATAATCATGCCTTCACGCTCAACCACGCTGAACTGCTCGATCTCCCGCTCCAGCACCTCTCGGGAGCGCCGCACCAGAATCCCCTGCTCTTCCAGCGGGCTGATCAAATCCAACAAACCGCCCACGTCTTCAATGGCTGCCTCGCGGACCAGTTCGAACTGTTCCTGGGCCACCAGCGTGCCGCCACCGTCACGGGTGAACAGTTCGGTGAGCAAGGCACCGTCTTCGGCGTAACTGACAATATGGCTGCGCCCCACTCCGCCCCGGCAAGCCTCGGCGGCGGCGTCCAGCAACTCGGCCTGATAGTTGGCGCCCAGGCGCTGCAAATGCGCAGGCACCTGTTGCGGGCGCAACTCACGCACCAGCTTGCCGTTTTCATCGATCAGGCCCATGTCGGCGCCGAACAGCAGCAGCTTGTCAGCCCCAAGGTCGATGGCGGCGCGGGTGGCCACGTCTTCACAGGCCAGGTTGAAAATTTCCCCGGTGGGGGAATAGCCCAGGGGCGAAAGCAGGACGATGGAGCGCTCATCCAGCAGGCGATTGATGCCTTTGCGGTCGACGCGCCGCACTTCGCCGGTGTGGTGATAGTCGACGCCTTCCAGTACACCGATCGGACGAGCGGTCACCAGGTTGCCGCCGGCCACCCGCAGGCGCGAGCCCTGCATCGGAGAAGACGCCATGTCCATGGACAACCGCGCCTCGATGGCGATGCGCAATTGGCCAACGGCGTCGATGACGCACTCCAGGGTCGCAGCATCGGTGATGCGCATCCCGTGGTGGTAATGGGGGGTCAGGCCGCGGGCCGCCAAGCGGGTTTCGATCTGTGGCCGTGAACCGTGCACCAGCACCAGGCGCACGCCCAGGCTGTGCAACAGCACCAGGTCATGAACGATATTGCCGAAATTCGGGTGCTCGACACCGTCGCCGGGCAGCATCACGACGAAAGTGCAATCACGGTGGGCATTGATGTACGGGGAAGCGTGGCGAAGCCAATTAACGTAGTCGGGCATGAACCTGAGCCTGTAAATAAAAAGCAGCCTATAGAAAGGACGAAACGGAAAACGCACATCGGGCTGATGGTTATCGTCGGAACAGGCTTGGCGACACGCTCGCTCTCCTCATAGATACGGACCTGGGCAACCAGGATTTACCGAGGCTGGGCCGGGGTCAGGCAATAATGTTCGATCAGTTCACGTAGTAGATGCACGGTAGGCTGCAAGCGTGACATTTCGAGGTATTCCCCGGGTTGGTGGGCACAGGCGATGTCGCCAGGGCCGAGCACCAGGGTCTCGCAACCAAGGCGCTGAAGATAAGGCGCTTCGGTGCCGAACGCCACTGCTTCGGCACGATGGCCGGTGAGTCTTTCGGCCACCCGGACCAATTCGGCATCCTCTGCCTGCTCAAAGGGCGGCACTTCCGGGAACAACGGCGCGTAGTCGATTTTCACCTGATGGCGCTCAGCGATCGGATTCAGCTTCTGCCGAATAGCCTCGCGCAGCGCCTGTGGGTCCATGCCCGGCAGGGGGCGCAGGTCGAACTCCAGGGAGCACTGCCCGCAGATGCGGTTGGGGTTGTCGCCACCATGGATGCAGCCAAAGTTCAGGGTCGGCTGAGGCACACTGAATTGCGGGTTGCGGAACTCGCGTTGCCAGGCCAGGCGCAGGCCACGCAGCTCGCCCATGGCGTCGTGCATGGCCTCCAGGGCGCTGTGGCCGAGGCTCGGGTCCGAGGAATGGCCGCTGCGCCCGAGGATGTCGATGCGCTCCATCATCACCCCCTTGTGCAAGCGGATCGGCTTGAGGCCCGTGGGCTCGCCAATCACCGCCGCACGCCCCAGGGGTCGCCCCGCCTCGGCCAGGGCGCGGGCGCCAGCCATGGAGCTTTCTTCATCGCACGTGGCGAGGATCAGCAGCGGCTGCTTGAAGGGCTGGTCCAGCAATGGCTGCACGGCTTCGATGACCAGGGCGAAAAACCCCTTCATGTCGCAACTGCCGAGCCCGACCCAGCGGCCATCGACTTCGGTGAGCTTCAGCGGGTCGGTCTGCCACAGGGCGCCATCGAAGGGCACCGTGTCACTGTGGCCAGCCAATACCAGGCCACCAGGGCCGCTGCCAAAACTGGCCAGCAGGTTGAACTTGCCGGGGCTGACCTGCTGGATATCGCAGGCAAAACCCAGGTCGCCCAGCCAACTGGCCAACAGATCGATAACCGCCCGGTTGGATTGATCCAGTGCAGGTTGGGTACAGCTGACCGACGGCGCGGCGATCAGCGCGGCGAACTGATCTTTCATGGACGGCAATGGCATGTGCGCTGTCTCCCGAGAGCCAAGATGAGGCCCATCATAGAGCCATCTTGTCAGCGGAATAAACCGTCGCGGCACCTCCAGGCAGCGAGTCCTGTACACTGCACGGCCTTGGCAGCCACACCTTCCCCCGGCTGCGCTCCCGATCCTGGATTTTCCGGCCATGCAGAAAGAAACCGAAATCAAACTCCGCGTCAGCCGCGAAACCCTCGCCGCCCTGCGCGAGCACCCGCTGCTGAAAAAACGCAACAAAAGTGGCTGGGAACGCCGTGAACTGATGAACCAATACTTCGACACCCCCGAGCGCGACCTGGCCCGGGCCAAGGTTGCCCTGCGCCTGCGCCGCGACGGTGAAGAAGTGATCCAGACCCTCAAGACCCGCGGCCAAAGCATCGCTGGCCTGTCGGAACGCAACGAGTACGACTGGCACCTGGCCAAAGCCAAGCTCGACGTAAAAAAACTCGACGGCGAATGCTGGCCGGCGGAACTGGCCGAGCTGGACAAAAAGACCCTGAAGCCGATCTTCACCACCGATTTCGTCCGCGAGCGCGCGGAAATTGCCTGGGGTCGCGGCAAGGCCAAGGTGGTGATCGAAGCGGCCCTGGACTTGGGCCATGTGGTCGCTGGCAAGCAGAAGGAAGAAATCTGCGAGCTGGAACTGGAACTGCGGGAAGGCGAGCCCGCTGCCCTGCTGGAACTGGCCGCCGAACTGGCCGCGACCCTGGCGCTGATGCCTTGCGACATCAGCAAGGCCGAGCGCGGCTATCGCCTGTTCGACGCCAACAGCTACTCCCTGAGCCTGCCGGCGCCGGAGTTGACCGCAGAAATGCCCCTGGACGACGCCTTCGCGGCCCTGACCTGGCACTTGCTGGGCAGCAGCCAACGACTGGCCGAGCAGTATCGCTTCAACGGCCACTGGCGCCTGCTGCAGGACTGGGTCGACAACCTCGCCGAACTGCGCGCCCTGGTCAGCAGCCTCGGTCAGGCCGCGCCGCGCCAGGCCACGGGCGAACTGCGCGCCTCCCTGGATGGGCTGCTGGAAGACTGGCGTCCACTGGTCCAGGCTGGCCTGGAAGACGAAGACGTCCGTAAAGCCGCACCGGAGCAGTTCATCGAAGAACTGGAAGACGTGCGCTGGGGCCTGTTCTCCCTGAACACCTCGCGCTGGTTGCTGGCCCGCACCTGGGCAGCCGACCGTAACACCCGGGGCAATCGCCAGGGCGCCGCGCAACTGGGCAACTGGCTACCGCGCCTGCTGGCCGAAGAAGCCGTGGCCCTGCAATTGCCGCGTTACCAGCAGCAACCGGAAGACCTGGCCGAGCAGTTGCCGCGCATCGAACGCATCCAGGCCTGGATGCACCATGCGCGCAACGTGCTGGAAATCCCGGAGCTGGACCGTCTCTACGGCGAGTTGAACAAGTTGGCGCAATTGGCCAACGAGCCCATCAGCGACGAAGCCCTGGACGCCCGCAAGCAACAGGCAATCACCGTGTTCCAGAACCGCGCCTGGAAAACCCTCCTGCGCTTCTGACCCCTCAGGTAAATCGCCGGCTCCTCCAGGAGCCGGTGCGTCGCCGAAAGTCCCACCAGCCGTTTCAGCGCAATACTGGCAAGCTGGTGGTCGACTTGATCTCCGACAAAGCGACGATCGAGTTCACCTCCTGAATCCCCGGCACCATCGATAACTTCTCGAAGAAGAAGCGCTCATACGCCTCGATATCCGCCGTGACGATGCGCAACAGAAAATCCACCGCTCCCATCAGCACATAACACTCCAGCACCTCGGGAAAACCGCGAATCGCCTCGGTGAACTCTGTGAAGTTGGAGCGCCCATGGGCGTTGAGTTTGACCTCGGCAAAAATCTGCGTGTTGAGGCCGATCTTCTTGCGGTCTAGCAAGGTCACCTGGCCGCGAATCACCCCCTCCTCCTTCATGCGCTGGATCCGGCGCCAGCACGGGGATTGGGACAAGCCGACCTGTTCGGCAATCTGTGCACTGGACAGCGAGGCGTCCTCTTGCAGCAAGGCCAGAATGCGCCGGTCATAAGCGTCCAACTCGCTTTGCATAAATAAACCTCTATAAAGCCAGATTACGAATAAATCCATTCATTTATTCGCCAATAACGACCATATTAGATAAGAAATACCCATCATCCCATGTAAAGATTTCTCCACTGATTTGGAGAACACCATGCCCCCTCTCGAAGCCGTTCCCACCGAACCGAGCCGCGCCGACGTCTGGAACGCCGGCAATACCCATTGCGCCGTGCATTACCAGGTGATCGCCGAAGCCGACGCCGACGTCCTATGCCGGGTGCTCAACCCGTTCGCCTTGCAGGGCCTGGTGCCACAGCAGCTTCAGGTGCAACAACGGGACGGGCTGCTGTGCATGGACCTGGCACTGGATGGGCTGAGCTGGCACCGAGCCCAAGTGATCGGCGAAAAACTTCGTAACCTGATCAGCGTGTGCTCGGTAGAACAGCAGCCAGCCGAGACTTCCCGCTTGCAAGCCGCCGGCTGAGAGGCCCCGGGGCAACGTCTTGCAACCCTTGGTGGGCAGCTCTCGGGGCGCCGCGCACTACCCTTGGTCACAACCATTGCCCAAGGTCCAAGGAAGGCCCCATGTCCGTCACCCGTGTCGCTCAAGACCGCTGGTTGGATCTCGACGATCTGCTGCGGGAACTGGTCGCCCAAGAACGCATCAGCCCGGATTGCGCCGAACGCACCCTCGCAGCCCGGCCCGGCGCCAACCCGGGCACACAGCACCCCCTGGAATTTCTCGCCGGCCAGCAACTGGATGATCTCGGCCGGCCGGGCCAACGCCTGGATCTGGAAAGCCTGACCCTGTGGCTGGCCGGCCAAGCCGGGCAGCCCTATCTGCGCATCGATCCATTGCAAATCAACGTTGCCCGCATCACCCCGCTGATGTCCTGCGCCTTCGCCCAGCGCCACGCCATCCTGGCGGTCGCTGTCGACAGCCAGGCGGTGACTGTGGCCAGTGCCCAACCCTATATCCAGCGCTGGGAAGCCGACCTGGCCCATGTACTCAAGCGACCGATCCGGCGGGTGGTGGCCAACCCGGCCGACATCCGTCGCTTCACCCTGGAGTTCTATCGCCTAGCCAAATCGGTCAGCAGCGCCAACAGCGAACAGCACGGCCCTTCTCCGGGCAACGTCGAACAGTTGCTCAACCTCGGCCACCGGGACCAGGCGGCCGACGCCGATGACGCGCACATCGTCAATATCGTGGACTGGCTGTTCCAGTACGCCTTTCAACAGCGGGCCAGCGATATCCACCTTGAGCCTCGACGGGAGCACGGCACCCTGCGTTTTCGCATCGACGGCGTGCTGCACAACGTCTATCAATTCCCGCCCCAGGTGACCATCGCCATGGTCAGCCGCCTGAAAAGCCTGGGCCGAATGAACGTCGCAGAAAAACGCAAACCCCAGGACGGCCGGATCAAGACCCAGACAGCCCAGGGCAACCCCGTGGAACTGCGGCTGTCGACCCTGCCCACGGCCTTCGGCGAAAAACTGGTGATGCGCATCTTCGATCCACAGGTGCTGCTCAAGGACTTCGAGCAACTGGGTTTCTCGTCCGAAGACCGGCAGCGCTGGCTGCACATGACCCGTCAGGCCAATGGCATTGTCTTGGTCACCGGGCCCACCGGCTCGGGCAAGACCAGCACCCTTTACACCACCCTGAAGACGCTGGCGACGCCCCAAGTCAACCTGTGCACCATCGAAGACCCGATCGAAATGGTCGAGCCGGCGTTCAACCAAATGCAGGTCCAGCACAACATCGACCTGAACTTCGCCAGCGGCGTGCGCGCCTTGATGCGCCAGGACCCGGACATCTTGATGATCGGCGAGATCCGCGACCTGGAAACCGCCGAGATGGCCATCCAGGCTGCCCTCACCGGGCACCTGGTGCTCTCGACCCTGCACACCAACGACGCCCCAGGCGCCATCAGCCGCCTGCTGGAACTGGGCATCGCGCCGTACCTGATCAAGGCCACCCTGCTGGGCGTCATGGCCCAGCGCCTGCTGCGCACCCTGTGCCCGCACTGCAAGGCGCCCCTGGACCTCGATGCCAATGACTGGCAGGCCCTGATCCATCCTTGGCAGTTGCCCCTGCCCGAGCATGCCTGTCGCGCCGTCGGCTGCGCAGAGTGCCGAGACACCGGTTACCACGGGCGGGCCGGGGTCTACGAGATCATGCCGATCAGCGACCGCCTCAAGGCCCTGGTCAGCCGCGACACGGACCTGTCGGCCTTGCGCCGCCAGGCGTCCAGAGACGGCATGCGCAGCTTGCGTCTATCCGGTGCGCAGAAGGTCGCTGCCGGCCTGACCACCCTGGAGGAGGTGTTGCGAGTCACGCCACAGAGCGAGCAGTCCCAGGGTTTGTACGAAAGCTCGCCGAGCTAAGATCAGGCAAGGCAAAAAGAGGATGCGCAGTTTAGGGACCTCCATGCGCATTCCGAGCGTGCTTTTAAGGCCACATGATCGAAGCACAGCTGGTTTTCGTGCAGGGCCTAGCTTCCGAACGACTCCCAGTCGCTCACCCCGACCTTGTCATTGGGCTGGATATCCAGCACCGCGCCGTCGTCACGCCGCTGCAGAATGGAGCGCCCCACGGACAGCTTCTTGCGGGTCTGGTGGTTAACCGCGGTGGACTCTTGGGTCGGGCTGAACAATAGACGATCCGGCGCATCCTGGCGCACGCGCATGCCTGCCGGGTAATGCCATTCTCCAAGCTGCACCGGCTTGGCCAGGACTCCTGACCATTGGCGCAACTGCTGGTTCTCATCCAGATCCAGGGTCAGCGACAGGAACTGCATGCCCTGGTACGCCACGGGACGCGGCACCTCACCGTCAGTGCGCACGATAAAGCCCGAGGACTCGTGGAACACCTGGCTACCCGCGGGCCAGGTGACATCGGCCAACCGAGCCTCCGGGCTCAGATGGCATTCATCGAAACGCCAGCGGCTGGGAAAGGTCCGGTCTTCAACGCTGCGGTCAAAGCTGACCCAGCCGCCGCCCTTGCAGGGCCAGCCCGCCACTGGCTGGTCGTCCACCAGCAACAGTTTTGAAAAGTAATAATGCAGCGGCATCTCTATTTCGCTGACCTGCACGCCCAGCACCGTCTGCGGCGCCGTGAACGTCGCATGTTCAACGCTTTGCAGGCCCGACAGCTGCGACTCCCCCTTCCAGTCCACCGGGTCCAGGGTATCGAGCTTGACCAGAGTCCCCGCCGGGAAATGCAGTTCGTCCAGTTGCAGATCGGCTTGCAGCCGCGGGTTCAGCGCCTGGGTGCGCTCTTGCTGGGCGATGGAGAGCGCCACCATGCCCCAGACAAACTTGAGCCCCAGGCCGACGAAAAACAGCATCACCAGTGTCAGGGGTACGTGCAGCCACAGACGCTTGCGCAGCCGCTGGCGTTTTTCCGGGTGACGCAGCGCCATGACCAGGGATACCAATCCCGCCACGCTGACACCGAAAAGGATCAGCAACAGATACAGGTACATGAGCGCGATGGGGCTGGGGCCGAAAATCAAGGGGGAACATCCGTGCTCTGGCAGAAGCCGCGCATCGTGCCAAATTTTACCCGGCGGGCATACCGCGGATGACACGTAGCGCCGTTAAAACGCGCACTCGCCTGCATAGCATCCACCGCAGGTCGAAAACCTTATGCACCGGCCACGGAACTCATTCGGGTCGTCTGTAATCAAATTATTCCAGATACCCCCCAGTCGGAGTCACTCACCATGCGTCTAAAAATAGCTGTCGCAACACTTGCCTTGCTTTCCCTCCCTGTCGGTTCGGCAATGGCCGACAGCTTCTGGCGTAACGTCATTTCCTCCGGTGCCACCACCGGTTCCACCTACCTGACCTTCAAGGACCACAAACTGATCGTTGCTGCCCAGGACGATGCCGGTAGTTTTGTCGCCAGTGAAGGCAGCATCCGCGGTCCGTACCTGGAAGCCGCCATGCAGAAAGTGCGTGCCGAGAACCCGGGCCTGCAGGCCACGGACATGGAACTGGCCAACGCGATCCTGGCGAAGAACGCCGTCGCCCAGGAATGATCTGCGCAAGCTAAAAAAAGCCGCTTCCTCTTATGAGGCAAGCGGCTTTTTTTTGCCCGACGAAGCCACAGCGCTCAGCGGTAGGCGTCCACCGGTACGCAGGCGCAAAACAGGTTGCGGTCGCCATAGACGTTGTCCACCCGGTTGACCGTAGGCCAATATTTGTGGGCCTTGGTATGGGCGCTGGGCAATACCGCGCGCTCAATGCTGTAGGGCCGTTCCCAAACGCCAGTGATGTCCGCCAGCGTATGAGGCGCGCCCTTGAGCGGGTTGTTGTCAGGCGGCCAATGACCGTCCTGGACCTGGGCAATCTCCGCGCGGATGCTCAACATGGCTTCGACAAACCGGTCCAGCTCGGCCTTGGACTCGCTTTCGGTCGGCTCGACCATCAGCGTGCCCGGCACCGGGAACGACATGGTCGGGGCATGGAAACCGTAATCCATCAGGCGCTTGGCCACGTCCTCTTCGCTGATGCCAGTCAGGGCCTTGAGCGGGCGCAGATCAAGAATGCATTCATGGGCCACCCGGCCGTTACGCCCGCTGTAGAGCACCGGGAATGCACCGCCGAGTTGCTGGGCCAGGTAGTTGGCCGCGAGGATCGCCACCTCGCTGGCATCCGCCAATTGCGGGCCCATCATGGCGATGTACATCCAACTGATGGGCAAGATACTGGCGCTGCCCCAGGGCGCGGCGCTGACGGCAGGGTTCTGCGGCAGGGGCCCGTCGATCGGCACCACCGGGTGGTTGGCGACAAAGGGCGCCAGGTGCGCACGCACGCCGATGGGCCCCATGCCCGGCCCGCCCCCGCCATGGGGAATGCAAAAAGTCTTGTGCAGGTTCATGTGGGACACATCGGCACCAATGTCCGCCGGGCGGGCCAGGCCCACCTGGGCATTGAGGTTGGCGCCGTCCATGTACACCTGGCCGCCGTGGCGGTGGATCACCTCACAGATCTCGCGGATGCCTTCCTCGTAGACACCGTGGGTCGAGGGGTACGTCGCCATCAGGCAGGACAACTGCTCGCCGGCGGCCAGGGCCTTGGCCTTGAGGTCTTCAAGATCGACATTGCCAGCCTCGTCGCAATCGACGATCACCACGTGCATGCCGGCCATTTGCGCCGATGCCGGGTTGGTGCCGTGGGCCGACGCCGGGATCAGGCAGATATGCCGCCCGCCCTGCCCCCGGCTTTCATGGTATTTGCGAATCGCCAGCAGCCCCGCGTACTCACCCTGGGCACCGGAGTTGGGCTGCATGCACACCGCATCGAAACCGGTGATCGCACATAACCAGCGCTCCAGCTCATCGATCAGCAACGTATAGCCCCGCGCCTGCTCGCGAGGCACGAACGGATGCAGGTTGGCGAAGGCCGGCCAGGTGATGGGGATCATCTCGCTGCTGGCATTGAGCTTCATGGTGCAGGAGCCCAGGGGGATCATCGATTGGTTGAGGGCCAGGTCCTTGTTTTCCAGCTGCTTGAGGTAGCGCAGCATCTCGGTTTCGCTGTGGTGAGCGCTGAACACCGGATGGGTCAGGTAGCGGCTGGTGCGCAACAGTTCATCGGGGATGCCCGACTCCAGCGCCTCGGCATCCAGTTGCGCGACGTCCAGGCCATGGTCGGCACCGAGAAACACATCAAACAACCGGGCCACAGTGGTTTCATCGCAGGTTTCATCCAGGCTCAAGCCCAAATGGCCACGCCCGAGAATCCGCAGATTGATGTGCAACGCCTTGGCGCTCTCGATAATCGCTGTCTGGCTGCCGCCGACTTCCAGGGTCAGGGTGTCGAAGAAGCTCCGGTTCAGGCGCTTGATGCCGTGCCGCTCAAGGCCACTGGCGAGGATGCAGGTCAGCCGATGCACCCGTTGGGCGATGCGCTTGAGCCCCACAGGGCCGTGATAGACGGCATAGAAGCTGGCGATATTGGCCAGCAGCACCTGAGCCGTGCAGATGTTGGAGTTGGCCTTCTCCCGGCGAATATGTTGCTCGCGGGTTTGCAGCGCCATGCGCAGGGCAACGTTGCCCGGGCGTCCCGGGAGACGCCGATGATGCGCCCGGGCATCGCCCGCTTGAACTCGTCGCGGCAGGCAAAATACGCCGCGTGGGGCCCGCCGTAGCCCATGGGCACGCCAAAGCGCTGGGACGAACCGAAGACCACATCGGCGCCCATTTCACCGGGAGGCGTCAGCAGCAACAGGCTCAGCAAGTCGGCAGCGACACACGCCAGGGCCTGCTGCGCGTGCAACTGGTCGATCAGCGGCCGCAGGTCAAGAATCTCCCCGTGGGTGTCCGGGTACTGCAACAAGGCGCCGAATACCTGATGCGCAGCCAGGTTCTGCGGCGTATCCACCACCAGTTCGATGCCGAAGCCTTCGGCCCGGGTCTGCACCACGGACAGGGTCTGGGGATGGCAGTTTTCATCGACGAAGAACAGGTTGCTCTTGGACTTGGCCACGCGCTTGGCCAGGGCCATGGCTTCCGCCGCTGCCGTGGCCTCGTCCAGTAACGAGGCGTTGGCCAGGTCGAGCCCGGTGAGGTCGATGGTCAGTTGCTGAAAGTTGAGCAAGGCCTCCAGCCGGCCCTGGGCAATCTCCGGCTGATAAGGCGTGTACGCGGTGTACCAACCCGGGTTTTCCAGGACGTTGCGCAGGATTACCGTCGGCGTCAGGGTGCCGTGGTAACCCATGCCGATCAGGCTGGTCCACAGCTCATTCTGCTCGGCATACCCCCGCAGCCTGGCCAGCGCCGCCGCTTCATCCAGGGCGGGTGGCAACTCCAGCGGGCGATTCAGGCGGATGCCCGGCGGCACCGTCTGCTCGATCAATTCGACCCGGCTACCCAGCCCCAGGCTGTCGAGCATGGCTTGCTGCTCGGCCGCATCGGGCCCCAGGTGACGTCGCAGAAAAGCATGGGGGTCGCGCAACTGGCTCAGAGGCAACAACTGGGACATGACGGGCTCTCTCTTGGCTGGCACTCAGCCTCGATGCAACACGGTCAACGCAGCATAGCAGCCGATCCCGGCAGCGACGGTCTGGCGCGGCGACGGCAGACGGACCATGATGCTGGCCTTTGCTGGCGCCGCCACGGTGCGCCGTTATCCACGCCTTCATCGTCCGCTTATCGGGTGCCCATCGTCATGAGCCAGCTGCCTTTCCTGCCGTTCTCCAAACCCACCATCGATGAAGCCACCATCGCCGCCGTTGGCGAGGTGCTGCGTTCCGGCTGGATCACCAGCGGCCCCAAGGTCCAGGCGTTTGAGGCACAACTCTCGGAGTACTTCGGCGGGCGCCCGGTGCGCACCTTCAACTCCGGCACCTGCACCATGGAGATTGCCCTGCGTATTGCCGGCATCGGCCCGGGTGATGAGGTCATTACCACGCCGATCTCCTGGGTGGCGACCGCCAACGTGATTCTCGAAGTCGGCGCCACCCCGGTATTTGCCGATATCGACCCGGTCACCCGCAACATCGACCTGGCCCAGGTCGAAGCCGCCATCACCCCCCGCACCAAAGCCATCATCCCGGTGTACCTCGCGGGCTTGCCGGTGGACATGTCGCGCCTGTACGCCCTGGCCCAGCGCCACGGCATGCGGGTGGTGGAAGATGCCGCCCAGGCCTTGGGGTCAAGCTGGAACGGCCAGCGCATCGGCGCCACGGGCGACTTTGTCTCGTTCAGCTTCCAGGCCAACAAGAACGTTACCTGCGCCGAAGGCGGCTGCCTGGTGCTGAACAACGCCGAAGAAGTGCGCCTGGCGGAGAAATACCGCCTGCAGGGCGTGACCCGCAACGGCTTCGACGGCCTGGATGTGGACGTGCTGGGCGGCAAGTTCAATATGACCGATGTGGCCGCCGCCATCGGCCTCGGCCAGTTCGCCCATATCCATGCCCTCACCGCCCACCGACGGGCCCTGGCCCGGCATTACTTCGAATGTTTCGGCAGCGACTTCGAGGCGCGCTACGGCGCCCAATTGCCACCCGCGGACTTCACCCAGAGCAACTGGCACTTGTTCCAACTGGTGCTGCCGGAACGCGGTGACGGCAAGCCGGCACGAGCCACTTTCATGGAGCAGATGCAGGAACGGGGGATTGGCATCGGCTATCACTACCCACCGATTCACTTGCTCAGCCTGTACCGCGAACGCGGCTTCAAGGAGGGAATGTTTAGCGTGGCGGAACGGGTCGGTCGCTTGATCGTCTCGTTGCCGATGTTCAGCAGCATGAGCCTGAGCGACGTGGAGCGCTCGGTAGCTGCTGTGAAAGAGGTGTTGGCACGTTGATCGGCCAACGCAAGCAAGCGTGCACCTGCAACAGGGCCGCTTGCTCGTGGGGAGCGGCTTACTCGCCGATAGCGGCCTTGTAGCCGGCAGCGTCCAGCAGCTTGTCCAGGTCAGCCGGGTTGCTCGGCTTGAGCTTGAAGATCCAGGCGCCGTACGGGTCGCTGTTGAGCAATTCAGGGCTGGCGCTGAGGTCTTCGTTGACTGCAATCACCTCGCCAGCCACCGGCGCATAGATGTCGGAAGCCGCCTTCACGGACTCCACCACACCGGCCTGGTCGCCAGCACCGAACTGGTTGCCGACTTCGGTCAGCTCGACGAACACCACGTCACCCAGGGCTTCCTGGGCGTGGTCGCTGATACCCACGGTCACGCTGCCATCGGCTTCCAGACGGGCCCATTCATGGCTTTCGGCAAAACGCAGGTCGGCAGGGATATCGCTCATGTTCTGTGTCCTCAAGAAGAAATGTCAGCGGCTCGACGCACGCCGGAAATAAGTTAGATCAAGGTTTTGCCGTGGCGCACAAAGGTCGGTTTAACCACC
Organism: Pseudomonas morbosilactucae; assembly: GCF_023241665.1. Taxonomy (NCBI): domain Bacteria; kingdom Pseudomonadati; phylum Pseudomonadota; class Gammaproteobacteria; order Pseudomonadales; family Pseudomonadaceae; genus Pseudomonas; species Pseudomonas morbosilactucae. The sequence goes on along the minus strand of NZ_JALQCX010000033.1, from coordinate 117,122 downwards.
CGGACCGGGTACCACTTGCCACGGATCTCCACCTCGGCACGGTCAGCGGTGGCCATCGGTACCCGCGCCAGGGCGATCGATTTGCTCAACGTAGGAGAGAAACTACCACTGGTGATCTCACCTTCGCCAACATCGGCGATGCGCACCACCTGATGAGCGCGCAAAACCCCGCGTTCCTCCAGCACCAACCCCACCAATTTCTGCTTCACGCCGGACGCCCGCTCGGCTTCCAGGGCAGTGCGGCCGATGAATTTGCGCGAGCTGGGTTCCCAGGCAATGCTCCAGGCCATATTGGCCGCCAGGGGCGATACCGTCTGATGAATGTCCTGGCCGTAGAGGTTCATGCCGGCTTCAAGGCGCAGGGTGTCACGGGCACCCAGGCCGATCGGTGAGATACCGGCACCGACCAGGTCGTTGAAAAAAGCCGGGGCCTGGTCCGCCGGCAAGGCGATCTCCAGGCCGTCTTCACCGGTGTAGCCGGTGCGCGCAATAAACCAGTCACCGTCGAAATGGGCTTCAAAAGGCTTGAGCTGCTGAATCAGGGCGCCACGGGACTGGCTCACCAGTTCGGCGATCTTGTGCCGCGCCTGGGGCCCTTGAATGGCCAACATGGCCAGCTCCGGACGTTCCTGCAACTGGACTTGATAGTCCCCGCGCTGGGCCTGCATCCAAGCCAGGTCCTGGTCCCGGGTGGCGGCGTTGACCACCAGGCGATAACCGGCCTCGGTGCGGTACACAATCATGTCGTCGACGATGCCGCCCTGCTCGTTGAGCATGGCGCTGTACAACGCCTTGCCGGTGCTTTGCAGGCGCTCGACGTCATTGGCCAGCAAGTGCTGGAGCCAGGCGGTGGCCTGGGCGCCGCTGATGTCGATCACGGTCATGTGGGATACATCGAAAACCCCACAGTCACGGCGCACCTCATGGTGTTCCTCGACCTGGGAGCCGTAATGCAAGGGCATATCCCAACCGCCAAAATCGACCATCTTCGCGCCAAGGGCGAGGTGCAGGTCATACAGAGGCGTACGCTGTCCCATGGGTTTCTCCTTCCGGGCGTGGCGAAGGTGCGGACAACGCTGAAACGGGTAAAAACCTCGCGTCCACGGGCTTTCAACCGGCTTCAGCGACCCGGCTGATACAGCGGACCGCACCGAATGCCGCGCATTGTAGCCGCAAGGTCGTGGGCTGGCACCTAACCGATTCGTGCGGCGGAGCGGCGAATCAGGCCAATCACCGGTAGCAGGCCCACCAGCACCAGGGTCAGGGCCGGCAGAGATGCACGCGCCCACTCACCCTCGCTGGTCATCTCGAAGATCCGCACCGCCAACGTGTCCCAGCCGAACGGGCGCATCAGCAGGGTGGCGGGCATTTCCTTGAGCACGTCGACGAACACCAGCAGCGCTGCGCTCAAGGTCCCCGGCAGCAATAACGGTAGATACACTTTGAAAAACAGTCGTGGCCCGCTGACCCCCAAACTGCGGGCAGCTTCCGGCAAGGACGGACGGATCCGCGCCAGGCTGCTTTCCAGTGGCCCATAGGCCACCGCGATAAAGCGCACCAAATACGCCAGTATCAAGGCCGAGAGGCTGCCCAGCAGCAACGGCTTGCCCGCCCCGCCGAGCCAGCTCGACAGCGGGATCACCAGCTCCCGATCCAGGTAGCTGAAGGCCAACATGATCGACACGGCCAGCACCGAGCCCGGCAACGCATAGCCCAGGTTGGCCAGGCTGACGCCGGTGCTGATCGTGCGGTTCGGCGCCAGGCGTCGGGCGAAGGCCAGCAGCAGCGCCACGGACACGGTGATCAGCGCCGCCATGCCGCCCAGGTACAAGGTGTGGACAATCAGCCCGGCATAACGCTCGTCCAGGTCGAAGCGCCCCCGCTGCCAGAACCACACCACCAGTTGCAGCATGGGGATCACAAAGGCGCAGGCGAACACCAGCAGGCACCAGGCGCTGGCTGCCAAGGCCTTGGCCCCGTGCAGGTGATACAGCGCCTTGCCCCGGGGCCGTTCGTTACCCGCGCGGCTGGCCCCTCGGGCCCGACGCTCGCCATAGAGCACCAACATCACCGCCAACAGCAACAGGCTGGCCAGTTGCGCCGCGCTGGAGAGGCTGAAGAAGCCGTACCAGGTTTTGTAGATGGCGGTGGTGAAGGTGTCGAAATTGAACACCGCCACCGCGCCGAAATCCGCCAGGGTCTCCATCAGCGCCAGGGCCACACCGGCGCCAATGGCCGGTCGCGCCATGGGCAGGGCCACGCGCCAGAATGCCTGCCAGGGCGACTGCCCGAGCACCCGTGCAGCTTCCATCAGGCCCTTGCCCTGGGCCAGGAACGCGGTACGCGCCAACAGGTAGACGTAGGGGTAGAACACCAGCACCAGCACCAGGATCACGCCGCCGGTGGAGCGCACCCGCGGCAGGCGCAGGCCCGGGCCGAACCACTCGCGCAACAGGCTTTGCACCGGGCCGGCAAAGTCCAGCAGGCCGACAAAGACAAAGGCCAGCACGTAGGCGGGAATGGCGAACGGCAGCATCAAGGCCCAGTCCAGCCAGCGGCGCCCGGGAAATTCACAGAGGCTGGTGAGCCACGCCAGGCTGACACCCAGCAGGGTCACGCCGACGCCCACTCCGAGTACCAGGGTCAGGGTGTTGCCCAGCAGGCGCGGCATCTGGGTTTCCCACAAGTGGGACCAGATTTGCGGGTCGATATTTTGCCAGGACAGCACCAGCACGCTCAGCGGCAGCAGCACCAGGGCGGCGACAGCAAAAACCGGCAGGTACCAACGGCGTTGGGCGGGATGGGCCAAGGGCAAGCTCTCTCGTGCAGGGCGTTATGAGCCTGCGATGTGTGAGGGGGCCAATAAAAAAACGCCCCGCAGAAGCGGGGCGCAGTATAACGGCAGGCTTAGTTCCAGCCAGCACGGTCCATCAAGCGAATGGCTTCGGCCTGGCGCTTGCCGGCGATTTCCACGGGCAGGGTGTCGGCGACGAACTTGCCCCAACTGGCCACTTCAGCCGACGGTTTCACCGCCGGGTTGGCCGGGAACTCCTGGTTGACGTCGGCAAAGATCTTCTGCGCTTCCGGGGTGGTCATCCACTCCACCAGGGCCTTGGCGGCTTCCGGGTGTGGCGCGTGCTTGGTCAGGCCGATGCCCGACAGGTTGACATGCACGCCACGGTCACCCTGGTTCGGCCAGAACAGCTTCACCGCCAAGTCCGGCTTCTGCTTGTGCAGGCGGCCGTAGTAGTAGGTGTTGACGATGCCCACATCGCATTGCCCGGCGTTGATCGCCTCCAGCACCGCGATGTCATCGGAGAACACGTCGGTGGACAGGTTGTTGACCCAGCCCTTGAGGATTTCCTCGGTCTTCGCCGCACCGTGGGTTTCGATCAGGGTGGCGGTCAGCGATTGGTTGTAGACCTTCTTCGCTGTACGCAGGCACAGGCGACCTTCCCACTGCTTGCCGGCCAGGGCTTCGTAGGTGGTCAGGTCAGCTGGTTTGACCCGGTCGGTGGAGTAGGCCAGGGTCCGCGCCCGCAGGCTGAGGCCGGTCCAGGCGTGGGAAGATGCGCGGTATTGCAGGGGAATGTTGGCGTCGATGACCTTGGAGGTGAAGGGCTGCAGAATGCCCATCTGCTCGGCTTGCCAAAGGTTGCCGGCGTCCACGGTGAGCAGCAGGTCGGCCGTGGCGTTCTCGCCCTCGGCCTTGATCCGCTGCATCAACGGGGCTTCCTTGTCGGTGATGAACTTGACCTTGACCCCGGTCTTCTCGGTGTAGGCATCGAACACCGGCTTGATCAGCTCGTCGATCCGCGAGGAATAGACCACCACCTCATCCGCCGCCTGGGCGGTGCCGCCAATGAGGGTGAGTGCCAGGGCAGTCAGTAGACGCTTAGGTACCAACATGGGAGCAGTCTCTCGAATTCAAAATGAGGCGAAATGATAAGGACTCACATTTAGCATCTCAACCGAACCCGGCGCCGAGGAGTTACCAGATGTTGCATAGGCCTGGCAGGTGCGGCCGGCATCACCGCCAAGCCGGCTCAGGCCACGGGCTTCAGGCTTTGGCCAGGGCCGGCAGATCACCGCTGAGGCCCAGCGCCTGACGCACAAACAGCGCCTTGGCTTCAGGCATCTGCTCGACCACCTTGAGCCCGGTATTGCGCAACCAGCGCAAGGGCAGCGGGTCGGCCTGGAACAAGCGCTCGAAGCCCTCCATCGCCGCCATCAGCGCCAGGTTGTGGGGCATGCGCCGCCGCTCGTAGCGACTCAGCACCTTGGCATCGGCCAGCCGCTCGCCACGGCCGGCCGCCTGCAGCAGCACCTCGGCCAGCACCGCCGCGTCCAGAAAGCCCAGGTTGACCCCCTGCCCCGCCAACGGGTGAATGGTGTGGGCCGCATCGCCAATCAAGGCCAGCCCCTCGGCGACATAGCGCTTGGCATGACGCTGGCGCAACGGCACGCACAACCGCGGGTCGGCACTCAGCACTGAGCCCAGGCGGCCTTCAAAGGCTCGCTCCAGCTCGCTGCAAAACGTGTCATCGTCCAGGGCCATCAGGCGCTCGGCCTCGGTCGGGGTGGTCGACCAGACAATGGAGCACCAATCCTCTTGCCCATCACGCTCAAGGGGCAGGAACGCCAAGGGGCCGTTGTCGGTAAAGCGCTGCCAGGCCGTGCGTTGATGGGGCTGGCTGCTGCGCACGCTGGTGACGATCGCGTGGTGCAGGTAATCCCACTCGCGGGTGGCACAACCGGTCAGGCGGCGCACCGCCGAATTGGCGCCGTCTGCGGCAATCACCAGAGGCGCACGCAGGGTTCGGCCATCGGCCAAGGTCAGCAGCCAGTCATCGCCGGAGCGGCGCATCTGCTCCAGGCGAGCATTGGCCAACATGCCCAGGTCGCACTGGTGCAGGCGCTCCAGCAACGCATCCTGCACCACCCGGTTCTCGACGATATGCCCGAGCACCTCGGCATGCACGCTGGCCGCGGAGAAGTGAATCTGCCCGGTGCCGCTGCCGTCCCAGACCTGCATGTCCGCATAAGGGCTGGCGCGGCGCCGAAGCACGCCGTCCCACGCCCCCAGGCGTTGCAGGATCCGCTGGCTGGCAGCCGACAAGGCACTGACCCGCGGCTCGAACGCGGCCTCGGGTTCGAAGGGCTTGACCGTCAGCGAGCTGCCGTCCAGCAGCAGCACGTCCAGGCCGCTGTCCTGCAGCGCCAGCGCCAGGGCGCTACCGACCATTCCGGCCCCGACAATCAGCAGATCTGCGCGCATGTCCATGCTTTAAGCCTGTCTCGCTTGCGGCTTGAGCCGCACGTAAAGGGTTTTATCGACCCGCGCCACCAAGGTGCCGGCGCCGTCGTGGATCTCCACCTGCAACTGCGGCAGGTACTTGTCGCCATGGGCGGTTTGTTGGCGTATCTCGTCGAGCAACGGCTCGTCGATACTGAACCGGGCGAACACCGGACCCTTGCCGGGGCTGATGAAATCAATGGCCGCGGCCTTGTCCCAGACGATGTACTCGCGGCCCAGGTTTTCCATCAGCATCAGCATGAAAAACGGATCGACCATGGAATACAGGCTGCCACCGAACTGGGTACCGACGTAGTTGCGGTTGTACCACCCCAGCCCCATGGCCACCCGCACTTCGCGAAAGTCCGCACTGATGTCCCGTACTCGCACACCAGCGCCAAAATACGGCGGGTAAAGGTTCATGATCCAACGCAGCAAACGTGCCTTGCCCAGGCGCCGGGTCAGCCACTCACGCATCGGGACGCGTCCCCAAGCCCATGGCCTGCCGGGCAAACCAGCGCTTGGCCGGAGGCAACAAGTCCAGCCCCAGCAAGCCCAGGTTGCGCCCCAAGGACACCAGTGGCTGTTGGCTGCCGAACAAGCGGGTGACCTGGTCAGAGAAGCCGACGGTCAGGTCCTGATCCAGGCGCTGACGCTCACGATAAGCCTGCAAGGTGGCGAAATCCCCCGGCACGCGGTCACTGGCCAGCAGCGCATCGGCCAAGGCCTGGGCATCACGCAGGGACAGGTTGAAACCCTGGCCGGCAATCGGGTGCAGGCTGTGGGCAGCATTGCCCAGCACCACTAGGTGGGAGCGCACCTGCTCCTCGGCCTCGACCAGGGACAAGGGGTACAGGTGCCGCGCGCCGACTTGCTTCAGGGTGCCCAGGCGATAGCCGAACACGCCCTGCAGTTCGCTGAGAAAAGCGCGCTCATCCAGCGCCGCCAGGCGTTGCGCGTCCATCCCCTGGCGGGTCCAGACCAGCGCACAGCGGTTGTCCGCCAGCGGCAGCAGGGCCATCGGCCCATCGTCGGTAAAACGCTCGAAAGCCATGCCGTTGTGGGCTTCGCTGGGGGTGATATTGGCGATCAGCGCACTCTGGTTGTAGGGGCGTTTCTTGACCCCGATCCCCAGTTGCTCACGCAGCCCGGAGCGGCCGCCATCGGCCAGCACCGCCAGGTCGCACTCCAGGGTGGTTTCATCATTCAGCGTCAGGCGATAGCCGGCTTCCAGCGGTTCAAGACGGGTGACTTCAGCCGGGCAGCGCCAACTGATCACGTCCTTATCCAGCCCCTGCCAGAGGCACTGGCCGAGCCAGGCGTTTTCCACCACATAGCCCAGGGCCGGAACCCCTTCTTCCATGGCCGACAGCCGTGCAGTGGAGAACCGCCCCCGGTCCGACACATGGATTTGCTTGATCGGTTCGGCGCGGCGAGAGATCTCCTGCCACAGGCCCAGGCGCTGATAAATCTGCCGCGCGCCAAAGGACAGCGCCGAGGAACGGGCGTCGTAGCTGGGTTGATAGCTGTCCCCCGGAGCGAAGGGTTCGATCAGCACGATCCTCCAGCCCCGGGCCTTGGCTCCGGCCTGCAACGACAGGGCCAGGCTGGCGCCGACCAGGCCACCGCCGATGATCGCCAGATTGACCCGGCTCACAGCGCCGGCACCTGGGCAGCGGCCATCAAGGCCTCGATCTCGGCCACGGTTTTCGGCACGCCACTGGTGAGAATTTCACACCCTTGCTTGGTCACTACCACGTCGTCCTCGATGCGCACGCCAATGCCGCGCCACTTCTTAGCCACATTCAGATTGTCCGGGGCAATGTAGATACCCGGCTCCACCGTCAGCGCCATGCCGACCTCCAGTACTCGCCATTGGTCGCCGACTTTGTACTCGCCCACGTCATGCACATCCATGCCCAGCCAGTGACCGGCGCGGTGCATATAGAAGGCCTTGTAGGCTTCGCTGGCGATCAGCTCGTCGACATCACCTTCCAGCAGCCCCAACCTCACCAGGCCGGCGGTGATCACTTTCACCGTGGCCTCGTGGGCCTGGTTCCAGTGCTTGTTCGGCGCGATCTCGGCAAAGGCCGCTTCCTGGGAGGCCAGGACCACTTCATAGATCGCCTTCTGCTCCGGCGAAAACGTGCCGTTGACCGGCCAGGTGCGGGTAATGTCGCTGGCGTAGCAGTCAATCTCGCAACCGGCGTCGATCAACACCAGGTCGCCGTCCTTGAGCACGGCGTCATTCTCCTGGTAGTGCAGGATGCAACCATTGCGCCCGGCCGCGACGATGGAACCGTAGGCCGGCATCTTCGCGCCGCCCTTGCGGAACTCGTAATCCAGCTCGGCCTCCAGGCTGAACTCGTACAGGCCAGGACGACTGGCCTGCATGGCACGGATGTGGGCCTGGGCGGAAATCCTCGCGGCTTCGCGCATCACCTTCACTTCGGCTGCCGATTTATACAGACGCATGTCGTGCAGCAGATGATCCAGGGCAACGAACTCGTTCGGTGGCTGGGCGCCCAGGTGCGCCTTGGAACGGATCACATTGATCCAGTCCATCAGGTGGCGATCGAATTCAGGGTTGCTGCCCATGGCCGAGTAGACCCGGTCACGGCCTTCAATCAGGCCCGGCAGGATGTCGTCGATGTCGGTGATGGGGAAAGCGTCGTCGGCGCCGTAGTCACGGATCGCGCCCTCTTGCCCAGCGCGCAGGCCGTCCCAGAGTTCGCGTTCGGCGTTGCGCTCACGGCAGAACAGCACGTATTCGCCGTGCTCGCGACCGGGCATCAGGACGATCACCGCCTGGGGCTCGGGGAACCCGCTGAGGTACTGGAAATCGCTGTCCTGACGGTACACGTGTTCGACATCGCGGTTGCGGATGGCCACGGCAGCGGCCGGCAGGATCGCGATGCTGTTGGGTTCCATCTGCGCCATGAGCGCCTTGCGGCGGCGGGAGTATTCCGATTTCGGGATATGGATCATGGGCAGACGGAGTTTCCTGTCGAACGATTAATGCAGAGAAGGCTTGGCAGCCGGTGCCACGCTTTTGTTGGTCTCGGTGAACAGCAGCAAGGGAGCGACCCGCAGGTACTCCATGACTTCCATATAGTCGCTTTCGCCGTCGTCGGACTCTTCCAGCGCGTCCTGTACCTGGGCAATGGCGGCAAGGTCTTGCAACACTTCCGTGGCCTCGGTGCTCAGGGCACTGCTGTCACGGGAATTGAGGCCGAAACCGGCGAGGAAACCCTGGCACCACTGGCCCAGGGCCACGGCACGTTCGGTCAGCGGCGCATCGTCGCTGGGCAGCAACAGGACCACGGTCATGTCGTCGCTGGTCAGCTCGCCCTTGACCATTTCCTGCAGGCCGATCAGGGCGTTGCGGACGTTATCTTGCGGCTCGCCTTCGAGCAGTTCGGCGGCATCCACCAACCAACCGTCGACTTCAAAGCCGGCGCCGGCGCAACTGCGTCCCAGCAACAGGCCGTGCAATTCGGCAGGCGAAACAGGGTGACCGCTGCTGCTGAGCAGGGTGGCGAAGGCGTTGTACGGGGAATTCTGAATGGGCATGGGCAACTAGGCGCCAAGCGGCGCAATGTCTAGAATGAAGGGCTTGTATCCTAGCATCGGCAGACGCGCCAAGACTATCGAGGGCGTCAACTCGTTTGCCCAGCCAGTTGCCACTCATCAGACAAATTCAGTGGGACCCAATGGAAGACAACGACCTGCACGCGCTGATGGCCAGACTCGAATTGCTAATTACCCGGGTCGAGCAACTTAAGAGTCAAAACACACTCTTATTAGCTCAGGAAAAGACTTGGCGCGAGGAACGCGCGCACCTCATAGAAAAAAACGAAATCGCCCGGCGTAAGGTCGAATCGATGATTTCGCGCCTCAAGGCCCTGGAGCAAGACTCATGAGTTCAAGCAATAGCGTTACCGTGCAGATCCTGGATAAAGAGTATTCGATCATTTGCCCACAGGAAGAGCGCAGCAACCTGGTGAGTGCCGCCCGCTACCTGGACGGCAAGATGCGCGAGATCCGCAGCAGCGGCAAAGTCATCGGCGCCGACCGTATCGCCGTGATGGCCGCCTTGAACATCACCCACGACCTGCTGCACAAGCAGGAGCGCCCGGACGCGCAAGTCAGCGGCTCGACCCGCGAGCAAGTGCGCGACCTGCTGGAACGGGTGGATCTGGTCCTGGCCACCGATTCGGACACAAGCAAAGCTGATTCCTGAAAGTGGTTGCGGTATACTCCCGCCACTCCCTGGGGTGCTTGCCAGTTGGTGATGTCCCTGAGCCGATTCGCACTACCCTGGAGGTTGCACGTTGGGCTGGTGTGCATGTCCGCTAGACGGAAAGCCTTAAAGCCTACTGCATCCTCCACCTTGAACTTTCGGGTTCAAGGGCTAAGCCGACAGCGGTTCACCTGGGGAGCCTGAATTCTCGACCAATGCCAGTTATCCATGCTGGCATTGTCGTTTCCGGGTAGGCTGTTCTGCATTATCCGACCATCGAAAGCCCCCCACCCATGACCGAACCTGCGCCGCTTTCTCGCCCGCAACTTCGACGCATGCTGCGCAAGGCCCGTCGCGCCCTGACACCCGCCGAACAACGCCAGGCCGCACGCGATCTGTACCGCCAACTGGCCCAGCACCCGCTGTTTCGTCGCGCCCGACACCTGTCCCTTTACCTGCCCACCGACGGCGAGATCGACCCGCGCCTGCTGCTGCGCGAGGCTCAGCGCCGGGGTAAAACCACCTACCTGCCGGTGCTCAGCGCCTGGCCACGGACCAAGATGGTTTTTCAACGCGTCAGCCCCGGGGAAAAACTCCGCCCCAACCGCTTCCGCATCCTCGAACCCCGGGTCGACCCCGCGCGACAACGCAAGGTCTGGACCCTGGACCTGGTGCTTCTGCCCTTGGTGGGTTTCGATGATGGCGGTGGACGCCTGGGGATGGGCGGCGGCTTCTACGACCGCAGCCTGGCGTACCTGGCACGGCGCAAGAATTGGCGTAAGCCGACACTGCTGGGGCTGGCCCATGAGTGCCAGAAAGTGCCAAGGCTGGATCAGGCGAGCTGGGACGTACCGTTACAGGCAACGCTGACGGACAAAGGCTGGTATTTCGCGGAGTAGGCGCCACCTGGAATCAGCGGCGCCGGAGGCAGGATCAACGCTTGAAAGGTTGCTGTTGCTGTGCGATTTCGATGGGAGCGTCTGTCTTGTTCGACCACAGACTTTGCGCATAACCCGTTGTGACCACGCCCAAACCGAACAAAATAACCAACATCCATAGTAAATCCGGTTTGCGTTTCATCGATTGCCCCCCTCAGGCACTTCACACACGATGACAGCAGCGGTTTCCATTATTAGGCCGTGCAGCAGCGTCAAGCTTAAAATCCCGGCATTTTGCGATAACGTGAACCCACACGCAAATGCTGGCGTCAACCGACTGTCGGTTTGTCATAAAATTGCCCGACAACTTGTCCAATTACCCTTGGAGAGCACACACGATGGCCTATTGGCTGATGAAGTCCGAGCCGGAAGAACTGTCGATCCAGGACTTGGAGCGCCTCGGCGAAGCCCGCTGGGACGGCGTACGCAATTACCAGGCACGCAACTTCCTGAGGGCGATGGCAGTGGGCGATGCCTTTTTCTTTTACCACTCCAGTTGCCCCGAGCCAGGCATTGCCGGGATCGGCCGAATTATCCAGGCCGCCTACCCCGACCCCACCGCCCTGGAACCCGAAAGCCACTACTTCGACCCCAAGGCCAGCGCCGAGAAGAACGCCTGGAGCGCCATCGACGTGGCCCATGTAGAAACCTTCGCCAAGGTGCTGCGCTTGGACTACCTGAAACAGCAAAGCGCCCTCGCCGAACTGCCCCTGGTGCAAAAAGGCAGCCGTTTGTCAGTGATGCCGGTCACCGTCGAGCAATGGGCCGCCGTGCTCGCCCTGCGCTAAATCACGCTAGCCAAGCACCCACCTGGCAATAGGTTTAGGCTGGCGCTCTTTGCGTTGACGAACATCAAGTCGCCCAAGACTTGGCTCGTCAAACTAGGACGCTTCAGCCGCAGGATGCTCCCATGTCGACGCCGCACCGCTCCTCCCGCCTTTTTGCCATTGCCTTATTGATTCTGCTGCTGGGTGCAGGGGGCTTTGGTTATTGGAAGTCCCTCAGCGACCGCTTGCCCGAAGGCCTGAGCATGGGCAATGGCCGCCTTGAAGCCACTGAAGTGCAGATCGCCAGCAAGATCCCCGGGCGCCTGGCCGAAGTGCGGGTCAACGAGGGTGACAAGGTGTTGAAGGATCAGCTTCTGGCGCGCATGGACACCCGCACCCTGGAGGCACAACGCAGCCAGGCTGAAGCCGAAGTGGTACGTGCGCGGGAAAACTTCGCCGCCGCCGAAGCCAATGTGCAACTGCGCCAGAGCGAATTGTTGCTGGCCCATCAGGAACTCGGGCGCTCCCAGGCCCTGTTTCGGCGCGGTTTCGCCAGCCAGCAGTTGATCGACCAACAGCAGGCTCGCCTGAATACCGGCAACGCTGCCGTGCTGGCCGCCCAGGCCCAGGTGGCAGCGGTCAAGGCCGCCATCGGCGCCGCCCAGGCCCAGGTTGCGCAATTGACCAGCGAGATTGACGACAGCAGCCTGCGCGCGCCGATCGACGGCATCATCCAGTTGCGCCTGGCCGAACCCGGTGAAGTGCTGGGTGCCGGCGGCCGGGTTTTGCTGCTGATCGACCCCAACGACCAATACATGAACCTCTACCTGCCCGCCTCGGTCACCGGGCGCCTGACCGTGGGCGACGAGGCGCGCATCCTACTCGACGCCCTGCCCGCCCAGCCGTTGAAGGCCAAGATCAGCTTTGTCGCCGCCAAGTCCCAGTTCACCCCCAAAGAAGTGGAAACCCGCGATGAGCGGCAAAAGCTGGTGTTCCGGGTCAAAGTCCGCCTGATCGAACCCAGCGCCGTGCCCCAGGCCAAACCGGGCATGCCCGGCGCCGGCTATGTTCGCACCGCGCCCCTGGACTGGCCGGCCAACCTGCAATGAGCGGCCTGGCGCTGCAAGCCACCGCTATCCACCATCGCTATGGCCAACAGCCGGCCCTGATCGACATCGCCTTCAGCCTGCCGGCCGGCACTCGCTGCGGCCTGATCGGGCCGGACGGCGCGGGCAAATCGAGCCTGCTGGGTTTGATTGCCGGGGTGAAAAAACTCCAGCAGGGCCAACTTGAAGTGCTCGGCGGCGACATTACCCAGCGCAAGCATCGCAATAGCCTGTATCCGCGCATCGCCTTCATGCCCCAAGGCTTGGGCGGCAACCTGTACCCCGAACTGTCCATCAGCGAGAACATCCGTTTTTTCGCCACCCTGTTCGGCCTGTCTAAACAACAGTGCGAGCAGCGCATGCACAGCTTGCTGCTGGCCACCGACCTGCTGCGCTTTGCCGAACGCCCGGCGGGCAAGCTGTCCGGCGGCATGAAGCAGAAGCTCGGGCTGTGCTGTGCGTTGATCCATGAACCGGACCTGTTGATCCTCGATGAACCCACCACCGGGGTCGATCCACTGTCTCGTCGGCATTTCTGGGAGCTGGTGGACGAGGTGCGCCGGCAACGCCCGCAACTGACCTTGCTGGTGGCGACGGCCTACATGGAAGAGGCCGAGCAATTCGAACACTGCCTGATGCTCGATCGCGGCAAGCTGATCGCCCAAGGCACCAGCCGCGAACTGGCGAGCAGCACCCCCAGCGGCAAACTGGACGACGCCTTTACCCACTTCCAGGGCAGCAACGGCCACGACAATGAACCGCTGGTGATCCCGCCACGCAGCGGCGAGCGCCAGGACATTGCCATCGAGGCCCACGAACTGACCCTGCGCTTTGGCGACTTCACCGCAGTGGACAAGGTCAGCTTCGCCATCGGCCGCGGCGAGATCTTTGGCTTCCTGGGCTCCAACGGCTGCGGCAAGACCACCACCATGAAAGTCCTCACTGGGCTGATGCCGGCCACTGAAGGCAGCGCCAAACTGCTGGGCAACCCGGTCAATGCGAAGGACCTGGCGACCCGCAAGCGCGTGGGTTTCATGTCCCAGAGCTTCTCCTTGTACGGTGAACTCAGCGTGCGTCAGAACCTGGAGCTGCACGCCCGCCTGTTCGACTTGCCGAAGGCCGAAGGTGACCAGCGGATCGAGGAACTGATCCAGCGTTTTGACCTGCAAGCGATGGCCGAACAGCCGTCCGGCGCCCTGCCCCTGGGCTTGCGCCAGCGCCTGTCCCTGGCGGTGGCGGTGCTGCACCGCCCGGAAGTGCTGATCCTCGATGAGCCGACTTCCGGCGTCGATCCGGCCGCCCGCGATGACTTCTGGCGACTGCTGGTGGAGCTGTCTCGGGAACAAGGGGTGACGATCTTTCTCTCCACACACTTCATGAACGAAGCCCAGCGCTGCGACCGCATCTCACTGATGCACGCCGGCAAGGTGCTGGCCTGCGACACCCCGGCCGCGCTGCAGCAACAGTTCGCCGGCGAAACCCTGGAAGCGGCCTTTGTCACCTGCCTGGAGCAGGCCCAGGGTGCCATAGAGGCGACGCCAGCCGCCGCCCCCGAGGACCAGGAGACGCCCAGCGCCGCCCCTGTCCACCGATCGGGCTTCAGCGTTGCGCGCTGGCTGGCGGTGGCCACCCGGGAAGGCAAGGAACTGTTGCGCGACAAGGTACGCCTGGGCTTTGCCCTGCTAGGGGCGATTTTCATGATGGTGATCTTCGGCTACGGCATTTCCCTGGACGTGGAGAAACTCGCCTTCGCCGTCTACGACCAGGACCAGACCCCGCAAAGCCGTGCCTACCTGGAAGCCTTCCGCAGCTCGCGCTACTTCGATGAGCAGGCACCGATCCGCGACCCGGCAGAGCTGCATCGACGCCTGCAACGCTCGGACATCAAGCTGGCCCTGGAAATCCCCCCCGGCTTCGGCCGCGACCTCTACGCCGGGCGCCAACCTGTGGTCGCCGCCTGGCTGGATGGCGGCATGCCCTTTCGCGCCGAGACCAGCCGCAACTACGTAGAGGCGGTGCATCAGGCCAACCTCGAACAACTGGCCGCGCAAAGCAGCCCGGCGCAGAACCTGCGGGCGGCGGCCAAACTGGAAACCCGCTTTCGCTACAACCAGGATGTGGTCAGCGTGAACGCCATCGGCCCCGGGGTAATGGCGCTGATCCTGGCCTTTATCCCGGCCATGCTCACCGCCCTGGGCATCGTTCGAGAGAAGGAGCTGGGGTCGATCACCAACTTCTACGCCACGCCCCTGACCCGTCTGGAGTTCCTCCTCGGTAAACAGGCGCCTTACCTGCTGGTGAGCCTGATCAACCTGGCCTTGCTGGTGGCCATGAACCGCTGGCTGTTCGGCGTGCCCTTCAAGGGCAGCGGCCTGACCCTGGCCTTCGGCGGCCTGCTCTATGTACTGGCGACCACCAGCATGGGCCTGCTGATCTCGGCGTTCACCCGCACCCAGATCGCGGCGATCCTCGGCACCATGATCATCACCAGCTTGCCGACCATCCAGTTCTCCGGGCTGATCGTGCCGCGCTCGTCCCTGGAAGGCACCGCCGCGCTGATGGGGCAGCTGTTCCCTGCCGGGCACTTCCTCGACATTGCGGTCGGCACCTTTACCAAGGCCCTGGACTTGCGCCAGCTGTGGCCGCAATGCCTGGCGCTGTTCGGTTTCTTCCTTGGCTTCACCGGGCTGAGCCTGGCCATGCTGAAAAAGCAGGAGGCTTGATGCACACGTTCGCTCACATCCTGCGCCTGGGCTGCAAAGAGCTCACCAGCCTGCGCCATGACAGTGTCCTGCTGATGTTCCTGTTCTATGCCTTTACCGTGGCGATCTACATGCCCGCCGCCGGCTCGGTGATCGGCGTGCACAACGCCAGCGTGGCGCTGGTGGACGAGGACCGCAGCCACCTCTCGCGGCAACTGGCCGATGCCCTGCAACCACCGGAGTTCCAGCCCGCCGTGCTGCTGCCCTATGACCGGCTGGACCAGGTCATGGACAGCGGCCAGTACACCTTCGTGATCAACGTGCCGGCCAACTTCCAGAGCGACCTGCTGGCTGGACGGCAACCGGCGTTGCAGGTCAACGTGGACGCCACCGCCATGAGCCAGGCCTTTATGGGAGCGGGTTACATCGGCCGAATCTTCCAGCGCGAGCTGCTGGACTACAGCGGCCAGGATGCCGCGACCAGCCAGGCACCGGCGCTGCTGACCACCCGCGCCCTGTTCAACACCAACCTGGAAGGTGGCTGGTTTCTGGCGGTGATCCAGATCGTCAACAACATCACCATCCTGGCCATTGTGCTGACCGGCACCGCGCTGCTGCGCGAGCGCGAACACGGCACCCTCGACCACTTGCTGGTGCTGCCGCTGACGGCGCTGGAAATCATGCTGGCGAAGATCTGGAGCAACATGCTGGTGGTGGTGCTGTGCACCTGGATTTCCCTGGAGGTGATCGTCAAAGGCGCGCTGGGGGTGCCGCTGGCGGGGTCGATGACGCTGTTCCTGATGGTCACCGCGCTGTATCTGTTTGCCAGCACGGCCTTGGGGATTTTCCTCGCCACCCTGGCCCGCTCGACGCCACAGTTCGGCTTGCTGGCGATCCCGGTGATCATCCCGATGTTGCTGCTGTCCGGCGGCAGCACGCCGCTGGACAGCATGCCGCAATGGCTGCAGTGGGTGATGCAGGGCTCGCCGTCGACGCATTTTGTCAGCCTGAGCGCGGCGATCCTGTTTCGCGATGCCGGGGTCAGCGTCGTCTGGCCCGACCTGCTGGCGCTGGCGGCGATCGGCTTGCTGTTCTTCGCCGTCGCCCTGGCACGCTTCCGTAAAAGCCTTGCCTCATGACCTGGCTTGCCGCGATAGCGCCGGCAAGCCGGCTCCTACAACAGCACACGCCCCCTGTAGGAGCTGGTTTGCCAGCGATAGGGCCCTCAAGACCACCACTGCCAGCAAGCCGGCCCCTACAACATCGGGATTACTGGATGATCAGGTTGTTGAACAACAGGTCTTCCACCACCGGCTTGCCGGTCTCGTCGTTCATCACTTGCTGCACTTGCTTCAGGGCTTCCTGACGCAGCTTTTCCTTGGCTTCGACGTTGTTCATGGTTTCGGTGGTTTGCTGGGCAAACAACGCCACCAACTGATTGCGGATCAACGGCTCATTGGCCTTGACCGCCTGGGCCGCTGGATCACCCGTGACCTTCAAAGCCACATCCGCCTTGTACACCTTGAGTTTCGGGCCACCGTCCAGGCCGTAGTTACCCACGAACGGCGGGTTCAGGCTGAGGTAACTGACTTTCGGTGCCCCTTCGCCCTCTTTGGCTTCTTCCGCCATGGCTGCCACAGGCAGAGACAGGGCCAGCATCAACATGATCCACGCTTTCACAGTTCGCTCCTTATCCGGTTTGCGGCCTAGCATAAAGGCCCGCCCGCCAGAGCCCAAGCACAAAGCTTATGGCTGGCTATCAGGACCGGGCATGCTCGTTGACCGCTTTGATCACACACTTACACTTATCGGCCACCACTCCCAAAGGAATAGCCCTGATGAAAGCCGTGCTGTGCAAAGCCTTCGGCCCCGCCGAAACGCTGGTGCTGGAAGACGTCGCGAGTCCTGCGCCGAAGAAGAACGAAATTCTCCTGGAGGTGCATGCGGCCGGGGTCAACTTCCCGGACACGCTGATCATCGAGGGCAAATACCAGTTCAAGCCGCCCTTCCCGTTCTCCCCGGGTGGCGAGGCTTCTGGAGTGGTCGGTGCCGTGGGGGAAAAGGTCAGCCACCTCAAGGTCGGCGACCGGGTCATGGCCCTGACCGGCTGGGGCAGCTTTGCCGAGCAGGTGGCGGTGCCCGGCTACAACGTGCTGCCGATCCCGGCGGCCATGGACTTCAACACCGCCGCCGCCTTCAGCATGACGTACGGCACTTCGATGCACGCCCTCAAGCAGCGCGGCAACCTGCAGCCCGGGGAGACCCTGCTGGTGCTCGGCGCTTCGGGTGGTGTGGGCCTGGCCGCCGTGGAGATCGGCAAAGCCATGGGTGCCCGGGTGATCGCCGCCGCCAGCAGCGCCGAGAAGCTCGAAGTGGCCAAGGCAGCCGGGGCCGATGAGCTGATCAACTACAGCGAAAGCAACCTCAAGGACGAGATCAAGCGCCTCACTGACGGCAACGGCGTGGACGTGATTTACGACCCGGTGGGGGGCGACTTGTTCGACCAGGCCATCCGCTCCATTGCCTGGAACGGCCGCCTGCTGGTGGTGGGGTTTGCCAGCGGACGCATCCCGGAGCTGCCGGTGAACCTGGCCCTGCTCAAGGGCGCGGCCGTGATCGGTGTGTTCTGGGGCTCATTTGCCCAGCGCCAGCCCGAAGACAATGCCGCCAACTTCCAGCAACTGTTCGGCTGGTTCGCCGTGGGCAAGCTCAAGCCTTTGGTGTCCAAGGTCTATCCCTTGGCCGACGCACCACAGGCCATCAACGACCTGGGGCAACGCAAGGCCGTGGGCAAGGTGGTGGTGCAGGTTCGTTGAGACGCTCAGTAAGCGGCTGAGGACTTGCAGCGTTGCAGCCGCGCTTCCAGGTTACGGTCGGGCATGGCGTGGCTGCGCAAGGCATGCACGGTCTGCTCGACGTAATCACGGGTGGTGCCATAACGCCCGCAGGCGCTTTCAAACACCTGGCTCAGCACGTGATCCGGCAGGTTGCCGGCGTAGCTGGGCAGGTGCCGCTCCAGCACAAACCCCAAGGCCTGGACCTGCTGGCCATCCTCAAGCCGGCAATTGAGCCAGTGCGGACGATACGACGGGTAAGGCATCTCGCGTTGCCACAGGGCATACAGCGAGGCCTCCAGTTGCTCAGCAGGCAAGCGATAGGCAAAACCACTGCAAGAACCGCCGCGATCCAGCCCCAGCACCAGCCCCGGCAACTCCGGCGTGCCCCGATGCTCGTGGGACCACAGGTACAACCCGCGGTGGTAGCCATGAACCCTTCCACGCATGCGCTCGACCGCCGAGCACTCGGGCCGCCAGATCAGTGAACCGTAGGCGAATAGCCAGACCGGGCCGCCTTTGTGCCGGGACATGGTGGATTGCATTGAGCTGAGCAATTGCTCGTGGGTCAGCTGCGGCCCCAGATCAAGTCGCGGAGGGTAAGCCAGGCTCGAGAAACTGTTTTCAATGGCGGTCATGGCGAATAGCGTTCGGCTCCTCGCATATAGAGAATTACTGAATAGAACGCGCAGCAGTAACTTCAAGACACATAAGTTTTAAGGCAAGTTAAGTGCCATCAAGCGGATGTAAAGTAAGTTGGAGCGCGATATATAACCTACCGGTATTTAATCAATTAACTAAATACCAATAGGCTATATACGCAGTTATAACGAAGGGTGTCGCCCTGAGTACTTCAGGGCCGGGGGGCGTAGGCAAACACGTCGGCGCGCATCTGGTGGGCATCCATCCCGGCGTTGACCAGGGCATCCAGGGTGGCATAGATCATCGCCGGCGAACCGCTGGCATAGACATGCACCGCCGACAGGTCAGCGATGTCCTCGCAGACCGCTTCATGCAGCATGCCGCAGCGCCCTTCCCAGCCGCAGAGATCGCTGACCACCTTGTGCAGGAAGAGGTTGGGCGTTTGCTGCCAGTCCTGCCAATGCTCCAACTGGTAGAAATCTTCCGGCCGGCGCACACCCCAATACAGGTGCACCGGGTGCTTGAACCCCTGGGCCCGGCAGTGCTCGATCAGGCTGTGCATCTGCGCCATGCCGGTGCCCGCAGCGATCAGCACCAGAGGCCCGTCCGGCAGCTCCGCCAAGTGGGTGTCGCCATACGGCAGCTCGACCCGGGCCATGCCGTTGCGCTGCAACTGCTGGAGCAGGGTTTGCGCACTGTTTTCGCGCACCAGCACATGCAGTTCCAGATCACGGCCACTGTGAGGCGCCGATGCCAGGGAGAAGGCCGACTTCTCGCCGTTGTCCCGCTCCAGCATCAGGTACTGCCCGGCGTGATAACGCGGCGGTTTGCCAGCTGGCGCCCGCAGTCGCACGCGCCAGACGTCGCCGCCCACCTCCAGGCACTCGGTCAGTTGGCACGACAGGCTGCGAACCGGCAGCTCGCCCAGCGCCAGAACGCCATCCCAGAGCACAATGCAGTCCTCCAGCGGCTCGGCGATGCAGGTATAGAACTCACCGTGATCACGCACATCACCGGCCTGTTGCACCCGGCCTTCCACCAGCAAGGCTGCACACACGTGGCAGTTGCCATTGCGACAGCTCTGCGGGCATTCATAGCCCAGGCGCCGCGCCGCATCGAGAATCCGCTCGCCGGGCAATGTCTCAAGCACTGCTCCGGAGGGCTGCAAGGTTACACGCATCAATCTATTCCTAACTGATTCCAGATGGCATCGATCCGGCGGGTGACCGCCTCATCCTTGACGATGACCCGGCCCCACTCACGGGTGGTTTCGCCAGGCCACTTGTGGGTGGCATCGAGCCCCATCTTCGAACCCAGGCCGGACACCGGCGAGGCGAAGTCGAGGTAGTCGATCGGCGTGTTGTCGATCATCACCGTGTCGCGCTTGGGGTCCATGCGCGTGGTGATGGCCCAGATCACATCGTTCCAGTCACGGGCGTTGATATCGTCGTCGGTGACGATAACGAACTTGGTGTACATGAACTGTCGCAAAAACGACCAGACGCCCAGCATCACGCGCTTGGCGTGGCCCGGGTACTGCTTCTTCATGGTCACCACCGCCATGCGGTACGAGCAGCCTTCGGGCGGCAGGTAGAAGTCGGTGATTTCCGGGAACTGCTTCTGCAGGATCGGCACGAACACTTCGTTCAGCGCCACGCCGAGGATCGCCGGCTCATCCGGCGGACGGCCGGTGTAGGTGCTGTGGTAGATCGGCTTGATGCGGTGGGTGATGCGCTCCACGGTGAACACCGGGAAGCTGTCGACTTCGTTGTAGTAGCCGGTGTGGTCGCCATAAGGGCCTTCATCGGCCATCTCGCCCGGATGAATCACCCCTTCCAGGATGATTTCGGCGGTGGCCGGCACTTGCAGGTCGTTGCCTCGGCATTTCACCAACTCGGTGCGGTTGCCCCGCAACAGGCCGGCAAAGGCGTACTCGGACAGGCTGTCCGGCACCGGGGTCACCGCGCCGAGAATGGTCGCCGGGTCAGCACCCAGTGCCACCGATACCGGGAACGGCTGGCCCGGGTTCTTCTCGCACCACTCGCGATAATCCAGAGCGCCGCCACGGTGGCTCAGCCAACGCATGATCACCTTGTTGCGGCCGATCACCTGCTGACGATAAATGCCCAGGTTCTGCCGGTCCTTGTTCGGGCCCTTGGTCACGGTCAGGCCCCAGGTGATCAGCGGACCGACGTCCCCTGGCCAGCAGGTCTGCACCGGCAGCATCGCCAGGTCGACGTCGTCGCCCTCGATGACCACTTCCTGGCACACTGCGTCCTTCACCACCTTGGGCGCCATGGCAATGATCTTGCGGAAGATCGGCAGCTTGGACCAGGCGTCTTTCAAGCCCTTGGGCGGTTCCGGCTCCTTGAGGAAGGCCAGCAGCTTGCCGATTTCCCGCAGCTCGCTGACGGCCTCTGCGCCCATGCCCAGGGCCACGCGCTCGGGGGTACCAAACAGGTTGCCGAGCACAGGGATGTCATAACCGGTGGGGTTTTCGAACAGCAGGGCCGGACCTTTGGCACGCAAGGTGCGATCACAGACCTCGGTCATTTCCAGCACTGGGGACACCGGAACCTGGATGCGCTTGAGCTCGCCGCGCTGTTCCAGGCCGCTGATAAAGTCGCGCAAGTCGCGATACTGCATGCGTAAGCCTCGTTTTTTGGCCGTGGCGTTCGGGGCAGGCAGTTTAGCGCCGAACCCACAGGTTCAGAATAGAGAAAGTCAGATAGCAAAAAGCCGGGTTTCCCCGGCTCTTGCTGGCCTGATCGATTTACTTGCGCTTCATCGACAGGAAGAACTCATCGTTGGTCTTGGTCTGTTTCAGCTTGTCGACCAGGAACTCGATGGCAGCGACTTCATCCATAGGATGCAGGAGCTTGCGCAGAATCCACATGCGCTGCAGCTCGTCGTCGGCGGTCAGCAACTCTTCGCGGCGGGTGCCGGAACGGTTGATGTTGATAGCCGGGAAGACGCGCTTTTCAGCGATTTTGCGGTCCAGAGGCAGCTCCATGTTGCCGGTACCCTTGAACTCTTCGTAGATCACTTCATCCATCTTCGAGCCGGTTTCAACCAGCGCGGTGGCGATAATGGTCAACGAGCCGCCTTCTTCGATGTTCCGCGCGGCGCCGAAGAAACGCTTCGGTTTCTCCAGGGCGTGGGCATCGACACCACCGGTCAGTACCTTGCCGGAGCTCGGGATCACGGTGTTGTAGGCACGGGCCAGACGGGTGATGGAGTCCAGCAGGATCACCACGTCCTTCTTGTGCTCGACCAGGCGCTTGGCCTTCTCGATCACCATTTCGGCAACCTGCACGTGGCGGGTCGGCGGCTCGTCGAAGGTAGAGGCAACCACTTCGCCGCGCACGGTGCGCTGCATTTCGGTTACTTCTTCCGGACGCTCGTCGATCAGCAACACGATCAGATGAACTTCAGGGTTGTTACGGGTGATGTTGGCAGCGATGTTCTGCAGCATGATGGTCTTGCCCGCCTTCGGCGGAGCAACGATCAGGCCACGCTGGCCTTTACCGATCGGCGCACACAGGTCGATGACACGACCGGTCAAGTCTTCAGTGGAACCGTTACCGGCTTCCATCTTCATGCGCACGGTCGGGAACAGCGGCGTCAGGTTTTCAAACAGAATCTTGTTCTTGGCGTTCTCGGGACGATCGTAGTTGATCGTGTCGACCTTGAGCAGCGCGAAGTAACGCTCGCCTTCCTTGGGAGGGCGGATCTTGCCAACGATGGTGTCACCGGTGCGCAAGTTGAAGCGACGGATCTGGCTTGGCGAGACGTAGATATCGTCCGGGCCGGCCAGGTAGGAAGCGTCGGAGGAGCGAAGGAAGCCGAAGCCGTCCTGGAGGATCTCCAGCACGCCATCACCGGAGATTTCCTCACCGCTTTTCGCGTGCTTTTTCAGCAGGGAGAAAATCACGTCCTGCTTGCGCGAACGGGCCATATTTTCTATGCCCATCTGTTCGGCCAATTCGAGCAGTTCGGTAATCGGCTTTTGCTTGAGTTCAGTCAGATTCATATAGGAATGACGTAATCATTTATGGAGGGGGGGAAATTAAGCTTTTGGCTTAATGAGGCCGCGCCGCAGAGAAGGCGACAGGATCGCGTACTTGTTCGAAAGGAGAGCGTCGGCGACGGCATGCAGGGGGCAGTGGAGAAACCAGTGCGGGGCCGAATGTAACACCTGAGTTTCTGAGCGTCTAGCCCTCAATCATGAAAAAGCCCCGCAATTTGCGGGGCTTTTTTTGACCGTTTCTGACAACGCCGTTTAGATGTTGGCGTCGAGGAAAGCAGCCAGTTGCGACTTCGACAGAGCGCCGACTTTAGTGGCTTCGACGTTGCCGTTCTTGAACAGCATCAGCGTCGGGATACCACGCACGCCGTGCTTGGCAGGGGTTTCCTGGTTCTCGTCGATGTTCAGTTTGGCAACGGTCAGCTTGCCTTTGTAGGTCTCAGCGATTTCGTCCAGAACCGGAGCGATCATTTTGCAAGGGCCGCACCATTCAGCCCAGTAGTCGACCAGTACAGCGCCTTCGGCCTTGAGTACGTCGGCCTCGAAGCTAGCGTCGCTAACGTGTTTGATAAGATCGCTGCTCATGGAAGTCTCCAGGTTGTAAGCAAAAAAACGTGGCCCATCATATCCGCCCTTACCCCGTTCAGGAAGCCGGAGATGATTGACTCTCGCTATGACGCTCCATGAGTCTGGGTATCGTCGGGCTCAGGAACTGGCAGGGGTGACAAAGGCAATTCCGGTACGCAGGGCCGCGCCCCGGACATGCTCCTGCATGGCTTTTTGCGCCGCCCCCGACGCATGCCGGGCCAGCCCCCGGAGGATCTTACGGTGCTCCTGCCAGGTCTCCATGGCCCGCTCGGGTCGGATGAACGGTAGCTTCTGGCTTTCCAGGAACATCTGCGCACTGGTGCTGAGGATGCTCAACATCGCCTGGTTGCCGCTGGCCAGGAGGATCTTCTGGTGAAACTCGAAGTCCAGCCGCGCCGCCGCTTCAAAGTCCGCCGCGCGCAATTCCAGGCGCATCGCCTCAACATTGTCCTGCAAGGCGTCCAGCTCATCGGCGGTCAGGGTCACCGCCGCCAGCCCGGCGGCAAAGCCTTCCAGGGCATAGCGCAGTTGAAAGATATCCACAGGTGACGCCTGGGCGGCGAACGGCCAACTCAAGCCGGCGCCGACGACCGGCGGCTCCGGCGCCTGGACAAACACCCCCTTGCCCGGCTGCACGCTGATCACCCCAAGCGCGCTCAGGGACGACAACGCCTCACGCAATGACGCCCGGCTCACCCCCAGTTGCACGGCCAGGTCACGCTGCGAGGGCAGCGCATCCCCGGGCCCGAAGCCCTGTTCGGTGATCAGTTGGCGGATGGCTTGCAGCGCCACTTCAGGTACGGCGCGGTTGATGGAGTTCATAGAGTTCAGGCTGGTCAGTCCAGGAAAAACCTAGTTGTAAAGCTATTCGCCGGGCCCGGCAAGTCGTGCCCCATGGGGGTTCGGCGCCCACAGGCGACGCCCGATAAGGGTGCGAAAACCCATTCAACTGTTCAGACCAGTAAGACCGAGCAACACCAGCAAAACCCGGCCTTTGCGCGGATTTATGTGGTTTTGGCATGGGCTGTGCTGTGTCGCAACGCAGAAAACACTTCCCGCCCCTCCCGGAGAATTGCCATGTCCAAGCGTTTCAGCGTCCTGCTCTCTGCCTTGTTCGCCAGCCTGGTGCTGAGCCAGGCCCCAGCCCACGCCAATGGCCTGGACGATGTGCTCGCCCGCGGCACCCTCAAGGTAGCCGTGCCACAGGACTTCCCACCCTTCGGCTCGGTGGGCCCGGACATGAAGCCGCGCGGCCTGGACATCGACACCGCAAAACTGCTGGCCGACCAGCTCAAGGTCAAACTCGAACTGACCCCGGTCAACAGCACCAACCGCATTCCCTTCCTGACCACCGGCAAGGTCGACCTGGTGATCTCCAGCCTCGGCAAGAACCCGGAGCGGGAAAAGGTCATCGACTTCTCCCACGCCTACGCGCCGTTCTACCTGGCCGTGTTCGGCCCGCCTGATGCCAGCGTCACCACCCTCGACGACCTGAAAGGCAAGACCATCAGCGTCACCCGCGGCGCCATCGAAGACATCGAGCTGACCAACGTGGCACCCCAGGGCGTGACCATCAAGCGCTTCGAAGACAACAACTCGACCATCGCCGCCTACCTCGCCGGCCAGGTCGACCTGATCGCCAGCGGCAACGTGGTGATGGTGGCCATCAGCGAGCGCAACCCGAAACGCATTCCGGCGATGAAGGTCAAGCTCAAGGACTCCCCGGTCTACGTCGGCGTGAACAAGAACCAGCCGGAGCTGTTGACCAAGGTCAACCAGATCCTCGCGGCCGGCAAAGCCGACGGCGCCCTGGAAAAGAACTCCCAGCTGTGGCTCAAAGAGCCGCTGCCGGCTGACCTCTGATCCCGGCCCCGGAGGTTATCCATGGCTTATCAGTTCGACTTTCTCCCGGTGCTGGAAAACACCGGCCTGCTCCTGCGCGGCGCCCTGTTCACCCTGGAGCTGACCGCCATCGGTGCCGTGTTCGGGGTGGGCCTGGGGATCATCGGCGCCTTGGTGCGGGCCTGGAAGATCCAGCCCCTCTCGGCGATCTTTGGCGTCTACGTCGAGCTGATCCGCAACACGCCCTTTCTGGTGCAGCTGTTCTTTATCTTCTTCGGCCTGCCGTCCCTGGGCGTGCAGATTTCCGAGTGGCAGGCGGCGGTGCTCGCGATGGTGATCAACCTCGGCGCCTATTCCACGGAAATCATCCGCGCCGGCATCCAGGCGATCCCCAAGGGTCAACTGGAGGCCGCGGCAGCCCTGGCCATGACGCGCATGGAAGCCTTCCGCCACGTAGTCCTGCTGCCGGCGCTGGGCAAGGTCTGGCCCGCCCTGAGCAGCCAGATCATCATCGTCATGCTGGGTTCGGCGGTCTGTTCGCAGATCGCCACCGAGGAATTGAGCTTTGCCGCCAACTTCATTCAATCGCGCAACTTCCGCGCCTTTGAAACCTACGCCCTGACCACCCTCATTTACCTGTGCATGGCCTTGCTGATCCGCCAGTTGCTGAACTGGATCGGCCGACGCTACATCGCAAGGAGCAGCCAATGAGCGATTTCACTTTCTGGGACATCCTGCGCAACCTGCTGGTGGGGCTGCAATGGACCCTGGCCCTGTCGCTGGTGGCGTTTATCGGCGGCGGCCTGATCGGCCTGCTGATCATGACCCTGCGCATTTCCCACAAGCGCTTCGCCAGCGGCTTCGCCCGCACCTATATAGAACTGTTCCAGGGCACACCGCTGTTGATGCAGCTGTTCCTGGTGTTCTTCGGTGTCGCCTTGCTGGGGGTGGATATCTCGCCCTGGCTGGCCGCGGCCATCGCCCTGACCCTGTTCACCAGTGCCTACCTGGCAGAGATCTGGCGCGGCTGCGTCGAGTCAATCCCCCATGGCCAATGGGAAGCCTCGTCGAGCCTGGCCCTGAACCCTTATGAGCAACTGCGCTACGTGATCCTGCCCCAAGCCCTGCGCATCGCCGTGGCGCCCACCGTGGGCTTCTCGGTGCAGGTGGTCAAAGGCACCGCCGTGACATCGATCATCGGCTTCACCGAACTGACCAAAACCGGCGGCATGTTGGCCAACGCCACCTTCGAACCCTTCATGGTGTACGGCTTGGTGGCCCTCGGTTACTTCCTGCTTTGCTACCCCTTGTCCCTCAGTGCGCGCTACCTGGAAAGGAGACTGCATGCCTCTGCTTAGAATTTCCGCCCTGCATAAGTATTACGGCGACCATCATGTGCTCAAGGGCATCGACCTCAGCATCGACGAGGGCCAGGTGGTGGCGATCATCGGCCGCAGCGGCTCGGGCAAAAGCACCCTGCTGCGCACCCTCAACGGCCTGGAGTCGATCAACGACGGGGTCATCGAAGTCGACGGCGAATACCTGGACGCCGCCCGCGCCGACTTGCGCAGCCTGCGGCAGAAGGTCGGCATGGTGTTCCAGCAGTTCAACCTGTTCCCGCACCTGACCGTGGGCGAGAACGTGATGCTTGCCCCGCAAGTGGTGCAAAAGGTGCCCAAGGCCCGCGCCGCCGAACTGGCGCGGCAGATGCTGACCCGGGTTGGCCTGGCAGAGAAGTTCGACGCCTTCCCCGACCGGCTGTCCGGCGGCCAGCAACAGCGGGTGGCCATCGCCCGCGCCCTGGCGATGTCGCCGAAGGTGCTGCTGTGCGACGAAATCACCTCGGCGCTCGACCCGGAACTGGTCAATGAAGTGCTCAGCGTGGTGCGCCAACTGGCCAAGGACGGCATGACCCTGATCATGGTGACCCACGAGATGCGCTTTGCCCGGGAAGTGGGCGACAAGCTGGTGTTCATGCACCAGGGCAAGGTGCATGAAGTGGGCGACCCCAAGGAGCTGTTCGCCAACCCGCAGACGCCGGAGCTGGCGAACTTCATTGGCAGCAACGAGCACGCTTGACGCCCCGCCGCTGTGGCAGCCGGCTGGCCGGTGCCCGGCGGCAGTTCGCCCAGCCAAGGCTTTTATGCGCTGAATCAACGCATTAAACACTGCGCGTTGGCGCGAGCGATTGATCGTGGCACGATGGCGAGGTTATCGACCGAGACCCCCAAACCATGCCGCAATCCCAAGCCAAGAATCTGTCCCTGATCGCTGCCATCGACCTGGGCTCCAACAGCTTCCACATGGTCGTGGCCAAGGCCCAGAACGGTGAAATCCGCATTCTCGAACGGCTCGGTGAAAAGGTTCAGCTGGCCGCCGGTATCAACGAAGAACGCCAGCTCAACGAAGAGTCCATGCAGCGCGGGCTCGATTGCCTCAAGCGCTTTGCCCAACTGATCAACGGCATGCCCCTGGGCGCCGTGCGCATTGTCGGCACCAACGCCCTGCGCGAAGCCCGCAACCGTGGCGAGTTCATCCGCCGCGCCGAAGAAATCCTCGGCCACCCGGTGGAAGTCATCTCCGGCCGAGAAGAAGCCCGTCTTATTTACCTCGGTGTCTCCCACACCCTCGCCGACACCCCGGGCAAGCGCCTGGTGGCCGACATTGGCGGCGGCAGTACCGAGTTCATCATTGGCCAACGTTTCGAGCCCCTGCTGCGGGAAAGCCTGCAGATGGGCTGCGTGAGCTTCACCCAACGGTATTTCCGCGACGGCAAGATCACCCCAGCCCGCTACGCCCAGGCGTACACCGCGGCGCGCCTGGAAATCATGAGCATCGAGCATGCCCTGCACCGCCTGACCTGGGATGAGGCCATCGGCTCCTCCGGCACCATCCGCGCCATCGGCCTGGCCCTCAAGGCCGGCGGCCACGGCACCGGTGAAGTCAATGCCGAAGGCCTGGCGTGGCTCAAGCGCAAGCTGTTCAAGCTGGGCGAAGCCGACAAGATCGACTTCGAAGGCATCAAGCCGGACCGCCGGACCATTTTTCCGGCGGGCCTGGCGATTCTCGAAGCCATCTTCGATGCCCTCGAACTGCAACGCATGGACCATTGCGAAGGGGCCTTGCGTGAAGGCGTCCTCTACGACCTGCTGGGCCGCCATCATCACGAGGACGTGCGCGAACGCACCCTCACCTCGCTGATGGAGCGCTACCACGTGGATCAGGAGCAAGCCGCACGCGTCGAGCGCAAGGCGCTGCATGCCTTCGACCAAGTGGCGGAGGACTGGGACCTGGAAGACGGTGTCTGGCGCGAGTTGCTGGGCTGGGCTGCCAAAGTCCACGAAGTGGGCCTGGACATCGCCCACTACCACTACCACAAGCACGGCGCCTACCTGATCGAGCACTCGGACCTGGCCGGCTTCTCCCGCGAGGACCAGCAAATGCTGGCGCTGCTGGTGCGTGGCCACCGGCGCAATATTCCCAAGGAAAAGTTCGCCGAGTTCGGCGATGACGGGATCAAGCTGATCCGCCTGTGCGTGTTGCTGCGTTTTGCGATCCTGTTCCACCACATCCGCGGCACCCAGGAAATGCCCCAGGTGAAGCTCAGCGCCAACGGCGACCAGTTGGACGTGGTGTTCCCGGAAAACTGGCTGGACGAAAACCAACTGACCCAAGCCGACTTCGCCCTGGAAGCGGAGTGGCTGACCCGGGTCAACATCACCCTCAACGTCCGCTAACCACTCGCCTGCGATAAGGCCCCGGATCCGCCAGGGCCTTGAGACCGCGATCGCTGGCGAGCCAGCGCCTACAACAAGGCGGTGGGGTTAACGCACGGGCAATACCGGGCTGCCGAGGCGTTCCAGCAGGGTTGCCTGGGCGCTGCGTGGGTTCTGGTTGCCGGTCGGCGTGTTACGGATGTAACGACCGTCGGACTGCAGGCTCCAGCTGTGGGTGTTATCGGTGAGGTAACTCTCCAACTCCTTCTTCACCCGCAGGATCAACTTCTTGCCCTCCACCGGGAAGCAAGTCTCGACGCGCTTGTCGAGGTTGCGCTCCATCCAGTCGGCGCTGGAGAGGAACAACTGCTCTTCGCCGCCATTGAGGAAGTAGAACACCCGGGTGTGCTCCAGGAAGCGGCCGATGATCGAGCGCACGTGGATATTGTGCGAAACCCCGGCAATGCCAGGACGCAGGCAGCACATGCCACGCACCACTAGGTCGATACGCACGCCAGACTGACTGGCCTTGTACAGCGCACGGATGATCTTCGGATCGGTCAGGGAGTTGAACTTGGCGATGATATGGGCCGGCTTGCCATCGAGGGCAAACTGGGTCTCGCGCAAGATCATGTCGAGCATGCCCTTCTTCAGGGTGAACGGCGCATGCAGCAGCTTCTTCATGCGCAAGGTCTTGCCCATGCCGATCAACTGGCTGAACAGCTTGCCCACGTCTTCACACAGGGCGTCGTCGGATGTCAGCAGGCTGTAGTCGGTGTATAGGCGGGCGTTGGCGGCGTGGTAGTTGCCAGTGCCCAAGTGGGCGTAACGCACGATCTCGCCGGCCTCGCGCCGCAGGATCAGCATCATCTTGGCGTGGGTCTTGAAGCCCACCACGCCGTAGATCACCACCGCGCCGGCCGCTTGCAGACGGCTGGCCATCTGCAGGTTGGACTCTTCATCGAACCGCGCCCGCAACTCGATCACCGCGGTGACTTCCTTGCCGTTGCGCGCGGCGTCCACCAGGGCGTCGACGATTTCCGAGTTGGCACCGCTGCGATACAGGGTCTGGCGCACCGCCAGCACGTGCGGGTCCTTGGCCGCCTGGCGCAGCAGGTCGACCACCGGGGTGAAGGACTCGAACGGGTGCAGCAGCAGGATGTCCTGCTTGCTGATCACGCTGAAAATGTTCTCGCTGTTCTGCAACAGCTTGGGGATCTGCGGGGTGAACGGCGTGTATTGCAGCTCCGGATGGCTGTCCAGGCCGGTGATGCTGAACAGGCGCGTCAGGTTCACCGGGCCATTGACCTGGTACAGCTCGGTTTCGTGCAGGTTGAACTGCTTGAGCAGGTAGTCGGACAGGTGTTTCGGGCAGGTGTCGGCCACCTCCAGGCGCACCGCGTCACCGTAGCGACGGGAGAACAGCTCGCCGCGCAGGGCGCGGGCCAGGTCTTCGACGTCTTCGGTGTCTACCGCCAGGTCGGCGTTACGGGTCAGGCGGAACTGATAGCAGCCTTTTACCTTCATGCCCTGGAAGAGGTCATCAGCGTGGGCGTGGATCATCGACGAGAGGAACACATAATTGTCGCCCGGGCCGCCGACTTCTTCCGGCACCTTGATGATCCGTGGCAACAGGCGCGGGGCCGGGATGATCGCCAGGCCGGAATCGCGACCGAAGGCGTCGATGCCTTCGAGCTCGACGATAAAGTTCAGGCTCTTGTTCACCAGCAACGGGAACGGGTGCGTCGGGTCGAGGCCGATGGGGGTGATGATCGGCGCGATTTCGTCGCGGAAATAGCGGCGCACCCAGGTCTTGAGCTTGGTGGTCCAGTAACGGCGGCGGATAAAGCGCACCTGATGCTTTTCCAGCTCCGGCAGCAGGATGTCGTTGAGGATCGCGTACTGGCGGTCGACGTGACCGTGCACCAGCTCGCTGATGCGCGCCAGGGCCTGGTGGGGTTGCAGGCCATCGGCACCGGCTTGTTCCCGGGCGAAGGTGATCTGCTTCTTCAGCCCCGCTACACGAATCTCGAAGAACTCATCCAGGTTGCTGGAGAAGATCAGCAGGAATTTCAGCCGTTCCAGCAACGGATAGGACTCATCCAGCGCCTGCTCCAGCACACGGATGTTGAACTGCAGTTGCGACAGCTCACGGTGGATGTACAGGCTGCTGTCATCCAGGTTGGGGACGACGATCGCCGGCGCCGGCTGCGCCTCGGCCGTCACCGCTGCCGGCGGAGGGGTTTCCAGCTCCGGCGGGGTTTCCACCACTTGTTCGACCACAGGCTGAGCCTCTTTTACGGCAACTTCAGTGAGTCCTTCGGTATTCATCGCGTGTTCCTGGGAGGGCTATTTTTGCTCTCGTAACAATTGAGCAGCACGAACGGCAAAGTAAGTCAGGATGCCATCAGCACCTGCACGTTTAAAGGCGGTCAGGGATTCAAGAATAACTCCTTCACCCAACCAACCATTCTGGATCGCCGCCATGTGCATGGCGTATTCGCCGCTGACCTGATAGACAAAGGTCGGCACCTTGAATTCATCTTTGACCCGGAAAAGGATGTCCAGGTAAGGCATCCCCGGCTTGACCATGACCATGTCCGCCCCTTCGGCCAGATCGGCCGCCACTTCATGCAGGGCTTCATCGCCGTTGGCCGGGTCCATCTGGTACGAGGCCTTGTCGGCCTTGCCCAGGTTCAGCGCCGACCCCACCGCATCGCGGAACGGGCCGTAGTAGGCGCTGGCGTACTTGGCCGAGTAGGCCATGATCCGCACGTTGACATGACCGGCCAGCTCCAAGGCTTCACGGATCGCCTGGATACGGCCGTCCATCATGTCCGACGGCGCCACCACCTGGGCACCGGCGGCGGCATGGGACAAGGCCTGGCGCACCAAGGCATCAACGGTGACGTCGTTTTGCACATAACCCTGTTCGTCGAGAATGCCGTCCTGGCCATGGGTGGTGAACGGGTCGAGGGCGACGTCGGTGATCACCCCCAACTCCGGGAAGCGTTCACGCAGGGCCCGGGTAGCGCGCTGGGCGATACCGTCGGGGTTCCAGGCTTCGGCGGCATCCAGGGACTTGAGCCCTGCCGGCGTCACCGGAAACAGCGCCAGCGCCGGAATCCCCAGCTCGACCCAATGCGCCGCCTCTTCAAGCAACAGATCGATGGTCAGGCGCTCCACGCCGGGCATCGACGCCACCGCCTCGCGCCGGTTCTCACCGTCGAGCACGAACACCGGAAGGATCAGATCGTCCACCGACAGCCGGTTCTCGCGCACCAGACGTCGGGAGAAGTCATCACGGCGGTTACGACGCAAGCGAGTGGCGGGAAACAGGCGGTTGGCGGGGGTAAAGCTCACGGCAGACTCCTGAGCCCGCGCTGGCGGGCGAGCGTGACAGTTATAAGCGGCCATTATGACGAACGTATGACAGTTGTGCTTAGCCCTGTAAGCGGCAGTCGCAGCCATTGTCATTGGCCGAATTGTTCACGTCGAGACACATTTCGATACTTTCATCCCTGTCGCCGAAGGGGTAGGCTGCGCGTTCATTTCGCCAGCATCCAGACAATGCTCCAACAATTTCTCCAGGATTTCGGCTACTTCGCCCTCTTTCTAGGCACATTTTTCGAAGGCGAGACCATCTTGGTCCTGGCCGGCTTCCTCGCGTTCCGTGGATACATGGACATCAACCTGGTGGTGGTCGTGGCGTTCTTCGGCAGCTATGCCGGCGATCAGCTGTGGTACTTCCTCGGTCGTCGCCATGGACGCAAGTTACTGGCACGCAAACCGCGCTGGCAGATGATGGGTGACCGGGCGCTGGAGCACATTCGCAAGCACCCGGATATCTGGGTGCTGAGCTTCCGCTTCGTGTACGGCTTGCGCACGGTGATGCCGGTGGCCATCGGCCTGTCTGGCTATCCGCCGGGCCGCTACCTGTTGCTCAACGGCATTGGCGCGGCCATCTGGGCGGCCGCCCTGGCAGCGGCGGCCTATCACTTCGGCGCGATCATGGAAGGCATGCTCGGCAGCATCAAGAAGTACGAGCTGTGGGTCCTCGGTGCGTTGCTGCTGCTCGGCGTCGGCCTGTGGCTGCGCCGCCGCTTCAAGAACGCGCGCCTGGCCAAGCAAATCTACGAAGCCGAACAGGCCGAGCTGAAAAAAGCCAACGACAGCCCTACGCCAAGCGAGTGAAACGGCCGCGGCAGCCATACAGCGCCAGCCCACTGAGCACGCTGTAAAGCAGCAGGGCAACCCAAGCCAAGGGGTTGCCCGGCCACAGCCCAACCATCGGCGCCAGCCACACCAGCGGCAGATTCGACAGCAGCCGCAGCCCCTCCAGCTTCAACGCCCAAGGGCGACTTTCCAGCAAGGTCCCCAGCACAAACAGCCCCCAGGCCATGGCGCCCCAGCCCAGGACCAGGCCGGCAGTGGACAAGCTGTTCTCCAGGTTCATCAAGTAGCTGCCCAAGGCGACGTAGACCGCGAACTGCAGCACCACATACACCTGCTGCCCCAACGCCAGCGGCACCTCGAACTTGCGAAAGCTTGCCAGGTCCGGCTTGTTCAGCGGGTAGCGGGCCGCCACATCCGCCGGCCGCCAGCCCGTGGGCATAAACCAGATTCGCAGTTTGTCCCACAGGTTTCGGGTACGTCGCGCATCCGCCAGCAACTGAGCATAGAACTGCAGGTTGGCCCAAATCGGGTTCCAGCTGGCCAGCGGCGTGGTCACGCCGAACACCACCGGCTCGTTGTCGTCCTCTTCCTGGAAGGTGCCGAACAGGCGGTCCCAAATAATGAACACCCCGCCGTAGTTGCGATCCATGTAAAGAGGGTTTTGCGCGTGGTGCGCACGGTGATTGGACGGCGTGACGAAGAACCACTCATACCAGCCGAGCTTGGGAATATGCCGGGTATGCACCCAGAACTGGTACAGCAGGTTCAATGCCGCGACGCTGACAAACACCAGCAGCGGCACGCCGAACAGTGCCAAGGGCAGGTAGAAGATCCAGCTCAGCAAGAAACCGGTGCTGGTCTGGCGCAGGGCCGTGGAGAGGTTGTAGTCCTCGCTCTGGTGATGCACCGAATGGGCAGCCCAGAGAATGTTGCGCTCGTGCCCCAGGCGGTGCAGCCAGTAGTAGCAGAAGTCATACAGGACAAAGGCGAAGACCCACACCCAGACGCTGTCGGCAGGCCACTGGAACAGCCCCACATACTCCAGGGCGAACGCATAAGTCAGCAGGCCGACGCCCTTGGTCAGCAGGCCGGTGGTGGTGGACAAGACCCCGGTGCTGATGCTGTTTACCGCATCCGCGACCCGGTAGTTATTGACTCCGCGCCAGCGGTCGAGCAGCAGCTCCAGGACAATCAGCACGAAGAAAAACGGCACCGCATAGAGGATGAAGTTCATGACACGGCCTGATCGGATTCGATACCGGAGATTAGGTCCCAGCGCGCAATCGCCCTATGGCAACACATGACAAATTAGTGGACATTTAGCGCCATGAATCTGGAGAAAAGCCCATGAGCAAAAAAGTTGCAGTGATCCTTTCCGGTTGCGGCGTCTACGACGGCGCGGAGATCCATGAAAGCGTGATTACCCTGCTGCGCCTCGACCAGCGCGGCGCCAAGGTCCAGTGCTTCGCCCCCGATATCCCGCAGATGCACGTGATCAACCACCTCACCGGCGACGCCATGCCCGAGCAGCGCAATGTCCTGGTGGAATCGGCGCGCATCGCCCGGGGCGAGGTGAAGAACGTGCGCGAGGCCAACGTCGAGGACTTTGATGCGCTGATCGTTCCCGGCGGTTTCGGCGCAGCGAAAAACCTGTCCAACTTCGCGGTGGAAGGGGCCGCTTGCACGGTACAGGAAGACGTCCTGGCCCTGGCCGAAGCCTTTGCCGAAGCCGGCAAGCCGGTGGGCCTGATCTGCATCACCCCGGCCTTGGCGGCAAAAATCTATGGCCCGGGCGTGACCTGCACCATCGGCAACGACGCCGGCACTGCCGAAGCCCTGACCAAGATGGGCGCCACCCATGAAGACTGCGCGGTGAGCGATATCATCGAGGACAAGGCCCGCAAGCTGGTCTGCACCCCGGCCTACATGCTCGCGCAATCCATCAGCGAAGCTGCATCCGGCATCAACAAGCTGGTGGACCGGGTGCTGGAACTGACCCACGAACACGACCAGTAAGCCGCTGCCTGTGGCGAGGCCCTCAAACGCCTCGCCACCAGGGTTCAGGCCTGGCGCGCCAGCCGGGTCAGAATCCGGTCCAGGGCGTTGGCGAATGCCTGCTTATCCCGATCGCTGTAAGGCCCCTGCCCTCCCCCAACCTGGCCCTGCTCCCGCAGGTCGGTGAACAGATTGCGCACCGCCAGGCGCTCGCCCATGTTCTGCGCATCGAACTCCTTGCCCCGCGGGTCGAGGGCCGCCACGCCCTTCTTCACCAGCCGGTCAGCCAGGGGCACATCGCTGCAGATCACCAACTCCCCAGGCACCGCGTGTTCCACCAGGTAGTCGTCCGCGGCATCCGGTCCACTGGGCACCACGATCAGCCTGACGCAGGCAAAGGCCGGCTTGATCTGCGGCTGCCCGGCCACCAGCAGCACCTCGAACTGGCGCTTGAGGGCAAACCGCACCACCTGGTCCTTGGCCGCCTTGGGGCAGGCATCGGCATCGATCCACACACGCATTGAATGTTCTCC
This sequence comes from Pseudomonas morbosilactucae, assembly GCF_023241665.1. NCBI lineage: Bacteria > Pseudomonadati > Pseudomonadota > Gammaproteobacteria > Pseudomonadales > Pseudomonadaceae > Pseudomonas > Pseudomonas morbosilactucae. The sequence continues at coordinate 81,717 of NZ_JALQCX010000033.1, read as the reverse complement.
CTACAGAAAGCAAAACGGGCAAGCCGCCCCGGTCAGGAGCGAGCTTGCCCGCGATCAGCGACGCCTCAGATTCAGGACGCGCGCACGCGCTGCTTCTCATTCAGGCGGCTGCGGCTGTACAGCACCACAATCGCCAGCAGCGCCACGGCCTGAGCCCCGAGCGAATAGGCGTCAGCGTGAATCCCCAGCCAGTCGAAGTCAAAGAACGCCACCGGTCGGGTGCCGAAAATGCCGGCCTCCTGCAGCGCCTTGACGCCGTGCCCGGCAAACACCACCGACAGCGCACACAGCAGCGCTGCGTTGATGCCGAAGAACAATGCCAGCGGCAGCTTGGCCGAGCCCCGCAGAATCACCCAGGCCAGGCCCACCAGCAGCACCAGCGCAGTGGCGCCACCGGCCAGCACCGCGTTGTGACCCGCCGGGCCCGCCTGCAGCCACAGGGTTTCGTAGAATAGGATCACCTCGAACAGCTCGCGATAAACCGAGAAGAACGCCAGGATCGCAAAACCGAAACGCCCGCCCCCGCCCACCAGGCTGCTCTTGATGTAGTCCTGCCAAGCGGCCGCATGGCGCCGGTCGTGCATCCACACGCCGAGCCAGAGCACCATGACGCTGGCGAACAACGCCGTCGCCCCTTCCAGCAACTCCCGCTGGGAACCACTGACATCGATCACATAAGCCGCCAGGGCCCAGGTGCCCAGGCCCGCCAGCAGCGCCAGGGCCCAACCGACGTTGACGCTGCGAACCGCCGACTGCTGCCCGGTATTGCGCAGGAAGGCGAGGATCGCCGCCAGCACCAGAATCGCTTCCAGGCCCTCGCGCAGCAGAATCAGCAAGCCGGAGATAAAGCTCAGGGACCAGCTCAAGCCATCGCTGCCCAACAAGCCCGCGGACTCCTTGAGCTTGGCCTTGGCCGCCTGCAGACGCTGCTCGGCCTGGTCCACTGGCAAGCCGTCCTGCAGGGACTGCCGGTAAGCCATCAGGGACTTCTCGGTGTCTTTACGCACCGTGGCATCGACGTTGTCCAAGGAGCTTTCCACCAGCTCGAAACCTTCCAGGTAAGCCGCCACTGACAGGTCGTAGGCCTGCTCATGGTCGCCAGCGCGGTAGGCCGCCAGGCTCTTGTCCAGGGTCGAGGCGGTGTAGTCGAGCAACTGGGCCGGGCCACGCTTGACCTGGGGCGGCTGCCCACGCTGGGCGCGGAAGGTCGCGGCCGCCTCGGCACCCTGGGCACTCAACACTTCGCTGGGGGTTTGCCGGGCCAGGTCGGCCAGGTTGAACGGGCTGTCGCTCTTGGCGGCAGCCGGGTCGGCACTGAAACCGGCGATGTAGGTGGCCAGGTCCCAACGCTGACGATCATCCAGTTGGTCGGCGAACGACGGCATGTCGGTGCCTTCGATCCCCAGGCCCAGGGTGTTGTAGATCGCGTACAGGCTCAGGCGGTCCAGGCGCTTGGCATCGCGCAGATTGGCCGGTGGCGGCATCAGGCCGACACCCGCCGGGCCATCGCCGCTGCCACTGGTGCCGTGGCACACCGAACAATGTTGGGCATAGAGCGGCGCGCCACGGGCCGGATCCGGGGTGATGATCGGCGCCTGGCTGACTTCATAGGCCACAGCCAGGCGAGCCCCCAGTTGCCGGGCCTGACGCGCCACCTGGGCACCGTCCTCGTGCGCCGTCACGGCCGTGCGCAAACGACGGATGCCGTCATTCAACTCGGCCTGCTCGGGCTTGGCCGGCAGTTCGCTCACCAGCCCCTGGAGCACGCCGAGAAACTCCAATTGCTCGCGGTACTCGGACTCGTCGATGACCTTGCCCGCCTCGACCGTCGACGGGTAGTCGGCACCGATGTAATCGAGCAGATGCAGGGCCTTGCCGGCGCTGTCGGACGTATCGGCCAGCGCGCTGAAGCTGCACAGGGCCACTACCGGCAGCATCAGCCACGCCAGTGAACGGGAGAAGGCGGTCATGAACGAATCTCAAATGGAAATACGAAGTAACACATTGTTCACTTCCAATGCACTTCACTCAAGGCCTATCGGCATTACAGGCGTTCATCCGTCGCTTGCCACCCGGCGTTGCAGCCCAGGTCGTAGCCGAGGCAAAAAACATCGCCGCCCAGCCCAGGCCTGTGTACCGTGCATCCGCCCCTATAATGCGCCACCCTCAGGCCTTCACTTTCAGGGAAGAAGCACCGCCTATGGCCCCTCGACGCCTCCTCGGGTTGCTGCTCGGCACCCTGCTGCTCAGCGGTTGCTCGATCTACCGCGATTACGACCAGGAAATGCAGCTCACCACCGAGCCACTCAGCGCCGGCGACCCTGACAGTGCCCTGGGCCTGCTGGAGCAGCACAACCCTTGGCGCAGCAAGGACCTGCTCTATTACTTCGAAAAAGGCGAACTGCTGCGAACCAAGGGCGACCTGATCGACAGCCAGCTCACCTGGCGCCGCGCCGACCGGGAAATCTTCAAATGGGAAGAACAGGTGCGTTTCGACACCGGCAAGTACCTGGCCCAGCTCGGCAGCTTCCTGATCAACGACAAGGTGCGTCGCTACGACGGGTACGACTACGAAAAAGTCATGCTGACCACCCAGATGGCCCTCAACCTGCTGGACCTGAACGACTTCGACGGCGCCCGCACCGAGATCAAGAAAACCCACGAACGCGAGGCCTTGATCGCCGGCGTGCGGGACAAGGAATACCTGCGCCTGGAACAACAGGCCCGGGACCAGGGCATCGATCTGCAGTACAAGGATTTGCAAGGCTACCCGGTGGCCACCCTGGATGCCCCCGAGGTGCTGGAGCTGAAGAACAGCTACCAGAGCGCGTTCAGTCACTACCTGGCGGGCTTCGTCTACCAGGCCCTGGGCGAGCGCACCCTGGCCGCGCCGGGCTATCGCAAGGCCATCGAGCTGCGCCCCCATACGCCCCTGCTGGAGCAGGCCCTGCGGGACCTCGACAAACCGGCCGCCCGTGCTGACCAGAGCGAAGTGCTGATCATTGTGCAAAGCGGCCTGGCGCCTGCCCGCGACTCGGTGCGCGTGCCCCTGATGGTGGACGTCAAAGGCCAGCCCACACCGACCTTGATGTCGTTCCCGGTGATCAAGCCGGACACCTCGACCCCACCCATCAGCCACATCAGCGTCAACGGCCGCCCGCAGCCGCTGACCTTGCTCAACAGCACCAGCGCCATGTCCCGACGGGCGCTGCACGATGACATGCCGGGGATCATCCTGCGTACCAACCTGCGCGCGCAGCTGGCGGCCAGTCGCCAGGCTGCCCTACGCAAAAAAAACCCAAAGCTGGCCGATGAAGACTTGGTCATGCTGGAGCTGCGTGAAAAAGCCGACACCCGCACCTGGCGCACCTTGCCGGACAACACCCAGGTGGTACGCCTGCGCCTGAAGAAGGGCGAGCAGCACCTGAGCGTGGCCAACAGCCCGCCGATCAAGGTCAAGGTGGACCTGCCCTATCAGGTCATCAACCTGCGGGTGGTGGGTCGCCAGGTGTTTGTTTCGGGCCAGGCGGTGCGGGCTAGAGACGTCGCCAGCCGGGCCCGATAGACAGCCCGCAGGCGTAGTGGCATCGGCAGCAAAAGTTGAGCTAAAAAGCCATTACACAGCCAGCATCCGGTGTCTATAATGCCGCGCCTTCGTTATCGCGATATGGAATCAGCCATATTTTTTAATGAAGAATTGGCAGGATCGCCCGATACCTAGACCAAGAGGTCCCCACAGCCAGACCTGCATTCGGCTGCCAATTTTCAGGGAAGAAGTATCGCTCATGGCATCCCGCGCCCTCACTTCGCTCGCGCTCAGCGCCGTCACCCTCCTTGCCGGTTGTTCTGCCTTTCGCAGCTACGACAACGAACTCCAGGAAACCAACCAGCAACTCAGCGCCGGCCACGTCGACGCCGCTCTGGTCCTGCTGGAAAAGAACAACACGGGTGAAGACAAAGACCTGCTCTATTACTTCGAGAAAGGTGAGCTATTGCGGGCCAAGGGCGACCTGAACGGTAGCCAGGCCGCCTGGCAGCATGCCGACCAAGTGGTGGGCAACTGGGAAGACTCGGTCAAGCTCGACACCGACAAGTACCTGGCCCAGTTCGGCAGCTTCCTGGTCAACGACAAGGTCCGTCGCTACGAAGGCTACGACTACGAAAAAGTCATGCTGACCACCCAGATGGCCCTCAACCTGCTGGCCCAGAATGATTTCGACGGCGCCCGCAGCGCCATCAAGAAGACCCACGAACGCGAAGCCGTGATCGCCGAACTGCGCGACAAGGAATACCTCAAGCGCGAGGAAGAGGCCGAGAAGCAAGGGGTCAAGACCGAGTACAAGGACCTTCAGGGCTACCCGGTGGCCTCCCTTGACGCGCCAGACGTGGTCAACCTGAAAAACAGCTACCAGAGTGCGTTCAGCCACTACCTGGCCGGTTTCGTCTATGAAGCCCTGGGCGAGAAAGACCTGGCTGCACCGGGCTACCGCAAAGCCGCCGAGCTGCGCCCCAACACCCCGCTGCTGGAAAAAGCCTTGCTGAACCTCGACGCCCCGGCGGATCTGGTCAGCGTCAAGCCATCGGGCAAATCGAGCCGCAAGGCCTCGAAAAAGGTCGCCGCCAAAGCCGTGGTCGCCCCGGTGGTGGAATCCAACGACAGCGACGTGCTGATCGTGGTGCAAAGCGGCCTGGCGCCGGCCCGCGATTCGATCCGTATTCCCCTGCCCCTGCCCATCAGCGGCAACCTGGTGATCACCCCGCTGTCGTTCCCGGTCATCAAGCCGGACACCTCGACCCAGGCGTTCACCCAGATCGTGGTGGATGAACAGCAACAGGACCTGACCCAACTCAACAGCACCACTGCCATGTCCCGCCGCGCCCTGCGTGACGACATGCCGGGGATCATCCTGCGCACCACCGTGCGCGCCGTGACCCGTGGCGTGGCGCAAAAGCAACTGAACGACGTCAACCCACTGGCCGGCCTGGCCGTGGGCCTGGCATCGGCGGTCACCGAAGGCGCCGACACCCGTACCTGGCGCACCTTGCCGGACAACACCCAGGTGGTGCGCCTGCGCCTCAAGCAGGGCGACCACCAGATCAGCCTGCCCAACGCCCTGGGCGGCACCCGGGTCCAGGTCAAGATCGAACAACGCTACCAAGTGGTCGCGCTGCGCGTGGTCGGCAATCAGGTCTTCACCAGCGGCCTTGCCGCGCAAGTGATCGCCAACCCCAACGCCCAAGCCATCGCCACCCTCAAACAACCTTAAGCGGAGTCGCTCATGCGCTTTAACCTTATCGCCATCGCCGCACTGGCCCTCCTGGCCGGCTGCGCCACCCCTCCACCTCCGGCACCCGGCAGCGCCGCGAGCAAGGTCGTGGTGATGAACAAATTCAACAACATCGCCGTCGGTGCGATGCGGGTTGCCCGTGAAAACGGCTTCCTGACAGTCAAGGTGGCGCTGAACAACACCAGCCACACCAACATGACCATGTACTACCGCTTTGTCTGGCTGGGCGACGACGGTTTCCCGGTGGCCGACGAAGAAAGCTGGAAAGTCTTCAACCTGTACGCCGCCCAGGCCACCTTCCTGCCGGCCATTGCCCCGGTTCCGCAGGCGACCGATTTCCGCATGGAAGTCAAAACCCAATAAGCCGTTTTTGAATTCGATTAAGAGAGCACCGTCATGTTTGCACGCTTTTCCTGCATCGCCGTAGTCGCCCTTCTGGCCAGCGGCTGCGCCAACAACTCGCCTGTACTGGGCGGCAAGAACATCGGCTACGGCGACAGCAAGGCCGTGGAACTGGTGACCAACGAGTTCGGCTCCACCGACCTGCAGATGATCGCTGAGTCCATGACTCGCTCCCTGGCCCAGTCCGGCATCCTGCAAGGTCGCCCGGTGGTTCAGGTCTACGACGTGAAGAACAAGACCAGCGAGTACATCGATACCCGCGAGATCACCACCTCGATCAAGACCCAGTTGATGAAGTCCGGCACCGCCCGCTTCGCCAGCGACAACAACGCCATGCAGAGCCAGGTCGACCAGCTCAAGCTGCAAAACCAGAGCGGCCTGTACAAGAAAGGCACGGTGGCCAAGACCGGCAACATGATCGCCGCCAAATACCGTCTTGAAGGCTCGATCAGCTCCATCGTCAAGCGCAGCAGCGACTACAAGGACGTCTTCTACAAGTTCAGCCTGCAATTGATCGACGTTGAAAGCGGTCTGGCCGAGTGGATGGACGAGAAAGAGATCCGCAAGACCACGGAGCGTTAAACAATGCGTGCATGGATTGGCATCCTGGCCCTGGCCTGTGCGTTCAGCGCCCAGGCGGCCCCGAAAGTTGCAGTCATGGACCTGGCCTACCAGGAACGTGTGCAGGAATACATCCACGTGGTCTCGGCGCAGAGCAATTACCGCGAGGGTTATTACAGCGCCAGCGGCTCGTCGAGCTACAACGAGATGGAGTCCAGCAGCAGCTACATCGAAGAAGGCGAACTGCGTAAGTTCACCGGCGACATCAAGGGCGAGATCCTGCGCTCCGGCATGTTCCAGCTGGTGCAAGGTTCGCCGCACACCGATGCGTCCAAGACCAACGTCTATGACGTGATCAAGCGCATCAAGGCCGGCAACTTCAAGGGCGCCGACTACGTGCTGTTCGGCACCTTGTCGGACATCGACTTCACCCAGGACATCAACGAGCTGGCCAACACCAACAGCTACTCGGCGGTGCTGGGGCTGACCCTGGTGGCGGATTTCAGCCTGATCAACACCAAGACCTTCGAGATCACCTCGGCCTTTACCGCCATGGGCGAAGGCCAGGACACCAAGCTGGTGAACAGCCGCGACATTCGTGTTTCGCTGAATCGCCCGCGTGTGGTCCGTGAAGTCTCGAAGACCCTCGGTGAAGACGTTGCTCGGCAAATCGCCGAGCAGCTGGGTCGCGGTGGCTATGAGCAGCCAGGCCGTGCACCGGTTCGCAATAACCTGCCGCCGGACAGCGCGCCAGTGATCCTGCGCTAAAGCGTCTGTAAACGAAAAAAGGCGACCCCAAGGGTCGCCTTTTTTTGTGCCTGCGGTTTTAGATCGCGGCTTTGCGGATGGTCGCCAGCAACCCCGCGGCGCCGATGAACAACCCGGCAAAGGTGCGGTTCATGCGCCGTTGCTGGGTCGGCGTACGCAGCAGGCGCAGCACCTTGGACGCCAGCCCGGTGTAGCCGGCCATGACGATCAGATCGACCACGATCATGGTCACGCCGAGGATCAGGTACTGCTGCACCAGCGGCGCGTGCGGGTCGATGAACTGCGGCAGCACCGCGAGCATGAACACCAGGGCCTTGGGGTTGCTGACATTCACCAGGAAGCCGCGAAACACCAGGGCCAGGGGCTTGCCGATCGGGCGAATGGCGGCGTCGTCACTGAGGTCGCTGGGCAAGGCGCGCCATTGCTTGATCGCCAGGTACACCAGGTAGGCCACGCCGAACCATTTGATGGCATAGAAGGCCGTGGCGGAGGTCGCGAGAATGGCGCCCACGCCCGCAGCGACAATGGCGATCTGCAGCGCCAGGCCCAGCTGCAGTCCCAGGGCGTTCCAGTAACCGCGCCAGAAACCGTATTGCAGCCCGCAGGACATCGACGCGATAGCGCCTGCGCCCGGGGAAAGGCTGATCACCCAGCAGGCGGCAAAAAACGCCAGCCATGTCTCAAAAACCATCGCACACCTCGACTCAAAATCGGTTCAGGTGCCTAAGCTAATGCGCCGGCTGGCGGATGACTATCGTTTTTTTTCGGCGCCGACAAAGGCCCAGGGCTACTTGCCGCCGGAGCCCAGGGGCAAGGCGTCGGCACCGCGCCAACGGCGTACCGAACGCTGGAAGAACAGGCTGTTGGGCACTTGCACCATGGCGCTGCCGGTGCCGGCCTCTTCGACTTCGATCAGGGTGGTGTAGAGCAGGTTGATCGCCACCACCCGGCCTTTGACGCCGGGCTTGTCCACCGTGTCCACCAGCTCCACCAGATCGCCCAGGCGGAATGGCCCGACGGTGAAGATCAAAATCGCGCAGAGCAGGTTGGAGAGCACACTCCACATGGCGAAGAAGGCCACCGCGGCCACGGCGACAAAGCCGGACAAGGCGGTCCACAGCACCGTGGCAGAAACGCCCAGGCGCTCCAGGACAAAGATCAGCGCGCTGCCCATGATCAGCCAGCGCAGGCCGCCACGCAGGGGCATCAGCAATTGCGGCGGGAAAGGGTAACGCTCGCCGAGGCGAGTCAGGCAACGGGCAACGAAACGCTGGGCCAGGTAGCCCGCCAACAGGATCAGCAGAATCTGCACGCCAATCCACAGCGGCTCGATCCATTGCGCCGGCAACGACAACTGCAACGCCTCCATCAGGACAAGGCCTCCAACTCCGCCTGCAGGCTTTCCAGCAGCTCCAGGGCTTCCATCCAGGACTCTTCCAACTGCCCTTCACGGACCTTGAGCTTGGCCTGTTCAGCCAGCAGGTCACGCAATTCGTCCTTGCGCGCCGCCTCGTAGATGCCGCTGTCGCCCAGGCTGGCTTCGATCTTGGCCAGGCGCTCATGGACCTTGCCCAGTTCGGCTTCCAGCTTGTCGGCTTCACGCTTGTGCGGCGCCAACTGCTGACGCAGGGCCGCAGCGGCCTGGCGCTGGGCCTTTTTGTCGGTCTTGTCCGGGTTGACCGGGGTGTTGCTGACCGGCGCATTGCGCTGGCGATAATCCACCAGCCAACGGGTGTAGTCGTCCAGGTCGCCGTCGAACTCCTCGACCTTGCCGTCCGCCACCAGGTAGAAATTGTCGGTGGTGCTTTTGAGCAGGTGGCGATCGTGGGACACCACCAGCACCGCGCCACTGAACTCTTGCAGGGCCATGGTCAAGGCCAGGCGCATCTCCAGGTCCAAGTGGTTGGTGGGTTCGTCGAGCAGCAACAGGTTGGGCCGCTCCCAGGCGATCAGCGCCAAGGCCAGGCGGGCTTTTTCGCCGCCGGAGAAATTCAGCACCGGCTCATCGATGCGCGCACCACGGAAATCAAAGCCGCCGAGGAAGTCGCGCAGAGGCTGCTCACGCTCGGTGGGGGCCAGGCGTTGCAGGTGCAGCAACGGGCTGGCCTTGGAGTCCAGGGAGTCCAACTGATGCTGGGCGAAGTAGCCGACCACGGTGTTCTCGCCACGGGTCAGGCGGCCCGACAGCGGCTGTAGCTCACCGGCCAGGTTCTTGATCAGGGTCGATTTACCGGCACCGTTGGGGCCCAGCAAACCGATCCGCGCGCCGGGGGTCAGTTGCAGCTTGACCTTCTCCAGCACCGCCCGCTCGCCATAACCCAGGCGCGCGTCGGAGAGATCGATCAAGGGGCTGGAGATCTTCATCGACTCGCGGAAGGTGAAGTCGAACGGCGAATCGACATGGGCCGCCGACAGCTCTTCCATGCGTTCCAGGGCCTTGATCCGGCTCTGGGCCTGACGGGCCTTGGTGGCCTGGGCCTTGAAGCGAGCGATGTAGCTTTCCATGTGCGCCCGTTGCGCCTGCTGCTTCTCGTAGGCCTGCTGTTGCTGGGCCAGACGCTCGGCACGGGCGCGTTCGAAGGCGCTGTAGCCGCCGCGATAAAGCGTGATCTTGCGCTGATCGACGTGGGCCACGTGATCCACCACGGCGTCCAGGAAGTCGCGGTCGTGGGAGATCAGCAGCAAGGTGCCCGGGTAGCTCTTGAGCCACTCTTCGAGCCAGATAATGGCGTCGAGGTCCAAGTGGTTGGTGGGCTCGTCGAGCAGCAACAGGTCCGACGGGCACATCAGCGCCTGGGCCAGGTTCAGGCGCATCCGCCAGCCCCCGGAGAAGTCGCCGACCTGACGGTCCATCTGCTCGTTGGTGAACCCCAGGCCCGCCAGCAATTTGCGCGCCCGGGCGTCGGCGGTGTAACCGTCGGCACTGTCCAGTTCGGCATGCAGGCGCGCCTGGGCAGCACCGTCGTGGGACGCTTCGGCCGCCGCCAGCTCACGCTGCACCTGACGCAGGCGCAGGTCGCCATCGAGCACATAGTCCACGGCCAGGCGTTCGAGGGTATCGACCTCCTGGCGCATGTGGGCAATGCGCCAGTCGGCGGGCAGGAAGCAGTCCCCGGAATCCGGGTGCAGCTCACCGCGCAACAAGGCGAAAAGGCTGGATTTGCCGGCGCCATTAGCACCGATCAAGCCGGCTTTATGGCCGGCGTGCAGGGTCAGCTCGGCGTCTTCTAGCAGACGTTGCGGGCCACGCTGTAAAGTCAGGTTCTGAAGTCGAATCATAATGGCGGCGGAGTCTACCAGCTTCGCTCGCAACTGGCGCGAGTAGGAATATGTCCTCTGACCTGTGGAGCTTTACCCTCAAGACCTACGCCCTTTCCGGCGTCGAAGCGGCGTGCCTGCAATTGCAGGGGGCCGGTGCCAATGTCTGTCTGCTGCTGTGCGCCGCTTGGCTCGGAGAGCGTGGCGTGGCCTGCACTGCGCAACGGCTTGAGTTGCTACGCGAGCAGGCCGAGCCCTGGCACCGGGACGTGGTGCAACCGTTACGCCAGTTACGCAATCAATGGCGCCCGGCGTCCGGCCAGGATCCGGAACTGCGGATCTTGCGCGAACAGGTCAAAGCCCTGGAACTGGAAGCGGAACGGCAATTGTTAATGCGTTTGCAAGATGTGGCCGAGAACTGGCCAGAGGGGCAGGCGGACGATTTGTCGGCCTGGCTGGAAGGAGTGGCGGCCGAAGCCGCCAACTTCAACCGCGACGCGCTGCAGGTGCTGCGTGTCGCGGTGACCAGCGCTTAGGAAGCGCTGCCTGGGGTGCTGCTGGCAGCGGCCGACGCAGGAGCCGCCGGAGTGGCTGCCGGTGCTGGCGAAGCAGCTGGAGCAGGTGCGGCAGGTGTCGCTGGCTTGGCGGCCGCAGGAGCGGTGGCCGGTTTAGCGGCAGCAGGTTTGGCGGCTGGTTTTTTCGCCACTGGCTTGGCGGCCGGTTTAGCAGCGGGCTTGGCAGCAGCCGCGGCTGGCTTGGCTGCAGTGGCTGGTTTGGCAGCGACAGCCGGTTTAGCGGCTGGTTTCGCAGCAGGTTTAGCGGCGGCTTTCACCGGGGTTTTAGGCGCCGCTGGCTTGCTGGCCGCAGCCTTGGCAACAGCGGGTTTAGCGGCCGGCTTGGCCACTGCCGGTTTGGCCGCTGCGGTTTTGGCGGCTGGCTTGGTCGCTGGTTTTGCCGCGGCTTTCACCGGGGCCTTGGCAGCCGGTTTGGCGGTAGGTTTAGCCGCCGCGGTTTTGGCCGCAACCGGTTTGGCAGCAGGCTTGGCGGCTGCGGTTTTGGCCGCAGGTTTCACCGCCGGCTTGGCAGCACTGGCCGCTGGCTTGGCGGGTGCTTGGCAGCAGGTTTAGCGGTCGATTTGGCAGGAGCTGCTTTGGCTGCTGCCGGTTTGGCGGCAGGCTTCTTCGCCGCAGCCGCTGCTGGCTTGGCATCACGGGTGGTCAAGACTTTGGCCACCGCTTCTTTCACGCGACCAACACCCTGGGCCAGTTTCAGGCTTTCCTGGGCATCGCGCTTGAGTTGCAGAATGTAGGTGCGGGTTTCCGATTGACGCTCTTTCAGAGCATCCAGCAGGTCTTCAAGTTCTTTCACTGCACCCTTGGCTTTGCCTTGCGCCTTGGCTTTGCCGGCCGCTGCGGCGTCCTGCAATTTGGTGCGCGACTTGTGCAGTTTTTCCTGCGCTTTACCCCGTTGTTTTTCCAACTTGGCGAGCAGTTTTTCAGCATCAGCCAAGGCCTCGGAACAGGCGTTTTCCAAATGCTCGAGCAGGCTGCCCGACAACTGTTGGAGTAAATGCAACGGAGTACTTACAGGCTTCTTATTGGCCGACATGGTTTACCTCCTGGCTGACGTGAGTTGCGGCTCATACTAGACCTCTGCTGCTACCGCCGCTAGGGCATGTTGACAGTATCGAAAGCCCCGCGTTGCAGCCGATTGAAAATGTTCTGCACGCGACTCGAAGTTGCTCACCAGCGTGACCATCGCCACTGGCATAATCCCCACCATCTCAGGCCGGAGAGTGCCCATGTCGCGCTACCTTTTTTTATCCTTGATCTGGCTTGTGCCAGTGGCTCACGCCGCCACCGAGCTGGCCCCGAATGATGCTCACGACCTGGCTTACAGCCTTGGCGCCAGCCTCGGTGAACGCCTGCGCGAAGAAGTCCCCGAGCTGCAGCTCCAGGCCTTGATCGAAGGTTTGAAAGCGGCCTATCAAGGCCAGCCCCTGGCACTCAAGGATGAGCGTATCGAACAGATCCTCGCCCAACACGATGCCCAGGTCAGCGAGCAATCGGCCAAGCCACAAACAGAAGTGGCCCTGGAAAACGAGCAGCGTTTTCTCAGCGCCGAGAAAGCCAAGCCCGGTGTGCGCGAACTGGCAGACGGCATCCTGCTCACCGAACTCACCCCCGGCAGCGGCGCCAAGGCCGGCGCGGACGGTTCGGTGCAAGTACGTTATGTGGGTCGCCTGCCTGACGGCACGCTGTTCGATCAGAACCAGCAACCGCAGTGGTTTCGCCTGGACAGCGTGATCGCCGGCTGGCGCAGCGCGTTGCAGCAGATGCCTACGGGTGCCAAGTGGCGGCTGGTGATCCCGTCGGCCCAGGCGTATGGCGCGGACGGTGCCGGCGACCTGATCCCGCCCTACACGCCTCTGGTGTTTGAGGTCGAATTACTGGGCACAAAAAGCTGAGGCCCGACAACGAAAAACGGCGCGCCATGCGCACCGTTTCGGTCAACCTCACGCCTCCCTTCAAGCTTGGGCAGCCGCTTCTTCCTTGTGAGCGTTGTGCAGGACTTCGATCAGGCAATCTTCCAGTTCGAAGCGCTCATGCAACAGGCCACCGAGCTCCTGGAATTTCTGCGCCACGCATTTGCCTTCATCACACAGATCGTTGAACGCCAGCAGCTTTTCAGTGATCACATCGATGCGCGGATAAAGAGTCTCCGCCAGTTCCAGGCCGCGTTTGTCGCCAAAGGCCTTGGCTTCGCTGGTCAGCTGCTCGTAGATTTCGAAATGCCCCGCCGACACGTAGTCCACCAAAATGGCGCAGAACTCCTGCAACGGGGCTTTGCTCTCGGCCAGTGCCTCAGGTTTGGCACCGAGGGCGTCATAGGCCCGAACCAGTTCGTGACGCTCCTGGAGCCAGCGATCGATCAGCAGGTGCACCCCACCCCAGCGTTCCTGAGCATTCTGACAACTTTCGAGCATGGCGATCTCTCTTCCCTTATGGGTCATGCCGTCTACACCCGCTGCGGGGCTTGAAGACTCAAGCAGCAGCCAGGCAGAACAGCATCGAGCAACATAATTCCAATGACGCGTGCGGGCCAGATTATGCCCGCACGACAATGGCTTCAAGGTACGCAGGAGATAAAGTTCATACAAGCGTTTAATCCGCCTGCCCTGCGCAAATACTGACTCAAGACAAGACCGGCACCTGCCAGAGGGCCTGCAACCGGCGCCATAGCTGGTAGCCGCTGACCATCAGCACAGCGACAAAAACCAGCAGGCTCCATTCCGGCAGGCTCATGTCCAGCAACGTCCAGCTGACCTCAGCACAGTCGGACGTGCCCTTGAACGCCAACTGCAGTGTCTGCCACCAGGAAAAATGACGCAGCATGAACGGCAGGTCCGGCACACAGGCCAGCAATTGCTCGGAGGGGATGTTCTGCAACAGCACATGACGCCCGGCCGTGACCACGCCCAGCAAGCCCCAGAACAGATTCAGCCCCCAGTACAGCAAGCGCCCCAGGCGGCGCGGCCCGTGTGCGGCGGCAATCAGGTTGGACACGCCGAGCACCACCAGAAGACCGCGCTGCGCACTCCAAAGTGGGCAAGAGTCGAGGCCGCCGCCGGATTGCAGGTAAAACGCCGCCCATGAGGCCAAGGCCCCCAGCAGAAACATCAGGGAGAACAGCACGCGCGAGCCGGCCAACGACATGACAGATCCGTAACGGAAGAAACAGGCAGTCACGGTAGAGAAAGCGCAGGCCCCTTTCAAGAAGCGCTATGCCGCAAAGCGGCCACCACGAAAACCAGAGCGAAAAACCGGCTGCCCTGCTCAGGCAGCCGGACTGGGTGCCAGGTCAGGCCCTGGCGGGCACGGGCAGCGGCGACGCCAGCAAACGCTCGTCCAGCAACCCCAGACCTTCCTGGAACAGCTGGTTGCTGCGCTCGGTGTCGCCCAACTGCGCCAGCAAGCGTGCCAGCTCGGCACAGGCTTCCGGATTGCGCTGCACCCGCAAGCTGCTGTCCAGATAATCCCGGGCCTTGCCCCACAGGCTGCTTTGCAGGCAGAGACGGCCCAGAGTCAGCAACAGGCTCGGGTCATCGGGATGGTCCTTCAGCCATTGCTCGGCGGTTTGCAGCTGGCGCGCCGGGTCACTGCCACGCACCAGGCCATACAGACGGGCCAGATGGCTTTCGTACCGGCGCTTCATCGCCGTGCGCAGCACTTCCTCGGCCTCGGCTTCCGCTCCCAACTGACGCAGTTGCTCGGCGTAGGCCAAGATCAATGGCGGCTCTTGGCGCTGGGCCGAGGTCAATTGTTGCCAGGCGCGATTAAGGGACTGCAAACCGGCAGTGGCATCTTCTTCACGACGCGCGGCGAGGGTCAGGTTTTCACCCCAGGCCCGGCGCTCCAGTTCCAGCAACTCGCTGGCGGGCAATGCCTTGTCCTTGCGCAACTCAGGCAACAGGCGAATCACCGCCGACCAGTCGCCACGCTGCTGATGCAGCCGCTGCAACTGGCGCAGCACCTGAACGCTGTGGGGGTGACGCTCATGCATGGCCTGCAGGGTAACCAGTGCACCGTCGGTATCACCACGGTCGGTCTGCATTTGCGCGTGACTCAAGGCCACCGCCAATTCAGCTTGCGGCTGGCGCTCCAGGGCGCGCTCCAGCAGACGGTCGCACTCTTCGTAGTGCCCCTGCTCGTTGGCCGCCCGGGCAGCGCCCAGGTAATACAGCAGCGGCTGACGCTCGGCTTCGGCGGCCCGATGCAGATGCCGCTGCGCACTGGCCCAGCGTCCTTCGGCCAGGTCCATCTGCCCCTGCTCGATGGCGATCTGCACCCGACGGCTGCGGTTGCGCCGCGACCAGGGGTTGACCACCCCACCGGAAACCAACACCAGCTCGATCAGCAGCTTGATGCCCCAGATCAGCAGCCAGATCAGTGCAACCAAGGCCAGGGTGGCCCACAGGCTCGATTCATAACGGAAGTTGCTGTACGCGATCAGCACGTAACCGGGATGCTCGGCAATCGCCAGACCCAGCAAGCCGATCGCAGCGATCAGCAACAGCACAATCACATACACGCGCTTCATGGGCTGGTCTCCTGCGCGGTGCTCGCAGCAGGCTTGGCCAGAGGTTTCACCGAGTCTTCAGCGTTCAGGTTGCGCCGCTCAAGGTACGCCTGGACCGCGCTCAGGGTCTTGGCCAGGTCCGGCGTGACCACGGTCACCGGCTGCTGGCTCAACTCGGCCAGGCGCTCCACCATGACCTTGGTCTGCGGGTCGTCCTGATTGAAGTTGGTTTTCAGTACATCCCGAGCCTCTGTCAGCGCCTGCCCGTATACCGGAGCCTGGCCATTCAAGGCGGCCCACTGCGCTTGCTCCAGGGCCAGGCTCAAGGCCAGGCGCACCTGGGTCAGGCTTTGCCCGGCCAATAGCGGCCGAATGTTTTTGTCAGCGTTGAAGTCAATGCGGAAATACCGCGAAAGCTCCGCCCAGGCTCGTGACCAGAGGCTGGCGCCGTCACCATCGGCGGTCAGGCCCGGCAGGGAATCGCCACGGTCCTTAAACTCGGGGGCCAGGGCATTGAGGTCGAGCACCTGATCGCGCAAGGCGCCCAGTTGCAGGAACAGCCCGGTACGGTCCGGCTGCTGGGTGCTGCGCAAGGCGGCCAGGCTCTTGAGCACTTGCTCGCGAGCGGCAAAGGCGCCCGGGTCATTCTGCTCACGAAGAATATCGTCCGCGCCCTGGACCAACGCCTGGGCGCTGGTGATGTCTTGCAGGGCAGACAAACGCAGGCTGGCCAGGCGCAGCAAGTGCTCGGCCTCGGCCAGGCGCCAATCCTTGCGGCTGGCACCGAGGACGCTTTCCAGGCGCTGGTTGAGACGCTGCTGATCGCCCTGCAACTGGGCCACCAGGCGGCGCCGGTCTTCCAGCTCATCCGCTGGCGGCAGTTGCTCAAGCCGCGCACTGAAACGCTGCTCGCTGAGTTTGGAGCTCTGGGCCTGATCGTTCAGCGCCTGTAACTGCTCCGACTGCTGCAGGTTGTGGGCTTGCAGGCTACGCACCTGCCAAATGCCCCAACCGCCGGCAGCGACACCTGCGGCACCCAGCAGTAGGGCTAGAATCGCCACCCCATTGCCACGGCGCTGCACAACAGGGGGAACGGGTTCGGTCGGTGTCTCAAGCACCGGCTGCACTTGATCTTTGGGCAAGGCTGTTTCGCTCACGTATCCATCCTTTGCGTTAGAGAACGGGCACGGGTTGCTCCCGTAACGCCGTTAGCAAGGCCGCGGCGCTGGCGCCACGGCAATCCACAACTTTTTCAGCTCCAGCGGCGCGTGCCATCTCGGCAACCCGCGGGCTTGGAACAAACAACGGCATCTTCGCCAACTGCGGCCAGGCCGCACCGGCCAACTGCCGTAAATGGCTGAAGCCCTGTCCACTGCTGACCACCAGGCCGTTCAAGCGTTCCACAGTAATGCGCTGCGCCAGCAAGCCTTCGGCATACACAGGCACCCCACGACGGTAGAGCTCCAGATAATCGACACTAGCACCTTGGCTGCGCATGCGCTCAGCCAGCAACCCGCGCCCGCCTTCGCCACGCACGATCAATACCCGAGGGTCAGGCCGTTCGATAGCCTCGCGCAATTGGGGAAGTTCAAGCAAGGCCTCACTGTCATCCCCCTGCTCGGGAAAGAACACGTCCAGGCCGTGGTCAGCGAGAATCGCACCCGTGGCCGCGCCCACGCTGAACCAGGGTTGGCGCGGTGGCTGCGGCCAATGCTCACCCAGCAGCGCCAGCATCAGGCGTGCAGCGGGCTTACTGACCACGATCACCGCGCAGTAACGATCCAGCTCCAGCACGGTTGAACGCTGGGCAGGCGAGAGGGGTAACGCCTCGATATCCAATAATGGCAAGCTGCTGCTGGCGACCTGGGCGTCAGCCAGGACCGCGGCCAAGGCAACGCATTCGTCCTCAGGCCGGGTCAACAGCAAACGCCAGCCCGTCACTCTTCGCTGGCCTCGCCATAGACCGCCCGCAGGATGTCGTCAGCGCCCTGGGCCAGCAGGTTTTCAGCCACCTGAACTCCCAACTCCGTCGCTGCGCCACGGGGGCCGCGGGCTTCGGCGCTGAGCAGCAGGCCACCGCTGGGCTCGCCCACCAGGCCGCGCAGCCAGAGCTCGTCGCCCTCCAGCACTGCGTAGCAGGCGATCGGCACTTGGCAGCCACCGTTCAAATGTTTGTTGAGGGCACGCTCGGCGGTCACCCGGGAAGCGGTGTCCGCGTGGTGCAGCGGTGCCAGCAAGGCATGAATCTCCGTGTCGGCGGTGCGGCACTCGATCCCCACTGCGCCCTGGCCACCGGCGGGCAAGCTGTCATCGACGCTGATGGAGGAACGGATGCGCGCCTCGAAGCCCAGACGGATAAGACCGGCGGCAGCGAGGATGATCGCGTCGTACTCGCCGGCATCGAGCTTGGCCAAGCGAGTGTTGACGTTGCCTCGCAGGAAGCGGATTTTCAGGTCCGGGCGACGGGTCAGCAGTTGGGCCTGGCGGCGCAGGCTCGAGGTGCCGACCACGCTGCCCTGGGGCAGGTCGTCGAGGCTGGCATAGGTATTGGAGACGAAAGCATCACGCGGGTCTTCCCGCTCGCAAATGCAAAACAGGCCCAGGCCTTCAGGGAAATCCATGGGCACGTCTTTCATGGAGTGCACAGCGATGTCGGCTTCGTTCTCGAGCAGCGCGGTTTCCAGCTCTTTGACGAACAGGCCCTTGCCACCGATTTTCGACAAGGGCGAATCAAGCAATTTATCGCCGCGACTGACCATGGGCACCAAGGTCACCACGAGGCCGGGATGGGCCTCTTGCAGGCGGGCCTTGACGTATTCGGCCTGCCACAAGGCCAGAGCACTTTTGCGGGTAGCGATGCGGATTTCGCGAGAGGACATGGATCAATCCGTACTGAATAGATACGGCAGATAATAACAGCTCAGCCAAATCCGCTTTGACTTGTATCAGCCGCGCCCTGTCCGCACAGGCGCGGGGAGCCACCCGGTGGCTCGTCGAAGCCCCGCCCTAAAGCTGTTGCATCATTTTGCGTACGCCGGCCACATGGCGCCGACTGACAATCAACGCGTCGCCATTGAGCCCTTTGAGGTACAGCTGGAAATGCCCAAGAGGGGTGCGCTGTAAGCGTTCGATACGCTCGCGGGCCACCAGGGCATTGCGATGGATGCGCACGAAACGCTCGCCAAACTCATCTTCCAGGGCTTTGAGCGGCTCATCCAGCAGGACTTCCCCGCCTTCATGGCGCAAGGTCACGTACTTATGATCGGCAATGAAATAGACCACCTGATCCAGGGGAATCAACTCGATCCCTTTGCGGGTTCTGGCGCTGATATGGCTGCGCGGGCCGTTGCCACTCTCGGCTGCCGGCCGAGTCAGCGCCGCCAGTTGCACCCGGTTGGGTTTTTCGGCGGTTTTCAAGGCTTCGAGCAACGACTCGGGGCGCACCGGTTTGAGCAGATGACCGACTTCGCTGGCGCTGAATGCGTCAACGGGAAACTCGTCGGGGCTGACGCAGAACACCAGCGCCGGCGGCGACTCGCGTTCACATAATTTGGCGGCGACCTGCAGTCCATCCAGGCCAGGCATGCGGATATCGAGCAAGACGATATCCGGTTTCAGGCTGTCGATCAGGGCCAATGCCTCATCGCCATTGGTGGCGCTGGGCTCCAGGACACTGTATCCCTCAAGCTCACTGACCATGCGGCTCAGGCGCTCGCGGGCTAGGGGTTCGTCATCAACGATCAGGACATTCATATTGCGCTGGATTCCTGCGTGAGTCTCGCACAAGGATAGCGTAGACAGGTGAAGTGACGTCCGTCACGGCGATCCACGCTAAGACTAGTGCGAAGGCCAAAAAGTGCCGCAGGTCGGGCAGCAAAATTTGCCCGTGCCTGCCCGAAACCGCTCAAGGCCGATGGATGCGCGACGGCGTCGCAGGGAATGCGGTTCATCAACACAAAGCCCCCTCTTCTTTGTAGTCGGCATCCACCCTGGCCGCGCCACCCTCTTTGCATGGGGTGGCTGTCTGGACGAAAGCGGTCTTGAAATTCGATTGCCAGGCCCGCTGCGAAATCGTTACAGCGTGCGCAATCGCACGGGCCCTACAGTCCAACTGTAGACGGTTGCCAAGACGATATTGCTCAATCGATAAATATCCTTTACTCGATATCGCCGTTGCGCCTGAGGCCCCACCCCAACCCTGCCAACCGTCCAGGGTCACCGAGCCAGTCTCCGCGCCTCAAGCAGCGGCGACAAGCGTCCGGAAGCACCTCGATATAAATAAAATGCCCCCGACCAGTGCCAGCGACAGCCCGGGCAACCCTGTTATTATCCGCGGCAACTTTTCACGCCATCTTTCTTCAGCACATCACGAGCGAATTCATGAGCACTGACAAGACCAATCAGTCCTGGGGCGGCCGCTTCAGTGAACCCGTCGACGCCTTCGTCGCCCGCTTCACCGCCTCTGTCACTTTCGACCAGCGCCTGTATCGCCACGACATCATGGGCTCCATCGCCCACGCCACGATGCTGGCCAAGGTCGGCGTGCTGACCGATGCCGAGCGCGACAGCATCATCGACGGCCTGAGCACCATCCAGGGTGAAATCGAGGCCGGCAATTTCGACTGGCGCGTCGACCTTGAAGACGTGCACATGAACATCGAAGCGCGCCTGACCGACCGAATCGGTATCACCGGCAAGAAGCTGCACACCGGCCGCAGCCGTAACGACCAGGTGGCAACCGATATCCGCTTGTGGCTGCGGGACGAGATCGACCTGATCCTCGGGGAAATCACCCGCTTGCAAAAAGGCCTGCTGGAGCAAGCCGAGCGCGAAGCCGAGACCATCATGCCGGGCTTCACCCACCTGCAGACGGCACAGCCAGTGACCTTCGGGCACCACATGCTGGCCTGGTTCGAAATGCTCAGCCGCGACTACGAGCGCCTGGTGGATTGCCGCAAGCGCACCAACCGCATGCCCCTGGGCAGCGCCGCACTGGCCGGCACCACCTACCCGATCGATCGTGAATACACCGCGCAACTGCTGGGCTTCGACGCCGTGGGCGGCAACTCCCTGGACAACGTCTCCGATCGCGACTTCGCCATCGAATTCTGCTCGGCCGCCAGCATCGCGATGATGCACCTGTCGCGCTTCTCCGAAGAGCTGGTGCTATGGACCAGCGCGCAGTTCCAATTCATCGATCTGCCGGACCGCTTCTGCACCGGCAGCTCGATCATGCCGCAAAAGAAAAACCCCGATGTGCCCGAGCTGGTGCGCGGCAAGAGCGGCCGTGTATTCGGCGCGCTGATGGGCCTGCTGACCCTGATGAAAGGCCAACCCCTGGCCTACAACAAGGACAACCAGGAAGACAAGGAACCGCTGTTCGATGCCGCCGACACCCTGCGCGACTCGCTGCGTGCCTTCGCCGACATGATCCCGGCCATCAAGCCCAAGCACGCGATCATGCGTGAAGCGGCGCTGCGCGGTTTCTCCACCGCCACCGACCTGGCCGACTACCTGGTGCGCCGCGGCCTGCCATTCCGTGACTGCCACGAAATCGTTGGCCACGCAGTGAAATACGGCGTGGAAAAGGGCAAGGACCTGGCGGAAATGAGCCTGGAAGAACTGCGCACCTTCAGCGACCAGATCGAACAGGACGTGTTTGCCGTGCTGACCCTGGAAGGCTCGGTGAACGCCCGTGACCATATCGGCGGCACCGCGCCGGCACAGGTCAAGGCTGCCGTGGTACGTGGCCAGGCGCTGCTGGCCAGCCGCTGATCCCATTGCCAGCAAGCCCGCTCCAACCGGAAGCGGGCTTGCGCATGGCAGGTAGCGAAACTACTTCTTGCTGGCGATCATCGCCAGGAACTGCGGCATGGCCGCGTCCTTGTCTGCCGCGATGCGCTGAGCATTAGGCATCTGCTCCAAACGCTCCAATAAGGCTTTCGCCACCGGCATCGACGCCAGAAAGTCCACCCCGAAGAGTTTATGCCCCACCGCGCAGGCCAGGCTTACGCTGTACATAAAGTACAGGTCCGCCACGCTCAGGCTGTTGCCCGCTACATAGGGTGCGAACTTGCCATGCCGCTCCAGCGAGGCAAAACCCAACAGCAACTCGGCCTTGGCTTTTTCCTTGATGGCCTCCGCCACCGACATGCCAAAAAACGCCTCGGCATAACAAGTCCGCGCCGGCAACTCGATGTACAGCTCGATTTCCTTGGCCAGGGCCAGCACCTGGGCCCGCTGGAACGGGTCGCTCGGCAGCAACGCCGGGCCAGGCTGAGTGCGCTCCAGGTAGTCGAGAATCACGCTGGTCTCGTTGATAAAGCCCTGCTCCACACCCAGTACCGGGACTTTGCCACGAGGGCTGATGGCCAGTGCCTCAGGGCTCTGACCGGCATAAAAGGGCACCTCTTCGAAGGGCAGTCCTTTTTCCAACAGTGCCAGCTTCACCATGTTGTAGTAGTTGCTGACGGAGAATCCATAAAGCTTGAGCATCACATAGCCTCCAGGCCGCGCGGGGGTTGGCAGGGATTCTTATAGAGGGTGAACGGCCCTGTGACCAGCAGCATCAGGTCAATGAATACAGGTAAACTGACGGCCTTTCCTTGAGGAGCCTGCCATGAGCGAGCCAACCGATATCGACAACGACGAAGAAGCGTTCGCCGAAACCACCCTGATTGAAGCCATCGAAAACCAGATCGAAAGCGATAACCCACCAGCGGCCAAGGCCACGTTCAACAAGTTGACCCTGGTCGGCTACGAACGGGAAGAAATCCTCAGCCTCATGGCCCATGTGCTGGCCGTGGAAATCGACGCCATTCTCGAAGAAGACCGCGCCTTCAATACCCAATGGTATGAAGCGGCCTTGCGGGCCCTGCCAGAGTTGCCGCCAGAAAAGTCCTGAGGCGTTGCCGGAGCGCGGCGGGCAAGTGCTGCAAACCCTTGCAATACCACGCCAGTCGCCGCGCCCGGCAATCTGCACCGACGGATCGTTCAACCCTGACTACACTGGGAACCCGACTGCGGCCAAACGCCGCCCGCCAAGGGCATAAAAGTCCGTAGCGAATACTGGACAGGCCGCACAACTGCGTTCACCTTAAGGACGCTGTCGTCTAATTCCTAGAAAGTCTGGAGTCCTTATGTCGTATACCCCTGAGTTGGTTGCCGAACTGGAAATCCTTGCACTCTTCAACCTGGACAACTCCCAGGAAGGTTTGAAAATCCATCAGACCGCTACGCCTTCTGCCATCTCTGCCGCGCAACGCCTGTTTGATAAAGAACTGATTACCCAGCCCGACGGGGGTTACCTGACCAGCCTGGGTCGGGATGCCGCCGAGCATGCACAAGGGTTGCTGACCATCCTGTCCGTCGCCGAAGCCGCTTAAACGCCACGCTCCTGTATGGCCCACGGGATCCCCGTCTGTCGGATTCCGCGGGCACACCTCTTCCTAGCGCTAAAAATCTGGCGTCAAAAAACAAAAATCAGCTTAAAGGTCACCGGCGACTGGCGGTAAACTGCTCAGCGCCCTGAGGCCTCTTATCTTCGAGCAGTGCTTGAAATGACCCGCACCCATGAAATCCGCCCCGACCTGGACGAGGGAATCGACCGCAAGGTACTCAGCCAGCTGCGTGGGCGCTTTCTGAAACTCAATGAGGGCCGCCTGGGCCGGGCGATGGAAGGCCTGTCGTCGCGCCAGCAACTGGTGCTCAACCTGCTGCCGCTGTTTTTTCACGTCAATCACCCGCTGCTGCCCGGTTATGTGTCCGGCAGCACGCCGGCCGGGCTATCGAATTACGAACCCGACGCCCAGGCATTGGCCGAAGCCCAGCGCCTGACCCGTTCGTTTTCCTACAAGAGCCGGCCCGGCAGCGTGCCACGGCCGATTCATGGCCTGTTCCTGATGGGCAGCCTGGGGACCCTGGCCCAGGCCGATCAGAGCGACATGGACCTGTGGGTGTGCCACGCCCCAAACCTCGGGGAAAACGAGCTGGCGGAGTTACAGAAGAAATGCCAACTGCTGGAAGCCTGGGCCGACAGCCAGGGCGCCGAAGCGCACTTCTTTCTGATCGACCCGCGCCGCTTTGCCCAAGGCGAACGTGACACCCAATTAAGTTCGGAAAACTGCGGCACCACCCAGCACTACCTGTTGCTGGACGAGTTTTACCGCACCGCCATCTGGCTGGCCGGCCGTACTCCGCTCTGGTGGTTGGTGCCGGTCTACGAAGAGACGCGCTACGAGCAGTACACCCACACGTTGCTGTCCAAGCGCTTTGTTCCCGCCGACGAAAACCTCGACCTGGGGCACCTGGCCCATATCCCTCCCGGCGAGTTTATCGGTGCAGGGCTCTGGCAGTTGTTCAAGGGCATCGAGTCGCCCTACAAGTCGGTGCTCAAGCTGCTGCTGACCGAGGTCTACGCCAGCGAACACCCGCAGGTGCAGTGCCTGAGCCTGCGCTTCAAGCAAGCGGTGTTTGCCAACCGCCTCGACCTCGATGAGCTGGACCCGTACATCGTGGTGTACCGGCGCATCGAGGAGTACCTCCTGGCCCGGGGCGAACCTGAGCGCCTGGAACTGGTGCGCCGCAGCCTGTACCTGAAGGTCAATCGCAAGCTCACCGGCAATAACGGAGCCCGCAGCGCCAGTTGGCAGCGCTCGTTGCTGGAGCGCCTGGCCAACGAATGGGGCTGGGAGCCACGGCAGTTGGCCATGCTCGACAGCCGCAGCCAGTGGAAAGTGCGCCAGGTCAGCGCCGAACGCCGAGCCCTGGTCAATGAACTGAACTACAGCTATCGCTTCCTGACCCAGTTCGCCCGCAACGAACAGACCGTCAGCCTGATCAACAAACGCGACCTCAATGTGCTGGGCCGGCGCCTGTATGCAGCGTTCGAGCGCAAGGCCGGAAAGGTCGAGTTCATCAACCCAGGGATCGCTCCCGACCTGGCCGAAGACACCCTGACCCTGGTGCAGTCGCCCAGCAAGCGGGAGCCGGGGCAAACCCATTGGGGCCTGTACAACGGCAACCTGAACGCCCTGGAATGGGAACATTTCGCCCCGATCAAGCGCTGCCGCGAGCTGCTGGAACTGCTGACCTGGTGCCACCGCAACGGCGTGATCGACAGCAGCACGCGCCTGGCCCTGCACCCCGGCAGCAGTGATTTGAGCGAGTTCGAGCTGTTCAACCTGCTGGGCAGCCTGCAACAGACGGTCGCCCTGCCCCTGGCCACCGTCAGCGAAGAACAACTGCTGCATGCCAGCGTCCCCAGCGAAGTGCTGCTACTGGTCAACGTCGGCGTCGACCCGCTCAAACATCACCGGGAACTGAACATCCTGATGACCACCGAGCGCACCGACTCCCTGAGTTACGCCGGTGTTCGCGAGAACCTGGTCCTGACCCTGGACCAAGTCACACTCAACAGCTGGAACGAAGTCATGGTGGGCCGTTACGACGGCGAACATGCCTTGCTGGACTGCCTGCGCGACTACCTCAACAACCTGCCCAGCGGGCCACAGCCGCGACTGCGGGTGCGCTGTTTCTGCCACAACCGCGCGCAGTTCATCGCTCAGCGAGTCGAGGAAGTCTTCGATACCGCACAGAACCTGCTGCTCAGCCAGCTCAACCACCGCTACCTGGTGCAGGTCCAGCAGCACTACCACGTACTGGAATTGGTACCCGGGCAGGTCAAGCATGTGGCCCTGGCCACCTTGCCGGCGCTGCTCGATTATCTTGGCGCGGAGCAGGCCCGCTACAGCCCGCTGCACCTGGACCCGATGGCCCTGGAAGACCACGACCTGGCGCTGATCCTGCCCATGGGCCAGCCGGACTGCATCCAGGTGTTCTACCGGATCGTGGAAGAAGAAGCCGAGCTGTATGTGCTCGATGAAACCAACGCCCTGTGGCTGCAGCGCCTGCCGTATCACGACGAGCAAAGCCTGCTGGTGCCGCTGCAGCGCTTCCTGCAGTCGATCCTGTATCGCCGCGAAGCCTTGCTGCCTTTGGACGCGGCACCCAACGTGATGCCCCTGGAGACGCTCTACTACCAGATTCTGCCGTCAGGCAGCGGCCGCGCCCGGCGCGTGGAACCGCGCCCGGCCCCACCGAGCCAGGTCAGCAAGGCCTTTTATGACGTGCAGGCGATCATCGGCAAGGCTGCACCCGGGCAGGTGCAGGTCTCGCTGTACTGCAATCAACGGGAGTTTTCCGAACTGGAATATGCCGACCAGCTGTTTGCCGTGGTCGCTCAGGAAATCGTCTCGCAACGCCGTGAGCCGCAGCGCTATCGCTGCTATATCACCGACCTGGACCTGTCCGGCCTGATCGGTGATGTGCAAAGCCCCAGCATTGTGTATCTGCGATACAAGGCCAGCCTGGAGCGCGCCCTGAACGACGCCCTCGAGCAGGTCTAGCCGTCAATCAGAGGTGGAAGTCGCCTGCGGCTTCCGGCTGGTATTCCACTTCGAGCAAGGCCAGCTTCAGGGTCTTGCCACCCGGAGCCGGCCAGTCGATGTGCTGGCCAACCTGCAGGCCGAGCAAGGCGCTGCCGACCGGGGCCAGGATCGAAATCTTGCCTTCGTCGGCATTGGCATCCTGGGGGTAGACCAAGGTCAGGTGGTAATCCTTGCCACTGCCTTCTTCGCGGCAGTGCACCCGGGAGTTCATGGTAACGACACCCGCCGGGACTTCATCGTGACCCACCAGGGTCTCGGCGCGGTCCAGTTCGGTTTGCAGCGCGATAACGCCCGGCAGCGTGTCATCCAGGCTGTCGATCAGGCGCTCCAGACGCTGCACGTCAAGGCGGGTAAGAATGATTGAAGGGGCAGTGCTCATGATCCAGGCTGACTCCTTTTTTCTGCACAAAAAAGCAAAACCCCGCCAAATAAGACGGGGTTCTCGACATCCTCGGTGTGGCGAGGCGTTTCCGGACACTACCACAGCACCATCAATAAACAAACCGCACGGCCGTTCCGCTAGCCGGGGCTGGATGTGGCGGCCTGCTTGCGCGTGAGTGCCTGGGCACAAATCGCTCGGCGACGCTCATCATCGGCCGAGCGCCACTCGCGGATGTCTTCCACATGGCGAAAACAGCCGCGGCAGACCTTCTCTTCATCCAGTCGGCAGAGGCTGATGCAGGGCGACCCCACAGCCGGGCTGACATTGCTGTAGAGCGGCTTTGGCGGACGAACCGGGGCGGCCTGGCTCATGCTCAGAGCCCTTCGAACTCAAGCTTGATGTCGGCCTGCTGCAGAACGATGCGCTCGAGCATTTCGCCCAGTTGCTCTTCGCTCTTGTCGCACATCCAGCGCTCGCTCTCTTCGTCGTAGTCAAAGTGGAAACCACCGGAGCGCGCGGCCAGCCACAGCTGACGCAGGGGTTCCTGGCGGCTGAAGATCACCTGGCTGCCGTTCTCGAACTTGACGGTGAGCACACCGGCCGAACTCTCCAGATCGATGTCCAGGTCGCAGTCTTCAAAAATGTCTTCCAGCGTCTGCTGGGTGGCATCGACCAGGTCGTGAAAACGGGCTTCAGTCAAACTCATTGCGGGAACCTCAAAAAGTGTCTACTCACGCTCAAGCGCCGCAAGATACGGGCGCATCCCGGCGAATGCAAAGGATACCGACCACAGGGGCAACTGGGGCACCCCCTCCTCCCGCACCCCGCCCAAGCGGCCCACGCCCCGTAGGCAAAGGCCCGCCGGACGGGAGTTGAGTCGCATAGGCAAGCTGCCGGGTGGCCGGTATACTCGGGCGCAATTTACGCATTCTCAAGGATTTCGCCATGAAGCGCCTGATCTCTTCCCTTGCTGCGCTCGTCGCGGTTGCCTGCCTTGTTACTGCCTGCGGCCAGAAAGGCCCGCTGTATCTGCCTGATGACAGCAAATCCCCTGAAGAGCAGGCGAAGTCGCAATCGCAATCGCATAAGCACGACTCCTACTAAGGGAACACCATGGATGCTTTTAACTACCGCGACGGCGAGCTGTTCGCGGAAGGCGTAGCGCTGTCCGCCATTGCCGAGCGCTTCGGCACCCCGACCTACGTCTACTCCCGTGCGCACATCGAAGCCCAGTACCTGGCTTACGCCGATGCACTGGCCGGTATGCCTCACCTGGTCTGCTTCGCGGTCAAGGCCAACTCCAACCTTGGAGTGCTGAATGTCCTGGCGCGCCTGGGCGCCGGTTTCGACATTGTCTCGCGTGGCGAACTGGAACGTGTCTTGGCCGCTGGCGGCAGCGCCGACAAAATCGTCTTCTCCGGTGTCGGCAAGACCCGTGACGACATGCGTCGCGCCCTGGAAGTCGGCGTGCACTGCTTCAATATCGAATCCACCGACGAACTCGAGCGCCTGCAAGTGGTGGCGGCCGAGCTGGGTGTTCGCGCGCCGATCTCCTTGCGCGTCAACCCGGACGTGGATGCCGGTACCCACCCGTACATTTCCACCGGTTTGAAAGAAAACAAGTTCGGCATCGCCATTGCCGACGCCGAAGACGTGTACATCCGCGCCGCCCAACTGCCCAACCTGGAAGTGGTCGGTGTCGACTGCCATATCGGTTCGCAGCTGACCACCCTCGACCCGTTCATCGATGCCCTGGATCGCCTGCTGGGCCTGGTGGATCGTCTCGGTGAGTGCGGCATCTACCTGCGCCACATCGATCTGGGCGGCGGCCTCGGCGTGCGCTATCGCGACGAAGAGCCTCCTCTGGCCGGCGACTACATCAAGGCCGTGCGTGAGCGCCTGGACGGTCGCGACCTGGCCCTGGTTTTCGAACCGGGCCGCTTTATCGTGGCCAACGCCGGGGTACTGCTGACTCAGGTCGAGTACCTCAAGCACACCGAACACAAAGACTTCGCCATCGTCGATGCGGCTATGAACGACCTGATCCGCCCGGCGCTGTACCAGGCCTGGATGGACGTCAGTGCCGTACGCCCGCGCGACAGCCAGCCTCGCACTTACGACATCGTCGGCCCGATCTGCGAAACCGGCGACTTCCTGGCCAAGGAACGTCCATTGGCCCTGGAGGAAGGCGACCTGCTGGCCGTGCATTCCGCTGGCGCCTACGGTTTTGTCATGAGTTCGAACTACAACACCCGCGGCCGTGCCGCTGAAGTGCTGGTCGATGGTGACCAGGCTGTTGAAGTGCGTCGCCGCGAGACGGTAGCCGAGTTGTTCGCTGGCGAAAGCCTGCTGCCGGAGTAAAACCATGCTGCTGCGTTTTACCAAGATGCACGGCCTGGGCAATGACTTCATGGTTCTCGACCTGGTCAGCCAGCACGCGCACATCCTGCCCAAGCACGCCAAGCAATGGGGCGACCGCCACACCGGTATCGGCTTCGACCAGTTGCTGATCGTTGAGGCACCGAGCAACCCGGAGGTGGATTTCCGCTACCGGATCTTCAACTCCGACGGTTCGGAAGTGGAGCAATGCGGTAACGGCGCCCGCTGTTTCGCCCGTTTCG
Source organism: Pseudomonas morbosilactucae (assembly GCF_023241665.1). Classification (NCBI taxonomy): domain Bacteria; kingdom Pseudomonadati; phylum Pseudomonadota; class Gammaproteobacteria; order Pseudomonadales; family Pseudomonadaceae; genus Pseudomonas; species Pseudomonas morbosilactucae. Next base: position 52,910 of record NZ_JALQCX010000033.1, on the reverse strand, counting down.
TGCTGGACAAACGCTTGACCGCCAAGCGCCAGATCCGCGTCGAGACCAAGAGCGGCATCATTGAGCTGGACGTGCGTAATGACGGCCAGATCAGCGTCAACATGGGCGCCCCGCGCCTGGTACCGGCCGACATCCCCTTCGAAGCCCCGGCCCAGGCCCAGAGCTACGCAGTGGACGTGGACGGTAAGAGTGTCGAGCTGGCAGCCGTGTCCATGGGCAACCCCCATGCGGTGCTGCGGGTGAATGACATCAACAACGCACCGGTGCATGAGCTGGGCCCGAAAATCGAGCATCACCCGCGCTTTCCGGCCCGGGTCAACGTCGGTTTTCTCCAGGTCATCGACCGTCAGCGCGCACAGTTGCGAGTCTGGGAACGCGGTGCCGGGGAAACCCAGGCCTGCGGCACCGGGGCCTGCGCTGCAGCAGTGGCCGCGATCAGCCAGGGGTGGATGGATTCGCCACTATTGATCGACCTGCCAGGCGGGCGCCTGTCCATTGAATGGGCAGGCCCCGGCCAACCGGTGATGATGACCGGCCCGGCAGTCCGCGTATACGAAGGACAGGTCCGTCTATGAGTGAGCGAACCCCATGACCGATAAGCCTCAGGTGCCAGCCGAACAGCCCGACGAATCACCTTCCGACAGCCTGGAGGCGGCGGCCGTTGCCGCGTACCTGGAGGCTCATCCGGACTTCTTCGTCGAACACGACGATCTGCTCCCGGCCTTGCGTATTCCCCACCAGCGCGGTGACACCGTCTCGTTGGTGGAGCGCCAGATGAAAATCCTGCGCGAGCGCAACATCGAAATGCGTCACCGCCTCTCGCAACTGATGGATGTGGCCCGGGACAACGATCGGCTGTTCGACAAGACCCGCCGGCTGATTCTTGCGCTGATGGACGCCACCAGCCTCGAAGACCTGGTGATCAGCGTCGAAGACAGCCTGCGCCAGGACTTCCAGGTGCCCTTCGTCAGCCTGATCCTGTTCAACGACAGCGCCATGCCGGTGGGTCGCTGGGTCACCGCGGCCCAGGCCCAGGAAGCCATCGGCGGCCTGCTTTCGGAGGGCAAAAGCATCTGCGGCACCCTGCGCGAACATGAGTTGGACTTCCTCTTTGGCGAAGAACAACGCAAGCAAATCGGCTCTACCGCGGTGGTCGCCCTGGCCCATCAAGGCGTCCATGGCGTCCTGGCCATCGCCAGCCGCGACCCGCAGCACTACAAAAGCTCGGTGGGCACCCTGTTCCTCAGCTACATCGCCGAAGTCCTGGGCCGCGTACTGCCGCGGTTCACCCACTCGCTGCGCTCGGTACGCTGACCATGGAACGGCAACTGGACGCCTACTGCGAGCACCTGCGCAGTGAGCGCCAGGTGTCGCCCCATACCCTGGAAGCCTATCGCCGCGACCTGAACAAGGTCCTGGCCTACTGCCAAAAGCAGCAGGTCGGCAGCTGGCCAGCTGGATATCCAAAGCCTGCGCAGCCTGATCGCCCGCCTCCATCAGCAAGGCCAGTCCTCACGCAGCCTGGCGCGCCTGCTGTCTGCAGTGCGCGGCCTGTACCACTACCTGAACCGTGAAGGCCTGTGCGATCACGACCCAGCCAATGGCCTGGCGCCACCCAAGGGCGAACGGCGCCTGCCCAAGACCCTGGACACCGACCGCACCCTGCAACTGCTCGACGGCGCCGTGGAAGATGACTTTCTGGCCCACCGAGACCAAGCGATGCTGGAGCTGTTCTACTCCTGCGGTCTGCGTCTTTCCGAGCTGACCGGCCTCAACCTGGATCAGTTGGACCTGGCCGGCGGCCTGGTGCAGGTGCATGGCAAAGGCAGCAAGACCCGGGTCCTGCCAGTGGGCCGCAAAGCCCGCGAGGCCCTGGAACAGTGGTTGCCACTGCGGGACTTGAGCAACCCGCCAGACGGGGCGGTGTTCGTCAGCCAGCAAGGCCGGCGCCTGGGCTCAAGGGCCATCCAACTGCGGGTCAAGGCGGCGGGGGCCCGCGAGCTGGGGCAGAACCTGCACCCCCACATGCTGCGGCACTCCTTTGCCAGCCACCTGCTGGAATCCTCCCAGGACCTGCGCGCCGTGCAGGAGTTACTGGGCCACTCGGACATCAAGACCACGCAGATCTACACCCACCTGGACTTCCAGCACCTGGCGGCGGTCTACGACAGCGCCCATCCACGGGCCAAACGCACCAAAGGCGGTGAGTAATGACGATCAAACTGATCACCTTCGACCTCGATGACACCCTGTGGGACACCGCGCCCGTGATCGTCAGCGCCGAAGCCACGCTGCGCCAATGGCTGACCGATCACGCGCCAAACCTGGGCGGCGTGCCGGTGGAACACCTGTGGGCGATTCGCGAACGGGTGCTGGGCCTGGAGCCGAGCCTCAAGCACCGGATCAGTGCCTTGCGTCGCCGGGTGCTGTTCCACGCCCTGGAAGAGGCCGGCTATGACCATGCCCAGGCCAATCAACTGGCCGACCAGAGTTTCGAAGTCTTCCTGCATGCCCGGCACCAGCTGGAAATCTTTCCCGAGGTACACCCGACCCTCGAAGCCCTGGCCAATGACTACGCCCTGGGTGTGGTCACCAACGGCAACGCCGACGTGCGCCGCCTGGGCCTGGCGGATTACTTCAAGTTTGCCTTGTGTGCCGAAGACATCGGCATCGCCAAGCCGGATTCGCGGCTGTTCCACGAAGCCCTGCAGCGGGGCCAGGCCACGGCGGATACCGCGGTGCATATCGGCGACCACCCCGGTGACGACATTGCCGGCGCCCAGCAAGCGGGCTTGCGTGCCATCTGGTTCAATCCCGGCGGCAAAACCTGGGAGGCCGAGCGCGCACCCGACGCCGAGATCCGCAGCCTGACCGAGCTCCCCGCCCTCCTCAGCCGCTGGAAGTAAACCCAGCCGCTGACCGCAGCTTTTCTCTGCCCATGAAAAAACCCGCAGCGACGGCGGGTTTTTTCAGCAAGCAGGTAGGCAGGCTCAGATAGGCCGGCTGCCGTACTTGTTGTCAGGCTTCTTGGGCGGATCGGCGACCACGTTGGCCTCGACTTCCTGCACTTTACCGCCACGGGCCAGGAACTCTTCCATGGCACGCGCCAGTGCATCACGCTCTTTGTTCTTGGCCTCGACGCTTGGCAGCTCGTCTACCGAGACCGCAGCCTTGGCCTTGCCTTTGGCGGTCGGGGCAGGAACATCACTGCCGTCGTCTTCCGCTACATCCTCGGCGGCCGCTTCAAGACCTTCTTCGGTTTCTTCTTCGTCGCCTACTTCGAGGTCGTCGTTTTCCAGATCATCGTCGCTCATGTTCTACCTCATGACTTGCGAAAAGCAGATTAGTTATAGCCCAGCTGAGCCGACTGTCGAAGGCTGCTGGAAAAAAATCAACATCCGCTGCCAGGCAGCGGCTTAAGCCTTGTCACCGTGCAAGGTGGCAAGGACTTTACGAGCACCGCCATGATCACGATGCTCGCCCAGATAAACACCTTGCCAGTTGCCTAACGCCAAGCGACCCGCCGACACCGGCAGGCTGATTTGACAGCCTAGCAAACTGGCCTTGAAGTGCGCCGGGAGGTCATCCGCGCCTTCGTCGTCATGTTCAAACCCTGCCACGCCTTGCGGCACCAGGGTGTTGAAAAAACGTTCGAAATCGCGCCGAACCGCCGGATCGGCATTCTCGTTGACGGTCAACGAGGCCGAGGTATGTTGCAGCCAAAAGTGCAACAAACCCACTCGGCATGCCTTCAGTTCGGGCAGGCCGGCGAGCAACTCGTCGGTCACCAGGTGAAAGCCCCGGGGCCTTGCCCGCAGGGTAATCAGAGTCTGTTGCCACATAGAGTTCTCCGCGCTTCGGCGCGCATTCTAGCGCGCTCAGGGAAAAAACAAAGAGCCTAATATTCCCGCTTTGCTGTAAGCAATTGGCCTGGGGAAAATCCCTACGACAAACACCGGATAGCGTCGTAGAAAAAACCTTTCAGCCACTCCTGGAATGACAAACACCAGGCAAAAAAATGCCCGGCAAGCCGGGCATTTTTTGACGGGCGGGGGTTACAGGTTGTAACCGCGCTCGTTGTGTTGCGCCAAGTCGAGGCCGACCGCTTCTTCTTCCTCGGTGACACGCAGGCCCATGACGGCATCCAGCACCTTGAGAATGATGAAGGTCACGATCGCGGTGTAGATCACCGTGAAGCCTACGCCTTTGCACTGAATCCACACTTGGGCCGCGATGTCGGTCACGGTGCCGAAGCCGCCCAGGGAAGGTGCAGCGAAGACGCCCGTGAGGATCGCGCCGAGGATACCGCCGATACCGTGCACGCCGAAGGCGTCCAGGGAGTCGTCGTAGCCCAGTTTGCGTTTCAGGCTGGTGGCGCAGAAGAAGCACACCACGCCAGCGGCCAGGCCGATCACCAGAGCGCCCATCGGGCCCACGGTGCCGGCTGCCGGAGTAATAGCCACCAGGCCGGCTACCACACCCGAAGCAATGCCCAGAGCGCTTGGTTTACCGTGGGTCAGCCACTCGGCGAACATCCAGCCCAGTGCGGCAGCAGCGGTAGCGATCTGAGTCACCAGCATCGCCATGCCGGCAGTGCCGTTGGCCGCAGCGGCGGAACCGGCGTTGAAGCCGAACCAGCCCACCCACAGCATTGCTGCGCCCATCAGGGTGTAACCCAGGTTGTGCGGGGCCATCGGCGTGGTTGGGAAGCCTTTACGCTTGCCGAGCACGATGCACGCCACCAGGCCAGCGATACCGGCGTTGATGTGCACCACGGTGCCGCCCGCGAAGTCGAGGACGCCCCAGTCCCACATCAGGCCGCCGTTGCCGGACCAGACCATGTGTGCGATTGGCGCATACACCAGGGTGAACCACACGCCCATGAAGATCAGCATGGCGGAGAACTTCATGCGCTCGGCGAAGGCACCAACGATCAGCGCAGGGGTGATGATGGCGAAGGTCATCTGGAAGGTGATGAACACCGCCTCAGGGAACAGCGCCGCTGGGCCGGTGATGCTGGCCGGGGTGACACCGGCTAGGAATGCCTTGCCCATGCCGCCGAAGAACGAGTTGAAGTTGACGACGCCCTGTTCCATGCCGGTGGTGTCGAACGCAATGCTGTAGCCATAAATGACCCACAGGATGCTGATCAGGCCGGTGATGGCGAAGCACTGCATCAGCACGGAAAGAATGTTTTTCGAGCGCACCATGCCGCCGTAGAACAGCGCCAGGCCGGGAATGGTCATGAACAGCACCAGGGCTGTGGAGGTCAGCATCCAGGCGGTGTCACCGGAATTGAGGACTGGGGCCGCCACTTCGTCTGCCGCCATGGCCAGGCCAGGCATTACGAGGGACAAAAGGGCTCCTAGCCCTGCGGTTTTACGCAGAGTCATATTGTTTTCTCCTGGGGCGTTGGGTTTGGCGGCTTAGATTGCGTCGGTATCGGTTTCGCCGGTACGGATGCGAATAGCCTGTTCCAGATTGACCACGAAGATCTTGCCGTCACCGATCTTGCCGGTGTTGGCTGCCTTGGTTATCGCCTCGATAACCCGATCAAGGTCCTTGTCGTCAATGGCGACGTCGATCTTCACCTTGGGCAGGAAATCGACCACGTATTCCGCGCCGCGATACAGCTCGGTGTGACCCTTCTGCCGGCCGAAGCCTTTGACTTCAGTGACGGTAATGCCCTGCACGCCGATCTCGGACAGCGACTCGCGCACATCGTCCAATTTGAACGGCTTGATGATGGCAGTGACTAGCTTCATGAAAACTCTCTCCCGAATTGGTGGACTTGCCCCAGGAAAACAAACCCGACTCAAGTCTAAGCGCAGTGCCTGGCTTTGTAACGCATCGTCGGCCCTACTCAGCCAGACCGACGCCAGCAAACCACTCCTGACGAAACACTTCCCCGCTCCGCCTGCTGCACTGCATTCGTCACAGCGACTGCATCAGTGCATGGGTCACTAGGCACTAAGCAGAAACCTTGCCAGCTCGGGAAAAACCCATGATTTCAGTCCCTTGCCCGGCTGCATCGCTACTTGTTTGCCATCACTGCCGCGGATACGCACAACAACGGTGCGCAGCCGCCCGGCCGGATGCTCGAAAAGCGTGCAGCCGTGCCGACAGGAATGACTATAGACACTGCGTGATACACTGCGGCCCATCTGATTTCAGGACCTTCCCATGCTCGCGCCCAAAGACCTTCTCGACGCCCTGAGCGGCCACGCCTCCCGCCTGTTCAGCAATGACAGCCCGTTGCCCCGCAATGAAATCGAAAGCCAGTTCAAGGCCCTCCTGCAGAGCGGCTTCAGCAAACTGGACCTGGTCAGCCGGGAAGAATTCGACAGCCAGATGGTGGTCCTGGCCCGCACCCGCGCCCGCCTGGAAAGCCTGGAAGCCAAGGTCGCCGAGCTGGAAGCGAAGCTCAATCCCAGCGAGCAGTAACCTGCCAGGCCCCGCGCTCCAGGGGCAGGCTTGAGCGCGGTGCAGAGTAACCGCCGCTTGAGCCTTGCCCCCAGGCGAAGATTTTCCGCCCGATCCGTTCATTTCCCTTCGCCCCCGCCGATAACCTGCTCAGCACTCGCCGCCACCGTTCAACAGCACCATCGCCTGCCGGAACACACCTGGCCGACATCCGCTTAGAATGCGCTGGCCGCTGCAACGCGCCGCTGACCCCGACCGACTTTCCGTTGTGCAACAGGTAGCCCTATGACCTCGCCGAAACCCTTCAGCCGATTGGCGTTCTTCGTCCATGCCGCCGAGATGCTCAACCATTACCAGGCGGTCTGGGAGTTGCTCGGTGCCGACGGCTTCGACGTGGTGCTGCACGGCAGCCCGCAAGAACGGGCCAAAAGCCGCGAGCTGATCGGCGGCCTCGGCTACCACTGCCATGACAGCGAGCAGGTGCTGGACGCCGCCCATCGTTATGACATCGTGGTGTCCAACCACAGCATGTACACCCACCGCTCCCAGCCGCTGACCAAAGCCCTGGGCCACCGCCAGGTGCGGTTCATGTATGCCCTGGGCAAGGCCAAGCACAACTTCGCCAGTTGGAACGCCCATTACGACCTGATCCTGTGCTTCGGCCCCTGGCAGGCCGAGCGCTTGCGCGAGTGCTGCGACGCGGTGCCGTTCCAGATGGGCTATCCGCGCTACGACGCCTACTTCCGCGACACCTCCTTGCAAGGCGCGGTGCCGGCCGACCTGAACCTGGACCCGACCAAGAAAACCGTGCTGTGGCTGCCCACCTGGCTGGAGCTGTCGTCCATCAGCCGTTACGCCGACGCCATGGCCGGGCTGTGCGAACGCTACAACGTGATCGTCAAAACCCATCCGCTGTCCGCCGAGGCACCAGCCGACGCCGGGGCCATGGAGCAGCTCAAGCAGTACCCGTTCACTGCGGTGATCACGTGGGTCTACGACAACCTCAAGCTGTTCCGTTGCGCCGACTTTGTGGTGTGCGACTACGGTGGAACCGCTTTCGGCGCCTTGTACCTGGACAAGAACCTGCTGTTGTTGAATGTTCCTGGCGCCGAACAGGATGAGCTGACGGGGGACGCTTCGCCCGACATCCTGCTGCGCAACGACATTTTCAGCCTAGACCCGGATACCCGCTGGCAATTGGCTGAACGCCTGGCCGACGACCAGCTCTGGCAACAACAGGCTGCCGTGCGCCAACGCCTGCGCCGCCATTACTTTGCTCCCAGCTATGGTTTCTCTGCAGAGTTGGCAGTACTGGCGCTGCGCAACATCGAAACCTTAATCAAACAAGGATGACGTCATGGTGATCTGGCTGGTCGGCCTGTCGGGTGCAGGCAAAACCACCATTGGCCGGGCCCTGTATGCCAGCCTGAAGGCGCAGCGGCCGCAGACCGTGTTTGTCGACGGCGACGAAATCCGCGCGCTGTTCCGCCATGACCAGCGGGCCGACGCCTATAGCATCGCCGGGCGGCGGGTGAATGCCGAGCGCATCCAGGCCCTGTGCGGCTGGCTCGATAGCCAGGGCATCGATGTGGTGTGCTGCATCCTGTCGATCTTCCAGGACATCAGCGACGACAACCGGCAGCGCTTCTCCAGTTACAAGGAAGTCTTTGTCGATGTGCCTTTGAGCACCCTGGTCAGCCGTGACAACAAAGGCCTGTACCAGTCCGCCCTGCGCGGCGAACAAAGCAATGTGGTGGGCATGGACATCGCCTACCCGCCGCCGCAACGCCCGGACCTGGTCCTGCATAATCGCCACGACCCCGATGACCTTCCGGGTTACGTGGAATGCCTTCGTCTTCTGTGCGGGTATCCGTCTTCATGCTGAACTACCCCTACAGCACCGGCGACCTGCTGGCCACGCCGCAGACCTATCGCTACAGCACGTACCAGGGCGCACCCTTTGTCGAGGCCTGGCGCGCCTCGCGCCTGCAAGCCTGTGGACAACTTCCCGCGCCGGTACCGCTGCTGCTGGCAGACCCGGGGCCGGAAGCCACGACCGACAGCGCCACACTGCTCAGCCAACTGTGCCTGGACTTGCGGGCCGACCGCAGCACCTTCAGCCCCCGGGTCGCCTACTGGCTGCCTCGCCTGCTGAAAAAATTCGAAGTCAGCAAGCGCCTGCACGAGTGCTATGAAACCGCCGCCCCCCATCGCCCGCAGCCCCACAGCCCCTATTCAGACCTGCTGCCTTACCTGTTGCTGGCCGAATGCATGCTGCATGGCTGGGCCGCAAGCGGCGCGGCGTACTACCTCAGCGCCCTGCTCAAACTGACGGATACCCTGGTCTCGCAGCAGGCACGCCTGACAGCGGATCAGGGCGCCTACCTGGCCTGGCTGCTGGCAGAAGAACAGCACGTGCTCGGCACCCTCGCTGCGGAGGTCGGCCTATGAGTCCCCCCCGTCTGGTCATTTTGTGTGCCCACACCGCACGCTCTGTGGCTTATCTGCAGGGCTTGGCGGCGGCGGGCATCCAACCTGAGTCGGTGATTGTCTATGGCGCAGGCGGCGGCCCGTTGCAGACCACCCGCGACCTTCAAGTCCGGCGGCTGCCGGGGCTGTTCTGCCCTGACCTGAGCCAGGACCTCGACGCCTGCCTGAACGCCCTACAGTGGCCCCACGAAGTCTGCGCCGCCCAGGCCCTGGACGACGCCGAGCTGCTGGCCTGCGTGGAGCGCCAGGCGCCGGACTTGCTGGTGTATTCGGGCTACGGCGGCCAACTGGTACCGCCGGCCCTGCTGCGACGCCAGCCGGTGCTGCACATCCACTCCGGCTGGCTGCCGGACTACCGTGGCAGCACCACCCTGTATTACCAGGTGCTCGAACAACGCCAATGCGCCGCCAGCGCCTTGCTTCTCGACGAACAGATCGACACCGGGCCGGTGGTGGCTCGCCAGCAATACCCCTTGCCACCGGCGGGCATGGACATCGACTACCTGTACGACAACGCCATCCGCGCCGACCTGCTGGTGCGGGTCCTGGCCCGCTGGCGCCACGACCCCGGCACCCTACAGGCCCTGCCGGCCGAGGCCGAACAACCGCCCTACTTCATCATTCACCCGCTGCTCAAACACTTGGCACTGCTGGCGGTGGATCGCGCCGAGGAGACGCCATGAGCGGCACCGTACAGAGCATCCGTTTCGGGACCAAATCCGAAACCCTGGAGCGCCTGCTACCGCGAGTCACCCGCTCGCAGATCCTGCCGCTGTATTTCTTTACCGCCGGGCAGTGGCGAGACCGGCCTGCCGAGGTGCTGCAAAACATCGCCGGCATGGAGCATGGCGGCTGCGTGATCGTGCGCAGCAGCGCGCAGAATGAGGACGGCTTCAACAGCTCCATGGCGGGCCTGTTCGCCAGTTGCCTGAATGTGTGCGCCAGCGATCCCCACGCCCTCAGCACGGCCATCGAACAGGTGATGGCGTCCTTCGCCGAGCACCCGAGCGAAGACAATCAGGTGCTGATCCAGCCGATGCTGACCTCGATCCAAATGAGCGGCGTGGTGATGACCCACGACCTGGAGCACGGCGCGCCCTACTACGTCATCAACTACGACGATGAGAGCGGGCTCACCGATACCATCACTGGCGGGCTGGGCATCCAGAAAACCGTACTGATCTACCGCGACACCGAGGGCGAGCAATTGCGTTCGCCGCGCCTGCAGGCCGTGCTCGAGGCCTGCCGGGAACTCGAAGCCCTGTGCGGCGCCGTGCCCCTGGACATCGAATTCGCCGTGGACCTTCACCAGCAGGTGTATGTGCTGCAGGTGCGGCGTATCACCCTGTGCAACACCTGGCACCCGGTCACCGAACGCCGGGTCGCGCGCCAGCTGGAACACATCCGGCACTTCCTGGGCAAACGCCTGGGCCCGCGGGCGGGTCTGTACGGCGACAGCACCCTGCTCGGGGTCATGCCCGACTGGAACCCCGCAGAGATCATCGGCACCACCCCCCGCCCCCTGGCGGCGTCGCTGTATCGCTGGCTGGTGACGGACGCCAGCTGGCGTGAGGCCCGGGCCCTGATGGGCTATCACCATCCGCGACATCAAGCGCTGATGGTGATGCTCGGCCACCACCCGTACATCGACGTGCGTTGCAGCTTCAACTCGTTCCTGCCGGCCGGCCTTGAGCCCACGCTGTGCAACACGTTGGTCAACGCCTGGCTGCAACGCCTGCAAGCACACCCGCAGTGGCACGACAAGGTCGAGTTCGAGATCGTCCCGACCTGCCTGGACTTCACCTTCGACAGCGACTTCGCCGAGCGCTACGGCAACCTCCTGACGCCCGCCGAGCAACTGACTTATCGCCGCGCCCTGGAGCAACTGACGCGGCAGGCCCTGAGCGGCAGCGGTGACGGCGCCCTTGGCCCCCTGCTGGAGCAGGTGCGGGCTCACGAACGGCACCAGCAACAGCGACGCCTGGAAGCCCTGCCCGCCGACCTGGACAGCATCCAGCGCCTGCTGCTGGACTGCCGCGAACAGGGCACCGTGCCGTTTGCCATGCTCGCCCGTCACGCCTTCATCGCCGAGGCCCTGATGCGCTCGGCCTGTCGCCGTGGCGCCCTGAGCCAGGAGCGCCTGCTGGCCTGGAAGCAGTCGATTCATACCGTGACCACCGAACTGACCCGCGACTATGCCCAGGTCTGCGCCGACGCCCGGGCGCTGCCGGCCTTTGTGGCCAAGTTCGGCCACCTGCGCCCCGGCACCTACGACATCACCTCCCTGCGCTATGACGAACGTCACGACCTGTTCGCCGCCGCGGCAGTGGAACTGCACCCCAGCCCGGAGCAACAGGCGCCCTTCCAGCTGTCGTCGACGGAACAACAGGCCTTGCAACAACTACTGGACGAGCAGCACTGGCCGCTGTCGAGCGAGCAACTGCTGAGTTACGCCAGCCAGGCGATCCAGGCCCGGGAGTACGCCAAGCTGGTGTTCACCCGTGACCTGTCCGATGCCCTGCAACTGCTGGTGCAGTGGGGTGCAGATGTCGGCCTGGCCCGGGAAGACCTGTCGTTCCTGGATATCCACAGCCTGCTCGACAGCCTGACCGCGCCACTGATGGATGACATCGACCGGGTGCTGCTGGAGTCCGCCAACCAAGCTCGGCGTAGCTACGAACAGGGCATTTCGCTGAAGCTCGGGCACCTGATCAGCGCGGTCGACGACGTGTTCGTGGCGCCTTTGCATCGCAGCCTGCCCAATTTCATCACCCGGCAGAATGTCGAAGCCATCGGCCTGGAGCTGCGCCAGGACACGCCGGCATCGGCACCGCTCAAGGGCAAGATCATCTGCATCGAAAATGCCGACCCCGGCTATGACTGGGTGTTCACCCGGGGCATCGCCGGGCTGGTCACCCAATACGGCGGGGCCAACTCCCACATGGCCATCCGCTGTGCCGAATTCGGCATTCCGGCGGCCATTGGCTGCGGCGAACAACTGTTCAACCGCATCCTGCGCAGCCCGCGCATCGCCCTCAATTGCCGCGACAAAACCCTGAACCCGGTGCAGCCATGAAACGCATCGGCATCACCCTGCGCACCTGCAACCCCGAGGCTTATCACGAGCCCCGGGATGGTCTGGCCCGGGACTGGTATCGGTTGCTGGCCGAGCTGGGCTGCGCCAATCAGTGGCTGCTGCTGCCCAGCCTGGGCGATGACAGCGTGAGCTACGCCCGGGACCAGGGTGTGGAAGCGCTGATCCTCAGTGGCGGCGACGACATCGGCAGCGACCCGCTGCGGGATCAAAGCGAGTACGCGCTGCTGGCCCACTGCGTGGCAGAGGGTTTGCCGGTGCTGGGGGTGTGTCGCGGGCTGCAATTGATCCAACGCTTCTTCGGCGGCCAACTGGCCCCTGCCGAACGCGCCGTGCATGTGGCCCAGCGGCATCCCATCAGCTTGCTGCCCGCCGCCCTGCAAGAGCTGCCCTGGCTGCAGGGTCAGCCCCCGTCGCGCTCGGTCAACTCCTTTCACGGCCAGCAATTGCTCGCCCCGGTGCCTGAGGTCCTGCGCCCCTGGGCCGTGGACGCGGCAGGCCATTGCGAAGCCCTGTTGCATCGGCACCTGAAGGTGGCCGGGATCATGTGGCACCCCGAGCGCGACACGGCGCTGCACGAATCCGATCGACAACTGTGCCACTGGCTATTTGAGTGAAATGACATGAGAGCCGTAATTCTTGCCGCCGGCCGCGGTTCCCGTCTGAAAGACCTGACCGCCGAGCAACCCAAGCCCCTGACCCGCCTGGCAGGCCAGCCGTTGCTGGAGTGGCAGCTGCAAGCCCTGGCCAGCGCCGGTGTCGACGAGGTGCACCTGGTCAGCGGCTATTGCAGCGAAGCCCTCGAAGGCTACGGCAGCAGCCGGCTGTACAACCCCCATTGGGCCAGCAGCAACATGGTGCGCAGCCTGATGCGGGCCGACGCCTTGCTGTCCAGCGCCCCGACCCTGGTGTGCTACGGCGACATCGTCTACCGCCCGGACATCATCCAGGACCTGATGCGCTCGCCCGCCGACCTGAGCATCACCTATGACCTTGCCTGGTGGGACCTGTGGTCGGCGCGCTTCGACGACCCCTTGAGCGATGCCGAAACCTTTCGCCAGGCGCATGGGCAACTGCTCGGCATCGGTGAGTCCGCGGCCAGCCGCGATGATATCCAGGGGCAATACATGGGCCTGCTGAAGTTCACCCCGCAGGGCTGGCAACAGGTCCAAAGGTTGCTGTCGGGCCTGTCTGACGCGCAGATCGACAAGCTCGACATGACCAGCCTGCTGCGCGCCCTGCTCAAGGCCGGCATCGCCATCGCCACCGTAGCCATCCGTGGTGGCTGGGTGGAAGTGGACAACCCCTCGGACATCGCTCTCTACGAGCAGCGAATCGCCCAACCCGGCTGGTCCCACGACTGGCGAGGCTGATAGCCCCGCAACATCCTGCGCACATTTGCCAGGCGTCAGCGGGCCCAAGGGCCCGTTGCCAGGGCTACGCTTGAGCAACCGCAGGACGCGGTTTTACAGCCTCAAGGAACGAGTATGTCTCTGGCCATTGTCCACAGCCGTGCACAGGTCGGCGTGCAAGCACCGGCCGTCTCGGTGGAAGTCCACCTGGCCAACGGCCTGCCCAGCCTGACCCTGGTAGGGCTGCCCGAAACCGCCGTCAAGGAAAGCAAGGACCGGGTGCGCAGCGCGATCCTCAATTCCGGCTTCGACTTCCCCGCACGACGCATCACCCTCAACCTGGCCCCGGCCGACTTGCCCAAGGACGGCGGGCGTTTCGACCTGGCCATTGCCCTGGGCATTCTCGCGGCCAGCGTCCAGGTGCCCACCCTGGCCCTTGAGAATATCGAGTGCCTCGGCGAGCTGGCGTTGTCCGGGGCGGTGCGGCCGGTGCGCGGCGTGCTACCCGCGGCCCTGGCCGCACGCAACGCCGGGCGTACCTTGCTGGTGCCCCAAGCCAACGCTGAGGAGGCCTGCCTGGCTTCGGGGCTGCGGGTGATTGCCGTCGACCACTTGCTGCAGGCCGCCGCCCACCTCAACAGCCACAACCCCATCGAGCCCTTTGTCGCCAACGGTTTGCTGCGCGCTCAGGCGCCCTATCCCGACCTGAAGGATGTCCAGGGCCAGGAAGCCGCCAAACGTGCCTTGCTGGTGGCTGCCGCCGGCACTCACAACCTGCTGTTCAGCGGCCCGCCGGGCACCGGCAAGACCCTGCTCGCCAGCCGCCTGCCCGGTTTGCTGCCGCCCCTGGAAGAACAGGAAGCCCTGGAGGTTGCGGCCATCCAGTCCGTGACCAGCCACGTGCCCCTGAGCCATTGGCCGCAACGGCCGTTTCGCCAGCCCCACCACTCGGCCTCCGCTGCAGCCCTGGTGGGTGGCGGCTGTAGGTTATCGAATTAAATGCGAAAAAATCGAAATAGATGCGACTGGCTGATCTTGCCGCATTTCGCCAACTCAATGGCTAGGCCCCTGCCGGTCGTCGACCCTCTGTAATTCAGGGGCTTAACCAGCTATTGCCAACAGGACGAATACCGCGCAACCTGCTACCATCTAGTCCACTCAATGTGTGGCCGCAAACACCCTAAAATCAGACTATTCAGATGAAAACGGACGAGTTGACCAAAGTAAAATCGGATTTAGTCCAGGTAGCCAGACTGGCCCTCAGCGAAAAAAGCGAGGATGTACGGCTCTTTGTTGCACGTCTTGTCAGACAGTACCGCGGAATGGAGCCAGAGCTGGCTGAGCAGCTGGAAACCTTCCTTCGCACCATAGCGCCCAGCGGTAATGGACACCTTATGCGCCGAGAAGCCCCATCGAAAATCGAAGGGGGCGTGTTGCCTGTAGATGATGAGTCTAGGCTATCGCTCCTCAAGGTCTTCAATGATGGACCCGAGTTTCCGGCGCCCATGCTGGACAAGGTTGTGCAAACCAGCCTCGCGCAGCTGATTAAAGAGAGAAAGCAGACCAATAAACTGCTTTCTCTTGGCCTGCTGCCCACTAGATCAGCGGTGTTTGTGGGCGCTCCAGGAGTAGGAAAAACCATCACGGCGCGATGGATAGCGGCCCAACTTGGCTTGCCGCTATTCGTGCTTGATCTGACTGCAGTCATGAGCAGCCTCCTTGGCAAAAGCGGTGCGAACCTCAGAGCCGCCCTTGATTACGCTAAGCGAACGCCATCGGTTTTGTTCCTCGATGAAATTGATGCGATTGCGAAACGGCGCAGCGACGACAGCGACATCGGCGAATTGAAGCGCCTGGTCACCGTCATCCTTCAAGAAGTTGACGACTGGCCTTCATCGAGCCTGCTGCTTGCAGCGACGAATCACCCTGAGCTCATTGACCCCGCCCTATGGCGCCGATTTGACCTGGTGATTGAGTTCAAAACGCCTGATGCGGAGGCGGTGGCTGTGGCGATCAAGCGCTTCCTAGGGACGGATCTTCCGCGTTTTGAAAAATGGATAGGGATACTTTCGTATGCCTTCCAGAAACATTCTTTCAGTGATATTGAGCGTGATATGCAGCGCTTTCGTCGGTCCCTGGCGCTAGGCAGCAGTAATGCCGAGAAGCTGGTTGAGGACATCGTACGCCTGAAGACGCCGCATCTGGAACGCGCAGAACAGATTGAGTTCGCACTACTACTTGATAACGAAACATCTCTCTCGCAACGCGCTATTCACGACATAACTGGCGTGAGCCGGGACACGATTCGCAAGCACCGCTCTGTTGCTTCAACTCCTGTTAAACGATCATCACGGACGAGTACCACTGCATGAGCCAAACGAACTTCCTCATTGGTCGGGGTGAGCTCCTGACACAAAGCATTAAGGGTGTTGGTAGGAAAATTGATAAAGCCGATGCGTACACCTTCCAGCGAGCTAAGGAACGACTTTCTGAGCAAGCGAACGAAACAGCAGCATCGCTCGACAATCTTTCTCCGGCCGCATGCCCTCAGGATTTCGGTGTTGCTAGGCTAGTCCTGAACCCGAGCTATATCGCCAAGTCCCTTTACCCGGCCAACATGTTGCGGGCGGTGGGCCTTGAGTCGATCGGAAGCCGGAAGGTCAAGATCACTCCTGAAAGCTGGACGAGGAAGACAGCACCAAAAGAAACGACGACCACCGAGATTTTTGTCGCTGGTAAGCGCAGAGCCTTTAGGGCCTTCAGTCAGTGGATGGAAACCGTCGAGCGCGAGTCAGATGAAGCCCTCGAGCTGACTAGGATCGAAAGCATCTTCGCATTTGAGCCTGAAGGTCGGATCGTGAACCCTGGCTCAGCCCAAGACACGTATTTCGAATGCGGCCTCCACATGCTGCCCGACCAAGACAGCACCTTCATTCAGCAGGCATTCGTAGCGTTTGCTACTGAGCGAGGTGTAACCGTTCATAGCGATCTGGGATTCGAAGTCGGGAATCTGTGGTTCGTTCCAGTACAAGGGGAGCAAGCAAGCACACTGTTGCTGGCGGAGTTCGTCTTCCTGCGAGTGATTAGGCCAGTTCCCAAGATGCGGGGATTGTTGCCGACTACAAAACGTAGCGGGCCGGCTGTTGAGTGCACGCTTCCAACACAAGCACCTTTGTCTTCTGATCCACGGGTTGCGATTCTCGATGCGGGGCTTCCGCAGGAACACTCCATCGGCAGGTGGCTGAAAAGCTATCGAGTCCTTGATGAAAGGGCGGGGGATGATCCAGAAGGACCGGAACATGGCCTGGCGGCCACCTCAGCGTTTCTCTTTGGTCCAATCGAGCCCGAAGGTAGCGCAAATCGGCCCTACTCATTCGTGGACCATCTGCGCGTCCTAGATGAGGGGGCCAGCCTCGAAAATCCATTGGAGCTGTATCGCACGCTGGGTCATGTCGAGGAAGTCCTACTATCTCGACAGTACGAGTTCATCAATCTGAGCATTGGCCCCGATGTCGCCATCGAAGACGATGATGTTCACGCATGGACCTCGGTGATTGACCACCTGCTAAGCGATGGCAACACGTTCATGACCATCGCCGCAGGGAACAACGGCACTCGTGACTCAATAGTCCAATTGGATAGGGTGCTGGTACCCTCAGACTGCGTTAACGCGGTCACTGTAGGCGCCGCCAACTGCACCAGTGATGCTTGGGCACGAGCTTCCTACAGCGCACGCGGTCCGGGGCGTAGCCCCGGCGTCATCAAGCCAGACCTCATGGCTTTCGGGGGCGGGAAACAATACTTCCACACGCTTGTTCCAGGCATTAAACCGACCTTGGTCCCGCTGCTAGGGACCAGCTTCGCAGCGCCTTACGTACTTCGCGCAGCGGTGGGTGTAAGGGCTATTTTGGGGCCGGACTTGTCGCCGCTCGCGATCAAGGCATTGCTGATCCATGCAGCTGATCGCAATGGCCACGATACGATCGATGTTGGCTGGGGAAAAATCCCCGAAGACCTCATGCAGGTGATCACTTGCCCATCAGGTGTGGCCCGCATCGTGTATCAAGGAGAGCTGAAGCCTGGTAAATACATCCGAGCCCCCATCCCCCTTCCTCCGGAAGCGCTCACAGGCAAAGTTAAAGTCAAAGCCACCTTCTCATTCGCCTCGACAACGGACCCTCAAGACTCCGCCTCGTATACGCGAGCAGGGCTTGAAGTGACCTTCCGCCCCCACAAGGACAAGATCGCAGAAGGTGCAGCCAATGCCAAGTCTAAGTCGTTCTTTCAGAAAAGGACGTTTGCGACGGAGGAAGAGCTGCGCTCGGATGCTGGGAAATGGGAGACCGTACTTCACGACTCCAAGTCGATGTACGGCTCAAGCCTGAAGGATGCAACCTTCGACATCCATTACAACGCACGGCACAAAGGCGGTACGGCAGATAAGGCGGAGAAGATCCGGTACGCCATGATCATCACCTTGGAAGCACCCAAGCACCCCAACCTGTTCACTGAAATTCTAGAGGCCTACTCGGCCCTGGTTGAAATACAGCCACAGGTTGCGCTCCCTGTCAGGGTATAAGCTCTCATCTCAGGAGCTTCATGCTCCACCGACGCTTAGTGCGCCCAATGTGGTTTGCAAGGAAAGCAAATGGATAAGTACATCATCCTGAAAAAACCGCTCTCTTCAGCTAGCTCGATGAAACGAAGCGTGGCAGAGGCCGGTAGCGAGAGACCATCGCTCGTCATCGAGCGCTTGCAGCGTCACGAAGCCGCGGAATTGGGTAGAGATCCTGAAGTTCTCGCGATCTCTAGGCCTATGAAAACGAAGCTGATCAGGCCGCTGAGTTCAGCTGCAGAGCCTGAAGAATTTGGCGATGCATGGGGTGTCGCAGCGGTTAATGCCCATCTTTCCCCGTACACCGGCGCCGGAGTCAGAGTGGCAGTGCTCGACACCGGCATTGATCGTACCCATCCAGCGTTCGAAGGCATTGAGCTGCAGGAGCAAGATTTTACCGGCGAGGGAGATGGCGACTGGGACGGGCATGGCACTCATTGCGCAGGAACTATCTTCGGCCGAGATGTCGGCGGCCGTCGCATCGGCATTGCACGAGGGGTGAAGCAGGCTTTCATTGCGAAAGTGATTGGAAAGCACAATGCAGACTCTGACATCCTCTTCCAAGGAATGCATTGGGCGCTGGCCCAGCGAGCCAATATCATTTCAATGTCCCTCGGCTTTGATTTTCCAGGAGAGGTTGAGGAGAAAATTAGTAAAGGCTGGCCAGCCGATCTCGCCACCTCCGAAGCACTCGATGTGTTTTGCGGAAATCTGCGGCTGTTCGACTCGCTGATGGGAGTGTTCAAAAGCCACTCAGTTTTCAATGCCACACCCCTCGTCATCGCCGCTGCCGGCAACGAGAGCCGGCGCGCTATCAACAACGATTATCGGATCTCGACTTCGCTTCCTGCAGCCGCTGAAGGTGTACTGTCAGTCGCTGCCGCGGCACATCCCAATCCCTTGCACTCCATTGCAGACTTCTCCAACAGCCTGCCTCACTTGACTGCTCCTGGTGTCAATGTGCTGTCGGCATGGCCGGGCGGCAACCTAAAGGCGATGGGCGGAACGAGCATGGCTTGCCCTCACGTGGCGGGGGTTGCTGCACTATGGTGGGAACATCTGCGGGACCTGCGCTCACCTCAGCTATCCCAAGCTGTTGCATCCCACTTGGTTGCTAATGCTCGGAGGGACTGCTTCAGTCCTGAGTTTGATGCCAGTGACTATGGCCACGGCTTGGTGACTGCCCCTACTTGACCATCACCCTAGGTAGCTGTTTTCGCATCAACTCTTCAATAGCCAAAACCATGAATGAATTGAACAGAAAGAACGCCCTGGCGAAGCTGATCGAGGAATTGGACCGGCTTCATCTGCCACCCCAACCAGGTACCGAGCCCAAGCGAGAAGAAACTGGCGCTTTCGGTTTTGTGACTGCTCGGAATGGGCGCCAAAGGCACTTTAGCCACGCTGCTGACCGGGCGCTGCTGGCACTGGCGCAAGCCTGGCAAAAAGAGGCACCCCGGCTGTCAATAAAAGTAGAAACCAAAGAACTGGTGACGTTGCTGCGTCAAACGGTTGCTGACTTCCATGCCGAGGGCAAGATGATCGAGGATGCTAAGCAGAACTTGCGAGCGATCGATGACTACGTCCAGCAGATCCTCAACCAAACTGCAACCGATTTCACCCACTCGTTCCCGGCACGCACAGCCGAGATGGAGTGCGTCGAGCCGTTTGTAATTGGTCCGGTCACTATCATGACCCGTAAGCAATGGCTCGATACAGTAGATTTCAGTAGAGGCACTAAGCAGAACACCATAGACGGTGAAGTGGCAAATCAAGACTGGAAAACGGCCTTGCTTCGAGAGCTATTGCCACGAAAAGACCCTGCATCACCCGACCCTGAGCCAATGCCGTGGCTTGCCGCCTCGATGTATGCCCCTCTCAAACCTGGCCGCTCTATGGTGCGGGTCACCCTGTCTGGCTATGAGAGAGCCCTATCATCAAAAGCAGCTCGACACATCTGCAAAACGGCGCTGGATGGGCTGTCATTGATCTTGGGCGGTAACTCAAACTTTCACATTCAGACCCTGGCCGATGAGCGGATGCCCCCTGTCTCACAACACACCATCATTGAACAAAATGGTTTCCTCCTCCTTCCAGGCCTGGCCTTAACTCCACAAATTCCCTTTTTGACAGGCCATGGGGTGAAGAGAGAGCTCGAGCAAGAGGGCGCCCGCACTGCTAGAGCTGCGCTCGCCAATATCCTAGATGGCCTGGTCACACCCGACTCGCACCGCCACCCGCTACTGGCAATGCGCTGGGCAACAGCCTTGGACTGGCTCGCTGAAGGAACACGCGAGGTAAACGAAGCTATCGCTCTCGCGAAAATCGGTACCAGTTTAGATGTCCTAACAGAGGGCGGAAAATTCGGAAAGATTTTGGACATGCTGACCCATCTGACAGGCTGGCGTGAGGAGAAAGAATTTCGGGTCGGCCCCTATCCCCGCACGCTTCGATGGCTGGTGAAAGAACTGTACGACCACGGTCGCTCCAAAATCCTACATGGCAACGTATTTGATCGACTGCAATCCTTTGCAGAGATGCGCTCAGTAGGTGCTGAGTTGGCACGAGTTGCTCTGATCCATTGTGCGCTACGTTTACAGCACTATGAGGGCGAGGATGGCAATACCGTTTTTCGTGATATTCCCGCTTGCTCGCCCCAAAACCCGAGTGACTGAGCAGCAACGCAGAGAGGCTTGAATCGAACTCTCATAGGCCAACGCAATACGTTGAAAGGAGTCGACATGAAGCTGATCACCAATCGCGTTAACGGGATACACCTGCGCGACCTCTTACCTGGGGCCGATATCGAGGTGGATGGCGTGTTGGCTGCCGTGGCCTACGGCAGCAGTGCATCCGATATCACCCAGGATCTGGTCGGCCATTGCGTCGATAACAAGCTGCGTCTGGACCTATGGATGCGCTACGACCACACCGTGCCCGTTTCGGTGGAGCTGCTTAAACGCCTGTTCAAGCATCAAAAAGACAATGTATTTACACGATTTGTCCCCGACCGCTTTCATCCCAAGGTTAT
The DNA here is from genome assembly GCF_023241665.1 of Pseudomonas morbosilactucae. Lineage (NCBI taxonomy): Bacteria > Pseudomonadati > Pseudomonadota > Gammaproteobacteria > Pseudomonadales > Pseudomonadaceae > Pseudomonas > Pseudomonas morbosilactucae. The sequence goes on along the minus strand of NZ_JALQCX010000033.1, from coordinate 31,905 downwards.
TTGGTGGAAAGGCTACGGCGCCTACATAGGCTCGGCCAACCATACCGATAACGGGTGGCTTACGAACATTGAAGCGGGAGTTTTCCTGACAGCGGACGAGTTGCTCGCCAATGGCATGGACAATCAGCTTGAGGACCTCTTCGACTACCTGCGTGAACTGGAAGTGACCATCCCTATTTCGGAGGATTACATCGCTGAAATGGAGCGTTTCAACCTCTGGAATAAGGACATCTACGAGAAGTCGCGCAAGAGGCGCAGCCATCCCGAATGGGGAGGGCCGAGCTTTGTCCAAGAAAAGGCCGTCTTTGACCGACGCAAGGACAACTTCAAGCAGGAGTGGTTAGAAACGCTCGGTATTCTGCAGAGCATCCAGCAACAACTGGGTGACTACCGACCCGAATGGGTGAGTGCCGATGTGCCAAGTGCTTGGCATATCGATCAATTTCTGCATGGTTACTACTACAATCATGTCGGCGACGCCCAGCGCAAGCCATTCGAGGACTTCCACGAACGCCATCGGGCCAACCCGCAGGCTGCATTGGAGGTTGAACTGAGGTGGTGGAAGTCTTTGTCGGAAGCACCATCGTACGAAGACTACGCGCTTTATGAGAGTGCACCGACGGTACGTGAGTTGCTGGCGCAGGACAAGGTACTCGGACTATCTAGTGAGGAATTCGCCGTTCTGTGTCGTAACACCCACGCCACCATAGATCACATAATAAAAGTGCCAACCGCCGAGCTTGGCTTTCCTGAGCTCAAGACGCTGGATAGGGAGTCACGTGTGCGGCCCTTTGCCGAACTGATCCTGCGTCAGCGCAACCGAAAGGGATGGGATGTTCGTAAACTACTCCACCATGTGCTCTATGAAGGACAGGATAATGAAATCTGGTTGCGCCTGTACCATGCTGGGCGCGACGGGGAGTACAGCATCCCACGCTACGGCCTGAACTCGCTAGCTGAGGTGATCGGCTGGGCCCGGCCGGAAGTGGTCCCACCGCGCAACGGTCGCACCAGCAAGGCGTTGAGAGCACTGGGCTATGATGTGAAGGTCTATTGAGCTCTAAAACAGGGATGCCAGCTGAGCTCAAAATGACCTTCATGATGGACGTGCCAGGCGCAAAATTGGGGCTCGAAATCATTCTTAAAAAGGAACAAACCCACCCTAAGATGCCGGCCCCGGAAGCGAAGCTTGAAGGCCTTGCATGGCGAGACTGTTCGAGCCAAGAATAGGGAATCATCGAACTGCTAATCACCAATCAATCAAGGATTTATGGTCAGTATGGATTACGCATTGTGGTCGAAAAAAATGATTGCCGAGCTTGTTAACAAGGGCATGGACGAGACACCGGTTCGCAAAGCCTTCGATGAAGGTGAGGCCGAAATCCGCGTCGAGTATGAAAAGAAGGACTTGAACGCTGCCGGCGCAGTCTTTGTGAAACAGTTCGAGAAATACGATCTCGATCTGGAGCTGGCATGGGAACGCGGCCAGGGACGATTGGATAGCGAGCTGGCAACTGCTTACAACATTCCCAAGAACGAAGCGAGACGGCGCTTTACTGTGGGCTCAATGAAGAAAACGCAAATTCTGGGTTGGTTCAGGGGTGAGGAAGTAGACCTAAACGCCTCCCTGAACTTCTGAATGCCCTCATCCATACGGCGGTGTGCTCCTAGGGCGGCACCGCTTTCAGGCTCTGGAGCCACTCGTTTTACATAGAGGACTGTTGCAGAATAGCCGCATGGTGGCCACATTTAATGAGGAAAACGCTCGCAGTCGGGCCGACACAGTGGCCTCACGGCTCATGCCCGCACAGATTGTTTTTGGGCAGGTTCGATGTCTGCGAATTTGGCGATGGGCTTAGAGCGTGCCCGCATGGAATGAGGTGGTTTAGAGAGCAGTAGCTGTCCGCGCAGGCCATTACGTAGTCTCCATCTCATCCAGCCATCTGTGCGGTACGCTCAGAACATCGACCGACTCACGAGGCTCCCAAATGAATAGGTTTAATCAGTCAGATAACAGTTTTACTGAGATCATTGAGGGCAAGGCTCGTCGACGCGAAGATCTAATCAAAGCTATCCGAGAGGCGGACCCGGCGGTCTTCACAGAAGTAACTGAGCGCCTCAGAGAGGCTATGCGTAATAAAGACCCCAGCCAACGGCGTCGCCGGCTAGGCCCACTGTTGTAGCAGTCCCTGGGGCTTAGCAGTGGCTCTTCCTGCAGCCAATCGCGAAACTTTTAACAAGCACAAATGCACCAGCTCCCGTTCGTTGTTGCACCCTTATTTTAGTTGCTGGCTGGGACTCGATCTCGGCCATATACAACTCTGAATCTCCCATAGGTCCTCTCGCTATCCTGTATCAGCCTGCCTTGCTAGAGGACGCTGTCCAGAGCCCCTCCTTGAACGTCCACTGGCTTTAGGCGGTACACCGCCTCGTCGTTTCGGAACACTTCTATGACGACTCAAGCCTCGGGTGTAGGCTTTCGAATTAAATGCGCAATTTTCGAGATTAATGCGAAAGAAAATCAGGCAGCCAAGGCTCATGTAAGCTCGCTTGTACAGGTGGTGCGAGCCAGGCACGCCGAGTGTTCGGCATTCACCAGTAATCCCAGCCCCCCCCCAAGAACGCCCCAAGAGTTTATCCATAGAGCACAGCACAACGAGAGCGCCAGACGTAACTGCTATTTGAAAACGGTGCGTAAATCCATCCTGCTCGATGCGCGCCTTCGAAATGCTTTTCATCGATCACTTCGGCCACACGCAGCACGGCCTGCAAAACAACATCGCGGTAGCACATGCATTCTCCTCTTTGCGTGAGAAAGGCGACGAATCGAACCTCCTCATCAATATCCTGCTGCAGCTCTTGACTGCTCCTGCCAGAAAAACAGACCGGGCTGGAACGGCGAATGTAGAGGCCCTCCTCATCAGAAAATACTCAAGTGACTTGCGGATTGCCGTCGGATTCGCTTGACAAAGGATCAACCAGGAAGGCCAAATGGACCACGAATTTATTATCTGTGGTCCAAAAAAGGATTCATCATGGAAAACAACGATCGGAGTGAATTCCTTAGAACTCGAGTAACTGAAACTGAGAAGAAAAAATTCGAGGACATCTGCGCAGCACTAGGAACCAAACCAGCAGAGCAACTGCGAAAGCACGTACTTGAATTTATCAATGCTCATTCGATGCATTTAAAAGAAGAGTTTACTGTTCATATTTTTAAACCAGAAGGCTCTGAGTACCCATATGACCCTGGCGCTTGGAAAATAATTATTCGGCTCAAAAACATCGACAAAAATACGCCCCCGGTGCTGTTTCGCTTCCCAAAGTTAGAAAACCGCGTCATTCATAGCGATCTAGGTTATTTTGCTGCATTACCAATTGAAACAGGCGGCCACGAAATATGCGGCATACTCAACAATGGCATCTGGACTGGCCATCTCTATAGCAACGGTATTTCCGAGCAAGACAACCCTACGCCTATTGATACTGTTCGCAACGCGCTAATAGAAGAAGTTAAAAAACAGCTGTCTCTCTACTTTGCGTAGTAGAGAGCTTTCTGTGAAATTTCAGAGGATTTTGGAGATGAAGAGAAAAAAACCGATACGCACCAAGGCGAAGAAATCCAATGTGAAGGCAGCACGCCCTCGACCGCTTCCTGTATGCGGCTGGATTAGTGAACTGACGCGAATCAGCTACGTACACGTATCTTGGTAACACCGGGGACACACTTATACTTGCCATCGGAGACGATTCATTTTATGCCAGACCTTACAGGTCGCATCAAACCGTATATCTTGGGGGTAACAGCGCCAAAAACAGCTTGTCGTTTCTCAAGAGCCAAAATAAATCACAACTTCGCGCTGTTTACCTAGAACCTTGATTTAAACCTCTTGCGCAACTTATAGAAAACTCGGAATATATCTATAAAACAAATTAACGCCACTTTCAAAAACTATACCAAGAGCATCTAAAATGTTATTAAACCATGAAACCTACAATGAAATAAAAGTCGCTATAGAAAACAAGCAGGAAATCATATTCCTTGTAAATAAGTCCGAATCGGTTTTTGCAGAATCGGAGGCTCCAGTCGACTGGCTAGCGTTTCCTCCTACAATGCTTGCCCCTGCAGACTATTTACAAGTACTGATACAGATCGGAGCTAGTGTTCGTGATGCATTGATGCGCTTAGAACTCAACACTCACCTATCAGGCGGAAGGATTCTTTATAAGACGCATAATGATAAGCTTGTAGCGTTAAAGGTGACCTGGCCAGTAAGTGGCGTGTAGGCAACTAAAAGAATTCTTTCTATTGTGGTAAGAGCGACAGCCGCCTCAAACAACGACAGTCGTCCGAAATTTCCGCAGCCAACCTTGCGATCTAGCCTCGGCGTAGCCTAGAGCTGATTCAGCTAAACTGAAAGCAATTGTGTCGGAACCCACGCTGGGGTAACTGCGATGAAAAGGTCCCAGCTAACGGCAAATGTCGACCATGTACTCGATACCTGTCGGCTTGCCTGGGTGTACCCAAGCCCGATGGTTCTCGATCTTCTGGAGCAGTATCGTCACGGCCATATCTCAGCCGCTGAGATGACGGCGGTCATAAAATCCCGTCATCAGGTACGTGGCTGCAGCAAGCCCAGTGCCTCAAATCGAAAACTTCATCATTTCAGCAGCGCAGGGGTGACGTGGAGGACCAGCAAGACGACTGAATCGCAAGACCCAGGCGTTGCCAGCGTGGCATCGCCCGGGGCACTTTAGCTACTTTTCGAAGTCTTGGTGCAGCTTGGCTAGGACGTTGAAGATTGACTCACCGGCTTTGTGAGGAATTTTGAGCTGGGTAAAGACCTTCTTCCAGTCGCCCAGCGCGGCCAAGGTCTGCTCGATGTACTCCTCTGCCTTGAGGTACTTGTAGTCCTTGCAGATCTCGATGATCCGCTTCCTGGTTGGCTTGCCGGGGTTACGACCGCCGAAGTCGGTGGTGTGCTCACCCATTGCGTTTGCGAAAGTCACGTCGTAAGCAGGTGCAAGCGTCCAGACCTCTTTATCTCCAGTTTTCACAGGGTCATGACATAGGAAAGCAAAGTTCTTCGCGTGGTCATCGTGGTTGTGACACAGGGCGTTGAAGATCATCAGCCTAGCCATTTTCTCGACCTCTGCAGAGCTGTTGGTCATCGCCTGAGTAAGTTTGAGCAGGTTGGGGTAGTCAATGGACGACAGGGCGCGATAATTCGCATACATCAGTGCCGACACCGTCATCATGTGTATCTTTCGATCACCCTCTCGGTCGAAGCGCTTGGTCGCAAAAAAGTTTTCGACCTGTCGATCTGGCATCTGAATATTTAAGATCATCGACTCGGCCATGGTCACGCCAGCCGCCCGTGCCATATCGGCATAAGCGAGTTCGATACCCCCTGTCTCTACTGGCTCGTGGAGAGCCCGGAATTTGACGATCCAGTGGGCATAGCCCTGCGGAAGAGGCGCGAATGCAGATGTCGCTTTACCGCCATCAGCGGACAGGGCAACAATCGCCTTAGGACGCGCACCGCCTGGCGAGCCGCCAGCCAGTCGTAGTTTTTGAAGCACCTCCTGGGTCTCGCCTTCCTGCACTTGGATAGAAGCTTCATACAGTTGACATATATCAACGGGGCCGGCCATCTCCGTTTTTTCAGCCTTCGGCTGATACTCAAATGCCCCCATCGCTCGATCCCCCATGTAGGCCAGGCGATCCAGGGCGGTCACGGTGTAACGGGTGCCATCACCGAAAGTGCTGTCGAAAAACCTGTCCATCAGCAACATGCCCCAGCCATCTGGCAGGGAATCAGCGAACGGCCCATGGAGCCCATCAAAGAGGGACGGGTCTTTGGCCAGCTGGGGCTTATCGTCCCAATCCATTGTCAGCGGCGAGAGATTGTAGCCAGTGGCTAGCCATCCCTGGTCGTAAGCAAAGTAGATCCCTTTCCCAGCGGCTTTAAAAAGCTCTCCGACCTTCACGCCGTTTTTTAGGACGGTGAGCGTTTCAGTGTGCTTAAACCCCTTCGACATCAACGCATTCCCCGCTTGCGATTGGCATTTTTGAGCTCCTCAACTGAGTTCGGGTGATCAGGCCTGAAAAGCCTGGTCACGGCGGTACGCTCATCAAGAGCGGTGGCCAAGAGGATCAGTACTTCGAGCGTCACTACTCCCGTGGTCTCAAACCTCTTGATGGTGGTCTCAGACACACCCGATTTCTCTGCGAGCGTCCTGCGGGAGAGGTTTTTCGATAGACGAAGGGTCTTAGCGTTTTCCCCGACATCTCGGGCGATATCTGCTGGGGAATGGAGCAAGTGCATGAAAGACATGGCCGGCCTTCAAATTTTCCGTTAATGGCTATATGTGGCCAATTATAGCATTAAAACGGCTAATTTTGGCCGTATACGGCCATTTTTGGAAAAATATGCGCGCCAAAAAATCAACTGAAAATCTAAAAAGACCATATATGACCCATTAATAGGAAAAAACGCCTTTAAAGGGTCATATATAGCCTTTTCAGTACTAATCCGCGCAAAAAATAGTTTTCCTCCATCCCTGGAAACCGCGAATCGCCTGGGCTGCAGCCTTTTTCCGGCTCGGCGCACTTACGTACCGGCGCACCCTGCCCAGTGTTGGTTCTGCGTTGAAATCTCAATTACTGCAGGCCACGGCAGTGAGGGGTGCAGAGCTGCTCCAACCATCCTGGCAATTATCTACGTGCTGGTCTTGCACTTTTGAGGACTTCTCGTGTACTGTATATCCATACAGTAAAAATATTGAACCTATCCTTGTTCACGCCGTCACTATCAGTGCTGGCTCAGGCTTCGGCCTACACGCTCTTTAAAAATTTGCCCCCTTTGACAGCTTTACCGCGGCAAGCACCTGCCACTAAGGTGGCCGAAAACATGAGCAGAACCTCCCTTAGCCCGGCGCCACTAAGGGATCACTCGCCAAAGCGACTAGTGGCATTTCGACTTCACTAGCCTATCTGTATAATCCAGCCCCCCATCTGGCTAGACTTCAGGTGCGGAAAGGCCTAAATGGTATTGGGCCCTTTAAGAAAGTCGACTATTAGAGAGCTAAGCGAACACCCATGCGGAAAAGGATTGTCCAGATATTGAGTGATACGCCGGCGCTGAAAGCCCGGGAAATCGCAAAGCTGCTTAATGTCGAGCGCAAGGAAGTCACAAAGTTTCTTTATGATAACCTTGAGGAGTTCGTCCAAAACGAAAAGTCCGCATGGTTACTGAAGAAAAATGCATGCTTTCAAATCGAATTCTCAGCAAGTAGCACCTGGATCACCCAAGAGCATTTCGAGCGGTCACTCATCAAGCATGGCTCGCCCTTGGACTGTGCCCACGGTCACATAATTTTGAAAATCCCGAAGGAGCGCAAGGTACTTTTTTGCGCCGCCGCTCGAATTCTTGCGCTTGCCAACCAACTTGCGAAAGTTAAAGCGATAGTCGAGCTCGACTTCAGCGAAAATCCTGAAGCACTGTCTTATCTTAAGCGAGCTTTTTTCTTCGAGCGACTCGACAAGAACATCAAGGTTCTTCCGCGACGCCCCGCTAGCGTTAATGCTGAAGGATTGAAAGCAAACAACAAGAGGCTGGTTGAACTTCTTCCAATCGAGGCAGAAGGCGAAGAGAACGTCCCTGAACGATTTAAGTTAAGCTTCATGGCGGCTTTTGGCGAACTTCACGCCAACAAATTGCATACAGTACTTGGTGAGTTGATTGGCAACGTAGAAGAGCATTCCGAGACCCTCATTCCCGGTTTTGCTGGTCTACAGAGCTACAAGCTGCAAGGCTCAACGTCGATCGTCGCGGTGGTTTCTGATTCTGGACGTGGCATCTGTTCAACACTGAGACCTGCGCTGGATAAACACTATCCTGAGATTGCGGCCCAGTTCCCAGAAACGCTTGAAGGGGCAAACGCAAAACTTCTCATCCATGCTATGCGTAAAGGTGGATTAAGCAAACGCGGGAAAGGAGCAGGCGGCACCGGCTTAAACCGAAGCTCAGGATACGCCGAGAGCCTTGATGCGAAAGTTAGCATTAGGCAGGAAAATTTCTCTGTAACGCTAACTTATAAGAATCAGGACCTATATCAACATAGCTGGCGTTTAGGACTACCCAAACTCTTAGGCACCCACATAGTATTTGAATTCAACTTGACAGATTAATTGATTCTGGTTAAACTAACCTCATGAACGAGAAAACTTATATAATCGCCCTTCGCGACTTCACGGATGGAAGCAGCAACCCTTATGGCACCATTAGGGGTAGGAAGGCTCATGCTCAATTGTTGGAGTATATTGCCAAGCTAGTCGGCATTAAAACAATTGGCATATCCCTCAAGAATATTGATGGAGCCGATGTTTCTTTTCTTCGTGAGTCACTTATATTCACATTTAAACAGTACGCAAAGAAAATCTCCTTTTATATTTGCGATTTAGCTGATGAAGACATCATTGCAAACCTTGAGGGTGCAGCGATTTCCGGCGATTTTCGAGTTACGTGCTGGGTGAACGATCACTGCAGATTCGTTGGCCCAGAACCTTCACCGTCAAGCCTCCCACTTCTCAATGTGGTCATGTCCAATCGCTCCGTTACCACTACGCAGGTTGCCCAGGCGCTCGAGATGAGCGTCCAAAACGCTAGCACCCGCCTGAAACGACTGTCCGAGGAAGGGTTCATCACCCGCGTAGAGATGTCCGCTGACAGCGGAGGCAAGGAATTCGTCTACAAGGTGATCGGCAATTCTGTTTAAAGGGGTTGCTTTATCGAGAAATGGGGGTATGCTTTGGGCATGCCTCCATTTTTTTTGGGCTTCAGTTAAACGGAATAATTGAACGAGAAAGGAAGGCAAGGAGCTCATCAATGAAAGTGAGGTTCGAGATTCACAGGCCACAGGGAGGAGACTGGTATTACCAGTTCGTGACAGCTAATAACCAGGTGATGCTGCGAAGCGAAGCCCACCAGAGCCTCGCCAACTGCATCAAAGGGATTGAATCGTGCCGAGAGCATTCGCCCTACGACAGATTTTACATCCGGTCGGACGATGCGTCGGGCTTCACATTCCGCCTGAGAGCTTCGAACAACAAGGCTATCAGCCAAGGGCCAGTATGCTCTTCAGCTGAAGAAAGAGAAAAACTTATCAGCGCAGTGCAGCGATACGCTTCCGCTGCTCAGATCACAGATACGGAGTAGGAGATAGGAAGAAACAGAGAGTGCCCTAAAAGAAGGACGATACAACGTAGGTGAGAAACCTAGCGCAACGCCACATTGCGCAAAGTCTGAGTCGAGATGCCTCTAAACGAAGCAAGAGTATCTCCGCGTGTTCCGCACCAGTCAAGAACTGATTGGGACTCTCCTCCTCTACGGCTAAATCTGGCTTCCATCCAGGAAGCTACCTAGCCGCCTGTGTGCGGAAATTACTCGGAGCTTTACCCATGCAAACTGAACAATCATGTCACCCCATCCTTTTCACCGTTGAGGTCGCAGGCCATGATCTGGAGTTCCGCCAGGTCCGTCTCGATGACCGCACTGCAACCGGCGCGCAGATCGCCGCCGCCGCTCGTTTCAAGCCCGACCAGCTGCCGATCGTGTTGCAGCTTCTCGACTCGGGTGCTCAGGAAGATATCCGCCCTGAAGAAACGGTGACGCTGCACGACGGTGTAAACCGCTTTATCGTGATCGAGTCTGATCGCAAGTACATCCTGGCCGTCGACGGTGCTCGTCTGGAATGGCCATGCGCGAAAATCTCTGGGCATACCGTACGCAAGCTCGCCGAGGTTGACCCGGCTAAACGCCTGTTGCTGGAGCGGGAGGACGAGGCCGATCTGGAAGTCGAAGACAGCCAACTCATCGATCTGGATGCCGCCGGCATCGAGCGCTTCGTCACCCGCAAGGCCATCTGGAAGCTGAACATCCAGGGCGAGGTGTACGACTTCTCGAAGCCGATCGTCTCGGTACGCGAGGCCATCTCGGCCGCGAGCCTGGACCCGAACCAGAACTGGCAAATTTTCCTGATCGTTCGCGATGAGCCCAAGCGTGCCCTGACCATCGACGACCAGATCGACCTGCGCCCGGCAGGCATCGAGAAGCTGCGTCTGACGCAGAAGGACGTGAGCAACGGCGAGACGGCTATGCCGGTTCGTCGCGAGTTCAAGCTACTCGACCGCGACGAGCAACACCTGAACGCCGCAGGGCATCACTGGGAAACCCGGCTGACCAGCGGCGGTGGTCACTGGTTGCTGATCCACGACTACCAATTGCCTTCAGGCTACTCCGAGGAGGTCGTGCAATTGGCTTTGAACATCCCATCGACCTACCCGAGCACGGCCATGGACATGTTCTACCTGTATCCAGCTGTCCGTAAAGCTGACGGTGCCCTGATCCCGCAAACGGAGGCAACGGTGGATGTTGATGGGGTCCCCTTCCAGCGGTGGTCTCGCCACCGCGCGTGGAACCCAATGACCGACAACGTAATGACCCAGCTGGCGATGGCTGACGGCTGTATTCACAAGGAGGTCGACCTGTGAACGACGGATCTCGCCTCGTACTGACGGCCGAGATCTATACAGCTCTCCGGGAATACCTGTTCCCGGGGGACGGTAAAGAGGCCGCAGCTATTCTCATCTGCACCCGCACCCCTGGCTCCGCATTCAAGCTCCTGTCGAAGGAACTGATTTTGGTGCCCTACGAGGAGTGCGCGGTCAGGCAACCCCACGCAATCACCTGGCCAGGCGATTACCTCGAACAGGCGATTGATCAAGCGCTTCCTCAAAAGCGTTCAATCATCCTTGTTCATTCTCACCCAGGAGGATTGTTCCAGTTCTCCCAAGTCGATGATGACAGTGACTCGAGCACTATGGTGTCTCTATACCAAGGGGTCGAAGCGGTCCACGGCTCAGCGATCATGACACCCAATGGAGCCATGCGAGCGCGGGTCTACCCTAATGGCGGCTCTCCCGAGGACATCGCAATGGTGACTGTCCCGGGCGACGACATTCGTTACTGGTTCCCTGACTGCTCAGATCAGCAACCACCGCTGGCCTTCACCTCCGATATGACTGCCAGGCTCGGTCATCTCACAGCAGCGGTCGTTGGTGTGTCGGGAACTGGCTCGATTGTGGCGGAACAACTCACCCGACTCGGCTTCGGCCGGTTGATCTTGATCGACCACGACCACGTCGAATACAAGAATCTTAACCGCATCCTCAACTCCACGCTTGCAGACGCGAAGAACTCCCGCCCCAAGGTCGATGTTTTTGCTGATGCCATCGAACAGATCCGTGGCCCTAACATCGCCAATGCCATCAATGAGACGGTGTTCAGCAGGGAATCCGTGGTGGCTGTGGCCGATGCCGACGTTCTCTTCTGTTGTGTGGACTCGCATCAGGGAAGGTTGATCTGCGACCTTATGGCCTCGAGCTTCCTTCTCCCACTGTTCGATGTCGGTGTGACCATCCCGACGCGCTTGTCCAATAAGGGCATACGACAGATCCATGATGTGCAGGGGCGGATCGACTATGTTCAGCCAGGCGGCTCAACGCTTTTCGACCGAGACGTCTACACCGTCCAATCGCTTAGTGCCGAGGAACTGAGAAACACGGACCCCAAGGCCCACAGTGAGCAGGTAAAACAGGGGTACATCTCGGGGATTCCGGAAGAGGCACCGTCCGTTATCACGTTGAATATGCGGGCAGCCAGCGTATGCGTGAACGAGTTTATCGCTCGCGCATTCCCGTTCCGGGAAGACCCCAACCACAAGTATGCGCGCATTCAGTTTTCGCTCTCCGGGTGCTATGAGGAGTACGAAGCCGAAAGCGGCCTTCCGAAAGGCGAGAACCCTACTCTTGCTCAAGGAAATTACGAGCCTCTGCTAGGCCTTCCTGCCCTGGGAGCACCTTGATGAGCGTGTTCAAGACATTCTTTCGCAAACTCGTTCTGAGGTTTGAACACCTGCTTCCCCCTCGGCGACTCATTGTCGTCAAGGGGGATTCCCTGCCCTCCAAGATGCCAATCCGCGCGATCCTTCTCGCAAAGGATGGGAGCGAAGACTGGTGTGTCGGAATGCAGTGCCCTTGCGGGTGCGGCCGCACGATCGAGCTTCTGGTGATTGATGAAGCCAGGCCTAGGTGGGATTACAGCGTCGATTCTAATGGACATCCTTCGCTTCATCCCTCGGTGTGGCTGAACAACGGCTGCCGATCGCATTTTTGGCTCAAAAACGGCCGTATTAACTGGTGCAAGTGAGCGACTACTGTCGAAGAAAAGCGCTTATTGGAGGAGCGCCGTCGATAGTTCGGTGAAGCAGTGCTGACTTCTCACATTGAACCAATATTTGCGCCAATTTTGCGTCGAGCTCTCCCCGGTGAGTCGGCTCACTCAAATAGATGGCGATCTAAAATGAAAAGGAGCTTGGCTTGGCTGCTACGGTTGAACGCATTGATTTTTCGTACCGACGTCCTAATTTGCGACATCCCGATAGCCAGGTGATGCGGCTTAAAGGGGACTACATCGTGTGGTGGTACGGCCCCATACAGCAAAATACCAGGCCCCGATCCATCCCCCTGGCCAAGATCTACTTCAGACGGCTCTACGAGGACGAACCAGGGCCCTTCACCCCTGTACTAGTTCCCCTCAGCAGCTTGCCCCACTACCGAATCGGTACCATCTGGCGCGAAGGGAAATGTATCTCCAACACTCGCTTGGACAAGGGTGTTTTCGATGTCGATTTCGGAGAAGGCGGCTGGTCACTCACCTCAAGAGGGGACCTGCTCAAGCAAGATAGAGCTCACGTCTTTCACAACAGCGAGTATGAACTCAAATATCCGCAGGACCACGGCCAACTTCTCGAATTCAAGCTCGGCTCCGACGAGCACCTGTTGATCCCCTGCACTGAGTACTTCGTGCGCGCCTACGCGAGAAACATGGAGGTTTGCCGCGCCGTAGCTACCCTAAAATGGTCAGACATGATGTCAGTGCTTTTCGATGCCCCCCGGCGCGACGAACTCCGCTGGCTGGTAAAGCCCGCACGGTACATGCGCAATTTTGACGCAGTTTTTCTCGCCCACTTGCTGTACGACGACCACACGGCCAGGTGTATCAAACACATCAACGCACAATTCATTTCAAGAGATCCTTCCGAGAAGATTTTTCTCAAGGCGACTCCATGGTTTCAGGGCAAAGGTAAAATCAAGTGCTTCGGCAAGTGGATCAATGATGGTAAAACTTTCCTCTGCTTGGATCTCGTAGGCACGAACCAGCCGGACGGGGACGAAATCGAGTGGCAGACCAAAAGATTTGACAGCAGTGAGGGTCAAGAGGGTGGCCGACTTGTCCTCCCAAGACCTGTCCGCACCGCCGAAGCAGAAGAGTTTCTCAGCGAGCACTCACACGCCGAACCGGACGGCCATTCCGAAACTGTCATCGTTAAAACGCCACCCTTCGAGATCCTCGGAGCAAAGCGCAAGGTTCAAAAAAAGAAAGAGGTCATCCAAACCGATCGCGGACGCCTCGGGCCTCGCCCAGAAGAAGCGACGTCGCATTCCTCTGGACAGGGCACCGGCGCGGGCAAGAACATCGGAAAGCTAGAACATGCTGCCGAGGGAGAGCTGGAATCGCGTGGCTTCCTCATGGACATCTGGAACGCCTTCAAGTCGATCATGGCGGATAACCCTGATCGGGTAACCCAAGTGAATTGGTATACACCTAGCAAATTCCGTGATCAGGGGCTGCCAAAGGCTATTTTGCTGCAGCCCCCTGTTGAGTGGCCCAGCGATGATAAAGCCGGTCGCTGGTGGGTATACCTGGATCGGGCCACTGGCACACGCAGAGGCTTGATGGTGCTACGTATCCAGGTTGATGGGGAGAATTACTTTTGCTTCGAGATTCAGCCTGACAAGCCTGAAAAACCAGCGTACGCAGGCGTGCTCATGAAATCCCACGTCGCCAGCACCGAAGAGTTCGACGAATTCGTTCGAAAGTTGTGCTCGAAAGTTCGATTCGTGGTGGGGAGGTTCAAACATATGGAGTCGTTCTTTCCACCGGGCTCAAAGATCTTTAAACATCATCGCAATGACGCCAAGGTGCTCTATCGCAGCAGGTTGATCAACGCGTTCAAGGACGTTGGCGTAGAGCTTAAATAGCTCAGGCAGAGTAGTCGCCGTGCTGATAACTTCCGGCTGAAGGCACCCAAAGCACCTTGTCTCCATAGGTGATGTTGTAGCCGGCGACGCCCCGATAGTCCTGGGGCTGGTAAACCAGTTTTTTGCAGCTCGCCCTCATCACGCCATGAAAGTAAGCGAGCCCTTTCACGATCCACCGCCTTTCGAATTCCGCGTCCCCAGTCTCACTCAACAGCGCCACGAGCTCGCGCTCTGCCTTCTGTCGCTTGGCCTGGTGCAGCAGGCGTTCGTCAGGCTTCGCCTGCAGCTGCAGGTCATGGCATTTGTTGATGTAGTTGATGAATCCCGTGATTGCCGCAACCTGGCCGGGTGATTTTTTCCAGAACGATTCAATGTTTTTCTGTGTCGGCAGCGTGCGCCCCTTCAGCCGAGCGCTTTTGAGTAGGTTGGCTGCAGTACGCGCAGCCAGCCTGATTGAGCGCAAATCGGTACCTCCTCGTTCCATCCTCGCTTTGAGTGCAGTGACGTACCCGGACAGCAGCTGGGCTGACCAACCATCGCCAGGCTCAGCCAGAATCGCTTCAAGGCGGCGCTGTTCCGTGAGCTGATCTTTCAACTGCGCACAGACGGTCACCGCTCCCGTTTCTGTCAGCCAGCGCATAGGGTTTTCAGCCTTGCGCAGCCCGGCAGCACCGAAATGCGCAAGGAGCTCCTGGTAAGACGGTACTGAACGCCAGGTGACATCGAGTTGATGGAAGAACTGGTAGTGATCGTTGATGCTCAGCGCCGCTTTATGTGCACCGGATCTTTCAAGCAGCCACTGACCGAACAGGGTAAATACCGTGGCTATTTCGTCAGCGCTAAAGCCTTTGCTGTTGATCGCCAATCGGCGCTGGAAGTTCTTAAGCCAGTAACACCGCTCACACTCCTTACCGCGCCCCGCCGGCGTGAGCGCACCGCAGAAATCACAGGGTTGTGCGGGTTTCATGGTGCATGGCTGACAACGCGACACGCCGTCGGCCCCAGAAATCAGAACTCGATGACGCCGGCAACTCGGACATGTAGCCTTGGCAGAGCCTCTGCACGCAGGGCAGCAACGTAGACCGGTGGTCTTGCTGCGAGCCAGACGCTGCGTGACTTTGCCGCATTTTTCGCACAACCCTATGTCGCGAAAATAGGGTACGCAACTCTTGCATACCGGCCCAGACTGAACGCGCAGAGCGGTTACGAACTCAACCTTGCCGCAGCGCACGCAGGGCCCGGCGCATTCACAGACAGTGCAATCGGCGGTCGGGTCAAAGATGGGCAGGCGCGCAAGATTACCGCAGCCTCGGCACATGCGCCGTTTGAATAGTCTTGGATAGCACGTCTCACAGTACCGATTGCCCGCATAGACCTTCTTGGCTTTTGCCATTTCACGGCCGCACTCATGGCAACAAGAGCGGGTGAGTGAGTCAGGAGATACCACTTCTACGCGTCCTTCTCTGCAACCGGTGCCACATACGCCACACTTCGAGTGGCGTGCGGGACTGTCTATGGGGGAGCCGGCCGGGGCTGTGATGACTGTGTCGAACGAGTACCGAGACCATCTGAAGGAGAAGCTCGGGCCCCCCAACTGCCGACAGCGGGAAAGCAGAAACAGGAAGGCGGGCTTCCGCCGCAGCTTCCATAAACCGCTCTGGGCCGGCCTGCATTATCACCCAAGCCTGACCCAACAGCCCTGCGCGCTCGGCAGGTGCCAGAAATTCGAAAGGTAGCCCCAGTGCTGAAGGCTCCAATGACCCGGTATCTGCGCCCATGGTTTGGCAAAAACGCCGTGTAGAATCGGACGGATGACGTATCGCATATTCGAGGAAGCTGACCATTACCCTAGCGATGTTCATCCAATCAGAAAAGCTGACAGACGCTTGTCCGAACTGCGCTGGTGATCGGCTGGCCGCATCCGCAAACGCCTGAAAGGAGAGCGCAGATATAACCATTGGCTCAGTCGGGTGCTTACCGAACGATTGACCACAGTGATGGCATAAATGGAGGGGGGTATCAAAACGAAGACGGGCTGGCTGGAGGGCAGACATGCAGGTGGGACAGCGATCAACCAGCAGCACTCGATGCCTGGGGCAGGCCGTATGCCAAGCAAGCCTGTGCTGCAGCAAATAATGAGGAACCGGTCCGCAGATGCAGAGGGGACAGCACAACAGCCCACCTGCATGTGATTGATTACGACTCCCCAGCGGCAAAACCCAAGGCTGATTTCCCATCCGTCTCATCATCGGGTTTGGGTGAAGCACTCTCGTAGGCTGCCATAGCGTGCTCGCTGCTAAGGCTTGTGCGCTAAAGCCAGTTACCCTTGCCAGCGCATCAATCCTGGCCTCAGAGAGTTGCCGGTCAACATCACAGGCCCACGCACGGGCTCTTGGCCAGACGGCGCTCGTCAATGTGTTGGGGGAACACCCGTGAGCATGAGCTGTTCTCACTAGCCAAGAGGAGAACAGCTCATCAGGCAGGATCGGCGGTGTCAGCGGCCAGCGTGGATTTAGACAACACGCTCCCGGATGCCACGTGTAGGGCGCTTCCACGACTTGCTCTCAATGAGTTGTCGGTCGATAAATTCCTTACCCGAGTTGATTGCTTCCGTTGCACACTCGATCAGCAGACTGTGGAGGTCACCTGTGTTGCCACCTGAGATGGAATGGATCAACTGGGCCAGCTCTGGCTTGTAAATCTCCGAAGGCCGCTTGAGTGGCAACACAGCTTCAAACGCCTTCAGCAAGCGTTGGAAGTCCGGGTTCAACTTCCAGGTCTCCAGTTTGATCACGTCAAACCTGCTGGCGTGCTGTGGATCAAGGTGCAGGATCTGCACTGCATCGGGTGTACCTACACCGACGATCGGGATCACCAGGGTGTTGCACAGCATTTTGAGAGCGTTCATGACCTCGCGCTGCTTCGTGGCGGAGCCTGTCAGCAACGAGTGAATCTCGTCGACGATCAGCATGCGCACTTTGAGCTCACGCAGCGCGTGGATCACCTGGAACCTCAGCGTGACCTTGGAGTCGGTGGTTTTGTACGGCATCCACAACCGCTCTAGGATAGCAATATAGAGGTCCTTCTCCTCTGCGGATGGCGGTGCCTCGGCCAGGATAATTGGCCGCACTGGCTCAGCGTTCTCGTCGACGTAGCCCTGGCCCTGCAACTTCTCGAAATGCCGGACGATTGTGGTCTTGCCGTTGTTCGGATCGCCAACGACCAGCAAGTTTGGCATCCGCGGCCGCTTGGGCGCGTCCAATAAGCATTCAAGGGTGTCCAAGATGTAGTGGGCGGACCTATAGCCAATCCATCGAGGCTCACCCATGAAGCGAATGCGCTCTCGAGCGGATAGCTGCAGCACAGGTCTGAAGTCGGCGTGCAGGTGTGCGTACTCAGTCATTGGATATCACCGGTGAGGTCAACATCGTCGCCGAGCAACAGCCCCTCGACTGCTGGAATAGGAGGCGCCGCTTCCACAGGCGCTTTGACAGGCCGCGCCGGCGTAGTGTTTTTGCTGTGTACCTTGTGCTTCTGGGCATCACGACGTGCCTTCTTGGTACTGGCAGAGGCCTCGTTTACGATCTGGCGACGCTCCAAAATCAGCCTGCCGATCACCGCCTCGTCGACATGCTTGCGTCCTTCATCGACCGCCTGTTTCTTTGCCGCCCGAAATTCCCACAGAGTCGCCGCAGGGAAGGCCTGATTAGCCACCGGCACCCTGAAATACTGCTTGAGCACAGGGTCGTAGAACCAGATTACGCTGATATCACGAGGATCTCGCCTGAAAACGAATTTCCGCGCCATGCCCGTATCGGGGTCACTCGCACCGATCCAATGCCGCAAAGCCTCCGAGTAGTAGTAGACGTCCAACTGAACCCCATAGTGCTGGACGGTTCGACGGTACGAAGGCATGAAGTCCAACTGAACAGTCATCGAATCCGCCGGCCGCGGCGGGATGCTAACCAACGCATCGGTTTCAAGACTGCCGAAAAAACCCAGATGCCATTTGCGCGCAGGGCTCATGAAGAGCACTGAGTGAACCCGGTTGTGGTAAAGAATGATGGTGCGAACCAGCCACTCTTCAAACTCACTCATCGTAAGGGCGGCATGCTTGTCCGAATCGTAACCATCACGATCAGGAATGTTGCTGTGGGTGGTGCCCGGCAGCTCATGCAACTCCCGCATGAAAGTGCCAAGCAGGCGTTCGATATGACCGCCGTACTTGGGCCGCTTCACTGGTCGGAACTGGTTCTCGATGTTGTAGTTCGCACATGAGCGACGGAAGTTCTCAGCCTGGAAGTCAGGTCCATTATCCGTGTGTACTACGCGAGGGAAGCCCCAGACTGGCCACTCGCCCTCGACCTTGTGAAGGTCCAGCCACCTCTCTTTAGGCAGAATCGAGTGCGCCAGACACATGCCCACGGAGATCTCCGATGGATCCTCAAGAGCCAGGTAGTAGCCGGCGATCATTCGAGAATGCACGTCGATCGCCAGGGTCAACCACAGACGACCGATCGGCTTGCGATGTCGGTCATCCACAATGATCAAGTCGATTGGGGTATGGTCAATCTGGATGACCGCCAGGGGATAGTCAGCACCAGGGAATTTACCTACAGAAGGTGTGTGTCGGTTCCGAGCCCGGTCGGCGAACCCGCGCGAGCGCAGAAAGATCTTCTCAGGAATACGCTTGATCCGGGCCCTGATGGCAGAGGCGCTGGGGGCTCTGATTCCAAGTGATTTGGCCTGCCTACTGATTTCAGCAATGGTCGACTGGACAGTCCTTCGCTGAATCGTCAGGTAGTGCTGCTCAATCACGTCATCGATGAGCTTGTCCGTCTGAGCGCTCAGCCGGCTGTTGCCAGATTGCCAACCGCGCTTGCGCGGAACGAGCGCAAGCACCTCGTTCCAACTTTGATAACGGTCAAGCCACCGATACAGCGTGGCGGTATCGACGCCTACCTCTTTGGCACGTTCCTCTACGCAGCCCCTGGGCAGGACCGAGTCACGTAACAGCGGCTTGATCGCAGAGAACCGCTGCTGCGCTACTGCCCAATCGTCAGAGCTGATGGTCGAGATATCGTGGTTGACGTACAGCCCCTCGACTCGCTCTAGCTCAACAGGCTGCAGCTCGGAAATTCGAAGAGAAAAACTTCGGCCGCTCTCCACTTCCACGCCAACAATGGTCTGAAGGTCAAGCAAATGGACGATCCTGAAAATCTGCTTGTCGCGCCTGACCATCTCCCCAATCTCGACCCGTACGCGCTCCCTTGACGGTTCGAACGGGACCAAATGCTCATCCGTGTCGATTTCATAGATGTTCATGGCGTGGCCAACCAAAGCTCAAGGTACTCGTTCAAAGGTTCGGTGATATCACACTCCACCCGGCCAGTTGCGATCAGGTGCCACAACAGCGCTACACCACGATCGCGGTAAAGGCCCTTGAAATGACGAGCCAGCAGGTAGTGCACAGGTGCGAACTCCATCTCTCGAAGCGTTTTCAGGACCATCTCGATGTCTTCCCGGTCAAAGTCGAGGCGCTCGAACCGCTCTAGGAAGGTGATGTTTTCGAGCGGGAGTCCGCGGATGCGCGACTCGTCGTAGATGCTGAAAGTCCAGCCTTCCTCCCGCGCATACCGGCGCGCGGCCTTCCATTTACCGAGCCAGGCGCGCCAGTGCTGCCGCCACTCATAGGCTGGCTTAACCTCGACCAACATCGGCTTGAAGTAATCCTTGTAGTCGATACCCTCAGGCTGACGGTAATGCACTAGGAAGTCAGGGGTATAAACCTGTGCGCGCCCGAGCGAGTCGATGAAATCGACGCGGACTGGCTGAGCGATCACAGACTCGACCCGATGAGAAAACCTCATCCGCTTGAGGAAATCACGCTCGAGCAACGACTCGAACGGCACGCCACCTGTGCCTCGGAAGGGCAGAAAGCCTGAGACGCTTCGGCGCGTCGGCTTTATCGCGCGAACTTGTTTAGGCTGGTCGCAGCTATTTCGAGTCATTACCAATCCTGTCGTATCAAATTCGAAAATTATTCGCAGCTATTTGTGTAGACGGAAACGGTGATTCGAGGTCTTTAGCCTGGCATTTTCGCAGCTAATTCGAAAGCCTACACTGCCTCAAAACCCCAGCCCGGTGAAATCACCCTGGCCCACAACGGCGTGCTGTTTCTCGATGAGTTGCCCGAGTTCGATCGTAAGGTGCTGGAGGTTTTACGGGAGCCCATGGAATCGGGACAGATTGTCATTGCCCGCGCCCGCGACCGGGTGCAGTTTCCTGCACGCTTTCAATTGGTGGCCGCGATGAACCCCTGCCCTTGCGGCTACCTGGGTGAACCCAGCGGGCGCTGTCGCTGCACCCCGGAACAGGTCCAGCGTTATCGCAACAAGCTTTCCGGGCCCCTGCTGGATCGCATCGACCTGCACCTGACCGTGGCCCGGGAAGCCACTGCGCTCAACCCACCTGACCGGCCCGGCGCCGACAGTGCCGAGGCCGCCGCCCAGGTGGCCCGGGCACGGAACACACAACTGCAACGCCAGGGCTGCGCCAATGCCTTTCTCGACCTGCACCAACTCAGGTGCCACTGCCGGTTATCCCGCACTGACGAGCACTGGCTGGAAAGCGCCTGCGAGCGCCTGGCCCTGTCGCTGCGTGCTGCCCATCGCTTGCTCAAGGTCGCCCGAACCCTGGCGGACCTGGAGCAAGCCGAGGCGATCAGCCGCCAGCACTTGGCCGAAGCCCTGCAATACCGCCCGGGCTCTTGAGCGCGGCGATCACTCCTGGGTCAAGTCGACCAGAGGCGTAGGACGGACTTCAGTCTGACGACCATCCTGGATCTGGCTGACTTGGCTGAGTGCCTTATCCACAGCCCCTTTGTCCGCCAGCAGGCTGTAGCGGATCTGGAACTGGCGCTGCTCCTTGGCACCAATGGTCGGCACCAGGTTCAGCGGCCGCTGATAACGGCGGTTGTAGGAAAAGCTGGTGCCCGGCTCCAGCCCCGTGACGTAGCCCTGGCCTTGGGTGTCGGTGTTTTTCCACAGGGAGAACACCGGCAACTGCTGGGTGTTGAAACCCAGGGACACGCCCAGGCTGCCCGCCTTGTTGTGCAGCACGGCCAGGGTCTGACCCTTGGCATCGGCGTACGGCACCACGTTGTAGACGGTTTCGTCGTAGTCACGGGTCGGCCCGCGGTAGGTCTGCCAATCTCCCAGGTCAGCCTTGGCCTTGTCGTTGAATGGCGAGACCTGCTTCACCGGCGCGGCAAACTTCGCCCCTTGTTCGAGGAACGGGGTGCTGAAGTTACTGTGATAAAGCGCCTGGTATTCCTTGGGGTAGTCGCCGTTGTTGGTCAGGGTGTCGTTGAGGCTGAAACTGACGCTGCCCGGCTCGGTGAGCAGTTCGGTGGCCACCGAGAAGTCCACCTTCTTGAACGCCTGCTCCTTGAGCTCACCGCGCAGGGTGATGGCATAGGGCGGCTTTTCATCGATGTGCAGGGTGACCTTGCTGGCCGGAATGTTCGCCGCCCGACCATGCAGGGTCAGCAGCTCGCCGTTGTCCATGCCCGGGTGGCCGACCCACTCGTAACCGCAACGGGTCACCAGTTCGTTGAAACCTTCCAGCCAACCCAGGCCGCCCCGGCCGTTGAGCTCGATAAAAGCCGGGTTGACCACTTCCTTGACCGGCGAATCCCAGCCCAGGCGGATATCGCCAACCGACGCCTGGAGCACGTTCATACCCCGGGTTGGGACCACAGACAGCTTCATGGCGCCATTGTCGATGTCGACAATGCTCACCCCTTCCTGCGGCCGCCGTGGAGGGTGCGCAGGGTCACGGAGAACGGCTGGGCGGTCTTGACCCCCAGTTGTTCGCTGGTGATGTGCAGGTTTTGCGGGGCCTTGTCGCTGTCCAGCAGCACGTAGTCCCAGGCCATGGCATGGGAAGCAGCGCTCAGGGCGCCAAGGGTGACAAGCAGTTTGAGCGGAGTCATGAACGGGTGCCTTTCTTGGAGTTGTGCAATTTTTATAGCGCTGATGAAACGTTTCAGCAAGCTAAAAGAACAGCACTCCAAGACCAGCACGACACGGGGAGGCGCTGACCGCCGAACCGCCGACGCCTGTCCCTCTCGGTGCAGGCGTGGGGTGGACGGTCAGACTGGGTGCTCAGCGAAAGCGATCGACTTCGTGGCGCAGGTCCGCCGCGAGCTTCTCCAGCTCTTTGGCGGTGACGGCCAGGTTCGACACCACTTCGCGCTGCTCGCTGTTGGCCAGGGCGATGCTCTGCAGGTTACTGCTGAGCAAGGTGGCGGTGCTGCTCTGCTCCTGGGTGGCCGTGGTGATGGCAGCGAACTGCTGGCCCGCGGAACGGCTTTGCTCGTCGATCTGTGCCAGCGCCGAAGCCACGTCGGCGTTGCGCGACAGGCCTTCCTGCATCAACCGCTTGCCCTGCTCCATGGTGCTGATGGCGTTACCAGTTTCCTGCTGGATGCTGTTGATCATCTGCGAGATTTCATCGGTCGCCTCGCGGGTCCGCGAGGCCAGGTTGCGCACCTCATCGGCCACCACCGCAAAACCCCGACCTTGCTCGCCGGCACGGGCGGCTTCAATGGCGGCGTTGAGGGCCAGCAGGTTGGTTTGGTCGGCAATCGCGGTAATCACCCCGACAATGCCGCCGATTTCCTGGGAACGTTGCCCCAGGGTATTGATCACCGTCGCGGTGCTGTTCAGGGCCCCGGCGATCTGTTCCAGGGAGGCCGACGCCTCTTCCATGGAGGTCCGGCCAATGCGGGTTTGCTGCGCATTCTCCTGGGCCAGGCGCTCGGTGTTGCCCATGTTGTCGGCGATGTTCAGCGACGTGGCGCTGAACTCCTCGACCGCGCCCGCCATGCTGGTGATTTCCCCGGACTGCTGTTCCATGCCTTCGTAGGCCCCGCCGGACAAGCCGGACAACGCCTGGGCCCGACCATTGACGTCCTGGGCCGCCTGGCGAATGTGCTCGACCATGGTCGACAGCGCTTCGCCCATCTGGTTGAAGCTGCGGGCCAACTGACCGATCTCGTCGTGGCTGGCGACTTTCAGGCGCACGCTCAGGTCTCCCGCGCCCAACGCCTCGGCCTGGCGCACCAGGTCACCCAGGGGCGCCAGCTTGCTGCGCAACAGCCAGACCGTTGCCCCCACTGCCAGCAACATCGCCAACAGGCTGCCAATGACCAGGCGAATGCCGACGCTCCAGGTCACGGCACGGATTTCCGCCTTGGGCATGCTCGCCACGACCGACCACGGGCCGCCTTCGAACGGCACTGCAAGGCTGTAGAAGTCCTCGGACTTGTCGCTCCAGAAGCGGCCCTGGCCTGGCGTCTGCGCCAGCTCAAGCATGGTCGGCAGCGCCTGTTCCAGGTCCTGCACGCCCGCGGGCGGCACCAGCCATTTCTTTTGCTCGTCCAGCAGCGCCAGAGAGCCGGTGTGACCGATACGGAAGCGCTTGAGGTTGGCGAACTGGGCGTTTTGCGCGTCGGTATAGTCGAACCCCACGAACAGCACCGCAATCACTCGCCCGCTGCTGTCGCGCACCGGTGTGTACTGGGTCATGTAGGACCGTTCGAACAGCAAGGCGCGGCCGACATAACTCTGGCCCGCCATGAGTTTCTGATAAGCCGGGTGGGCATGGTCCAGCAAGGTGCCGATGGCACGGGTGCCGTCCTGCTTGCTCAGGGAAGTGCTGACCCGGATGAAGTCCTCGCCGCTGCGCACAAACAGGGTCGCCACGCCGGCAGTCATCTGTTTGAACTCGTCAACTTCCTTGAAGTTGTTGTTCAACACTTCGTTGCCCAAGTGCAACCCTGGGGTCGGGGTGCCGGCCACAGTCACGGGTTCATCCGGGTGCACGCTCAAGCCACCGCTGAAACGCTTTTCAAACAGGCCGCTGAGGCGCTGGGTGCTTTCGCGCAGGGTGCCGTGAAAGGTGTTGAGCTGGTCGGCCAGCAAACGGGCCTCACTGGCCAGGTGTTCTTCCCGGGTATCGAGGTTGGCGGAATCCAGGGAGCGCAGGGCAAACAGGGCGCTGCCGCTGATCACGACCGCCAGTATCACAGCAAGGGCAAGACCCAGCTGCGAGGCGATCCGGGCACGAGGTTGAGGCATGACGGCTCCTGGCCAAGCAACCGGATCGTCCTGATCGCGTCATCGGCTCGGCAACATTTTTTAGTAGGAAGAAAGGCTCGAACCTTCCAGAACGGAGGTTCCACTTTCCCTAGAGTTCGGCGGCAAGCTTGAATACTTGAGCAATCTGGACAGGTATCTTGCAACGCCGAGCACACGGACGCTTCATCGATTCAGCCCAACCGCTCTACAACGGGCAATTGCATGGCTTTTACCTCGTTCTGGAGAAAATCGCTGAGGCGGCGCAAACGTTCACCTCCAGGCCGGGTTTTCGGCCAAACCAGGTAATAATTCTCGCCGCTGGCCACCGCGGTGGGCCAAGGCAGGCTGAGGCGACCCTGGGCCACGTCCTCGGCCACCATGAGCAAATCCCCCATGGACACGCCGTACCCTCGCGCGGCGGCAATCATCCCCAGCTCTAGGGTGTCGAACACCTGCCCGCCCTTGAGGGAAACCCGCTCGGACAACCCCATGCGCTCCAGCCAGCTGCGCCAGTCGCGACGGTCGGGGGTGGGGTGCAACAACTCGGTGGCGGCCAGGCGCTCCACGTCCCAGGGCTGATCGTTGAGCAGGTTCGGTGCGCCCACCGGGATCAGTAACTCCGGGAACAGGTAACTGGCCTCCCAATCCGGGGGGAAATGACCATTGCTCAGCAGCACCGCGCAATCGAACGGCTCTTGGTTGAAGTCCACGGCGTCCACGTCCATCCAGGCGCTGGTCAACTGCACCTCATTGCCAGGCTGCAAGTGGCGGAAGCGGCTCAGGCGCGCCAGCAACCAACGCATGGTCAGGGTCGAAGGGGCCTTCATGCGCAAGATGTCATCTTCAGCGCGCAAGGTATTGCAGGCGCGCTCCAGGGCGCCGAAGCCCTCGCGAATCCCCGGCAGCAGCAGGCGCGCGGCCTCGGTGAGTTGCAGGTTGCGCCCGCTGCGCAGGAACAGCCGGCAGGCGAAGTGCTCCTCCAGGGTGCGGATATGCCGGCTGACCGCGCTCTGGGTGATCGACAACTCCTCGGCCGCCCGGGTGAACGAGCTGTGTCGGGACGCGGCCTCAAAGGCACGCAAGGCGTAGAGCGGGGGAAGACGGCGGGACATCACGGCACTCCGATAACGCGAGAGGGCTAACCTACCAGAAAGTGCTTTGCATGAGTTTTAATCATGTGAGCAATCGTTTTTATCCCTTTGTGCATCCGCCCGAGAGCGCCGAAAATCAGCGCTCTCCCCCCTCTTCGAGCTACCGAGCCTGATGACCAAGCAGCATCCAGCACGTATTGAACTCGGGGCCATCCTGCGGCTGGCCGGGCCGTTGATCGCCTCGCAGTTGGCGCACATGCTGATGGTCCTCACCGACACCCTGATGATGGCCCGGCTCAGTCCGCAAGCCCTGGCCGGCGGCGGCCTGGGGGCGGCCAGTTACTCCTTCGTATCGATTTTCTGCATCGGCGTGATCGCCGCAGTCGGCACCCTGGTTGCCATCCGCCAAGGCGCCGGGGACATCCCGGGCGCGGCCCGCCTGACCCAGGCCGGGCTCTGGCTGGCGTGGCTGATGGCCCTGGTGGCCGGGCTGTTGCTGTGGAACCTCAAGCCGGTCTTGCTGCTGTTCGGCCAAACGCCCGACAACGTCGTCGCCGCGGGCGAGTTCCTGCTGATCCTGCCCTTCGCCCTGCCCGGCTACCTGAGCTTTATGGCCTTGCGCGGCTTCACCAGCGCCATTGGCCGCGCCACGCCGGTGATGGTCATCAGCCTGGCGGGCACCGTGGCCAACTTCCTGCTCAACTACGCCTTGATCACCGGCATGTTCGGCCTACCGAAACTGGGGCTGATGGGCATCGGCCTGGTCACCGCCGTCGTGGCCAACTGCATGGCCCTGGCCCTGGCCTGGCACATCCACCGGCACCCGGCCTACGCCGCCTACCCGCTGCGCCAGGGGCTGCTGCGCCTCAACCGGCAGTACTTGAAGGAACTGTGGCGCCTGGGCCTGCCGATTGGCGGCACCTACGCGGTGGAAGTCGGGCTCTTCGCCTTCGCCGCCCTGTGCATGGGCACCATGGGCAGCACCCAGTTGGCCGCGCACCAGATCGCCCTGCAGATCGTCTCGGTGGCGTTTATGGTGCCCGCCGGCATTTCCTACGCCATCACCATGCGCATCGGCCAGCACTACGGCGCCGGACAATTACTGTCGGCGCGCCTGGCCGGGCGTGTGGGGATCGCCTTCGGTGCCGTGGCCATGCTCGGCTTCGCCCTGGTGTTCTGGCTGTTGCCCCAGCAGTTGATCGGGCTGTTTCTCGACCATGACGATCCGGCGTTCCGCGACGTGATCAACCTGGCGGTGAGCCTGCTGGCGGTGGCGGCTTGGTTCGAACTGTTCGACGGCACCCAGACCATCGCCATGGGCGCGATTCGCGGGCTCAAAGACGCCAAGACCACGTTCCTGGTAGGGCTGGGTTGCTATTGGCTGATCGGCGCACCGGCGGCATGGCTGATGGCGTTCACCCTGGGTTGGGGACCGACGGGGGTGTGGTGGGGGTTAGCGCTGGGGCTGGCGTGTGCCGCCATCAGCCTGACGCTGGCCTTCGAATGGCGGATGAAGCGCATGGTCAAACGCCAGCCCGAGTCCCTCCGGGCCAACGCTCAAGGCGTGGCTGACCTGTCGGTCTAGACCGCACCCAAAACGGTTTGCTGCTGGGCGCCGAAGGTCAGGTAATCCACCAGTTCGGCGAGGGGCAAGGGTTTGCTGATCAGGTAGCCCTGGGCCTGGTCACACCCGAAGCCGCGCAGCAGCGCCAGTTGCTCAGGGGTTTCCACGCCCTCGGCCACCACCTCCAGGTTGAGGTTGTGGGCCAGGTTGATCATTGCGTGCACCAGTTTGCGGTTCTCTTCGCGTTGCTCCATGCCGCCGACAAAGCTTTTGTCGACCTTGAGCAAGGCGATCGGCAGGCTGTTGAGGTGAACGAAGGACGAGAAGCCGGTGCCGAAATCATCCAGGGAAAAGCGCACGCCCAGGCGTCCCAGCGCATCCATGGTCTGTTTCACCAGGTCACTGCGACGCATCACGGCGGTCTCGGTCAGTTCGAATTCCAGCCACTGCGCCTCGACCCCACGCTCGGCAATCAGCCGGCTCAGGGTGGAGAGCAACTGGCTGTCCTGGAACTGGCGAAACGACAAGTTGACCGCCATGTGCAGGGGCGGCAGGCCGCGCTCACGCAGGGCTTGCATATCCCGCAGGGCACGAGAGATCACCCAGTAGCCCAGGGGCACGATCAACCCGCTCTGCTCGGCCAGTGGCACGAACTCGCTGGGCGGCAACAGCCCCCGCTCGCCATGGCGCCAGCGCACCAGGGCCTCGAGGCCGACGATCTGCCCGTCGTGCAGGTTCAGGCGCGGCTGGTAATGCAACTCCAACTCGTCCCGCCGCAGGGCCCGGCGCAGTTCGCTTTCCAGGTCGGCAAGACTGCGGGCATTGCGGTTGATGCGCTCGTTGAAGATATGAAAGGTGCAGCCCTGGGTGCTTTTGGCTTGCTGCATGGCGATGTGGGCGTGCCACATCAGCGGGTCCGCACCGGCATTGGCCCGGGCGTGGGCCACGCCCAGGCTGCAACCAATCAACAGGCTCTCGCCATCGACCCAGTAGGGCTCGGCCATGACTTCGGTGATGCGCTCGGCCATCCACTCGGCCCGCTGCGGGG
The DNA here is from genome assembly GCF_023241665.1 of Pseudomonas morbosilactucae. Lineage (NCBI taxonomy): Bacteria > Pseudomonadati > Pseudomonadota > Gammaproteobacteria > Pseudomonadales > Pseudomonadaceae > Pseudomonas > Pseudomonas morbosilactucae. Next base: position 3,890 of record NZ_JALQCX010000033.1, on the reverse strand, counting down.
CTCGGCGGGTGTCGATCAGCAAGGCGAACTCATCGCTGCCCAGCCGCGCCAACTGGTCGCCGGCCTCGAGCTGGCTCTTGAGCCGCGACACCACTTGCAGGATCAGCCGGTCGCCGGCCTGGTGGCCGAGGGCATCGTTGGCGTGGCGAAAGTTATCCAGGTCCAGATGACCCAGGGCCAGGCCGCGCCCCTCGTTTTCCGCCAGGCGCGCTGCCAGCAGGGTCTGGAAGCCCTGGCGGTTGGCGATGCCGGTCAACGGGTCCTGTTCGGCCAGGCGCTGCAGGGTGTTTTCCAGCACGCCGCGCTCGCGCACATGGCGCAGGCAACGGCGCAAGGTATCCACATTCAATACATCGCGCACCAGCCAGTCGCTCGCACCCACAGGGGCCGCTGTCGGCTCCTGATCCAGCAGCAACACGGTGGGCAGGCTGCAACGACCCGGCTGCGGTTGCAGGTGGGGGACGCTCAACAACACCGCATTGCGGTCGTCATCGAACAGACGGCTGACAGCATCCCAGGTGGGGGCGCTGATCAGTACAACCGAGTCTCCCAATGGAGCGAGACACTCACGCAACAACGCTGCCCACGCTGGCTCTTCGGCCAGTAGCAGCAAACGCAAGGGTTCGACAGGCTTGGACAAGCTAGCTCCCTAGACTCTGCAAAAGAAGGTGGCGGTGGGCATTAGTGGGGGTGCGAATAAACAATAACAGATGATATTGATTATCAAACGCAGTTTCTTCCGACGCTCTAACTCGAACATTAGACGCATATTCAGCGCGCATCCTGCGGGAAAGTATCAAAACCGGCAAATTTAGATAGCGTCTTGCGTCACAAGTCGGAGAGAGGCAGCAGAATCCGCCCAGCCTGTTAAAATGCCCGCCCATTTCGTAACCGACTCCCCTGACCGTCATGTCCCGACTCAATCCCCGGCAGCAAGAAGCCGTGAACTATGTCGGCGGCCCTCTTTTGGTGCTCGCCGGTGCTGGCTCCGGCAAGACCAGCGTGATTACCCGCAAGATTGCCCACCTGATCCAGAACTGCGGTATCCGCGCCCAGTACATCGTCGCTATGACCTTTACCAACAAGGCGCGCGGGAGATGAAGGAACGGGTCGGCACCCTGCTCAAGGGTGGAGAAGGCCGTGGCCTGACCGTGTGCACCTTCCACAATCTGGGCCTGAACATCATCCGCAAGGAGCATGTGCGGCTGGGCTACAAGCCGGGCTTCTCGATCTTCGACGAGACCGACGTCAAGGCCTTGATGACCGACATCATGCAGAAGGAGTATGCAGGCGACGATGGCGTCGACGAGATCAAGAACATGATCGGCGCCTGGAAAAACGACCTGATCCTGCCCGCCGAAGCCCTGGAAGCCGCGCGCAACCCCAAGGAACAGACCGCCGCCATCGTCTACACCCACTACCAGCGCACGCTCAAGGCGTTCAACGCGGTGGACTTCGACGACCTGATCCTGCTGCCGGTGAAGCTGTTCCAGGACCACGCCGACATCCTGGAAAAGTGGCAGAACAAGGTGCGCTACCTGCTGGTGGACGAATACCAGGACACCAACGCCAGCCAGTACCTGCTGGTGAAGTTGCTGATCGGCAAGCGCAACCAGTTCACCGTGGTGGGCGACGACGACCAGTCGATCTACGCCTGGCGCGGTGCCCGGCCGGAAAACCTGATGCTGCTCAAGGTCGACTACCCGTCCCTGAAAGTGGTGATGCTGGAGCAGAACTACCGCTCTACCAGCCGCATCCTGCGCTGCGCCAACGTGCTGATTTCCAACAACCCCCACGAATTCGAAAAACAACTGTGGAGCGAGATGGGCCACGGTGACGAGATCCGGGTAATCCGCTGCCGCAACGAAGACGCCGAAGCCGAGCGCGTGGCCATGGAAATCCTCAGCCTGCACTTGCGCACCGACCGCCCCTACAGCGATTTCGCGATCCTCTATCGCGGCAACTACCAGGCCAAGCTGATCGAGCTGAAGCTGCAGCATCATCAGATTCCCTATCGCCTATCGGGGGGCAACAGCTTCTTCGGACGTCAGGAAGTGAAAGACCTGATGGCCTACTTCCGCCTGATCGTGAACCCGGACGACGACAACGCCTTCCTCCGGGTGATCAACGTGCCGCGCCGGGAAATCGGCTCCACGACCCTGGAAAAACTCGGCAACTACGCCACCGAGCGCAAGATTTCGATGTACGCCGCCACCGACGAAATCGGCCTGGGCGAACACCTCGATACGCGCTTCACCGATCGCCTGGCGCGCTTCAAGCGCTTTATGGACAAGGTGCGCGAGCAGTGCGCCGGAGAAGACCCGATCAGCGCCCTGCGTAGCATGGTCATGGACATCGACTATGAAAACTGGCTGCGCACCAACAGCTCCAGCGACAAGGCCGCGGATTACCGCATGGGCAACGTCTGGTTCCTGATCGAAGCGCTGAAGAACACCCTGGAAAAAGACGAAGACGGCGAGATGACCGTCGAAGACGCGATCGGCAAGCTGGTGCTGCGCGACATGCTGGAGCGCCAGCAGGAAGAGGAAGACGGTGCCGAAGGCGTGCAGATGATGACCTTGCATGCGTCCAAGGGACTGGAGTTCCCCTATGTGTTCATCATGGGCATGGAAGAGGAAATCCTCCCGCACCGCTCCAGCATCGAAGCCGACACCATCGAGGAAGAACGGCGCCTGGCTTACGTGGGTATTACCCGTGCGCGTCAGACCCTGGCCTTTACCTTTGCGGCCAAGCGCAAGCAGTACGGGGAAATCATCGACTGCGCGCCCAGCCGCTTTCTCGATGAGTTGCCGCCAGACGATTTGGCGTGGGAAGGCACCGACGACACGCCGACCGAGGTCAAAGCCGTTCGCGGCAACACCGCGCTGGCAGATATACGCGCCATGTTAAAACGCTAGAATTGACTACTTTTTAAACAATCACCCCTGTGGGAGCGGGCAAACCCGCGATGAGGCGCCAAGGCCGCCAAACGCATCGTGGGCAAGCCCGCTTCTACAGGAGGCCATAGCTACTTGAGGATGTTCCGTGGAAGCACTGCACAAGAAAATTCGCGAAGAAGGCATCGTGCTTTCCGATCAAGTCCTGAAGGTCGATGCCTTTCTGAACCATCAGATCGACCCGCAGTTGATGAAGCTGATCGGCGACGAATTCGCCACGCTGTTCAAGGATTCCGGGGTTACCAAGATCGTCACCATCGAAGCCTCGGGCATTGCGCCGGCGATCATGACCGGCCTGAACCTGGGCGTGCCGGTGATCTTCGCCCGCAAGCACCAGTCCCTGACCCTGACCGAGAACCTGCTGTCGGCCAGCGTGTACTCCTTCACCAAGCAAGTGGAAAGCACCGTGGCCATTTCCCCACGGCACCTGACCAGCAGCGACCGGGTGTTGGTCATCGACGACTTCCTGGCCAATGGCAAGGCGTCCCAGGCGCTGATCTCGATCATCAAGCAAGCTGGCGCCACCGTGGCGGGCCTGGGCATCGTGATCGAGAAGTCGTTCCAGGGCGGCCGCGCCGAACTGGACGCCCAGGGTTACCGCGTGGAATCCCTGGCCCGGGTCAAATCCCTGGCTGGCGGCGTGGTCACCTTCATCGAGTAATCGATGCCCTGTATCAAACCTGTAGGAACCGGCTTGCCGGCGATGGCGGTTTCAGATGGAGCGGCGGGTTTGCGGGCCTTATCGCTGGCAAGCCAGCTCCTACAAGAAACCCGCACGCCCCACACCTGTAAGAGCCGGCTTGCCGGCGATGGCGGTTTCAGACGGAGCGGCGTGCTTGCGGGCCTTATCGCTGGCAAGCCAGCGCCTACAAGAAACCCGTACGCCCCACACCTGTAGGAGCCCGGCTTGCCGGCGATGGCGGTTTCAGACGG
>NZ_JALQCX010000032.1:0-107723 GCF_023241665.1 Pseudomonas morbosilactucae | reverse complement strand
GGCGTGATGGGTGTAGGAGCCGGCTTGCCGGCGATAGGCCTTGGGACGGACATCGTTCTTACGAACGCCATCGCTGGCAAGCCAGCTCCTGCAAAAGGGCGGAGCGTTGGGCGGTGATTAGAAGGTGGTACGCAACCCGACTTCCACACCGCGCCCGGCGGCTGGGGCGATGTCCCGCAGGATCGAACTGGCGTAGCGCACGGTTTGGTTGGTCAGGTTCTCGCCCTTGACGAAGGCCAGCCACTGGCTGCCGCCGATGTCGAAGCGATACCCGGCGCTGGCCCCCAGAGTGGTGTAGCCGTCGGTGCCGCTTTCGTTGTCGGGCACCTGGCCCTGGCTGGCGGCGTGCTGCACGTCCAGGCGGGCTTGCCAGCGATCCCGTTCCCACAGCAACCCAGTGTTCAGGCGCAGCGGCGCAATGCGTGGCAAGGCTTCACCGTTGTCCAGGTTCTTGGCTCGGGTGTAGTCGCCAGACAGCTCCAGGGCGAACTTGCCGTAGGCGCTTTCCCCGAGGGTCCAGTGATCCTGGGCTTCGATCCCGGCGAAACGTGCGCGCACACCGGAGTAGGTGTATTCCGGAATACCGTTGGCATCTTCTTCACCGTCTTCGTCCAACGTCCGGCCGCTGCCCAACAGGCCGATGTAGTTGGAGAAGTGGCTGTAGAAGACCCCGACGCTGCCCTTGTGGGTGCCGTTGTCAAAACGCAGGGCCAGGTCGCTGGACACGGCTTTTTCCTTGGACAGCTTGGCGTCGCCCACTTCATAGGTGCCGGTGGCCACGTGGGCGCCATTGGCATACAGCTCGTAGAAGGTCGGCGCACGCTCGGTGTAGCCCAAAGTGGCGGCCAGGGACCAGATCGGCGTCAGGGTATAGACCGCGCCGGAGGACAGGCTGCCGGCGGTGAAGCTACTGGACTGGTCGGCCCGGGCGAAGCGTTCGTTGCCTTTGCTGTCCGGGTCTACGGTGGTGTGCTCCAGGCGGCCGCCGAGGCTGAGTTTGAGGCGCTCGGTGGCCTGCAGCTCTTCGAGGATAAACAGCGCGCCGCTGTTGGTATCGGTTTGCGGCACGAAGGCTTCTTCACCCAGGGCGGAGAACTCGTTGCGATTGACCTGGGCGCCCACTACGCCGTCGAGGGGGCCGAGGGGCTGGTGGCGGGCTTCGACCCGTGCTTCGTAGCCCTTGTTCTTGAAGGTGGTGCCGGTTTCGCCGCCTTCGATTTCCCGGTGTTGGTAATCGGTGTAGCCGGCGTTGAGCTTGATCGAGCTGAAGGGCCCCTGCAGGTTGCGCAGTTCGGAGGCGAAGGCGTAGTGGTCCTGCTGCATGCGAATACGCACCGCCTCTTCGGCCGGTGAGCCGTAGTTGGAGTCGTAGTGGCTGTAGGAAAGGCCGGCATAGCCGTCATCCCAGGTGTAGGAACCGCCGACGCGCCACCGTCCTGGCGCCCGTCGCTGTTGCCCAGGCGACCTTTTTTGCCATCGCCGTCTTCGCTCTCGGCAGCGTGGCGGCTACGGGCGTAGCCGGGGATTTTCAGGTCGTTGAACTGCCGGGAGTTGGCGTCCAAGTGCAAGGCGAAGGTGCCGTCACCGGCTTCCAGTTTGCCGGCACTGCTGCGGGTCGTATCGGCACCGCCGTAGCGCAATTCGCCCGCCCCGTGGATGCCCTCGATGGCGGCGGTGGGAATGCGATTGTCGAAGCTGTTGACCACGCCACCGATGGCATTGCCGCCATACAACAGCGCCGCCGGGCCGCGCACGATTTCGATGCGCTCGACGTTGACCGGGTCCAGGGGCACGGCGTGGTCGTAGGACAGCGACGAAGCGTCCAGGGCGCCGACGCCGTTGCGCAGCAAGCGAATACGGTCGCCGTCCAGGCCGCGGATGATGGGCCGGCTGGCGCCGGGGCCGAAGTAGGACGAGGACACGCCGGGTTGCCTATTGAGGGTTTCACCGAGGCTGCCTTGTTGCTGCAGAGTCAGTTCATCGCCTTCGAGCACGGTGCTGGGCGCTGCCAATTGCTCGCTGCCCAGAGGGTTGGCGGTGATGACTTGGGGTTGCAGCTCCAGGGCCTGGGCCTGGGAAACCAGGAGCAAAGCGGCGGACAACGGGGTCAAGCGCCAGCGTAGAAAACGAGAAGGGCGGGAAGTGCTGAGGGACATCGGTCATTCCTTGGCAAGCGACGCGCAGGGCGCGGTGAGTCGAAAAACAGGCTGGACACGGGGGTGTCATGGACGGGGATGGGTTTTCGTTTGTTGTTACAATATAACATCTCTTTTGTGTCTCAAAGGAAGGAACTTTTACCCGGTCTTTTTCGCCACCGCTGATCGTTGAGGGATGGCCAGCGACTACAGTTGATTGAGCACGTGCCGATTCACTGTGGCTCAAGCCTTCCACCCGGCGATGCCCTCGGCTAAGGTGCGCGGCTTCCGTTTCTCTCTTCGCAAAAAGGCCTGGCATGACCGAACCCAAAACCGACCCGCTGCACGGCGTGACCCTGGAACAGATCCTCAACGCGCTGGTGGAGCACTACGAGTGGTCGGGCCTGGCGGAGCGCATCGATATCCGCTGTTTCAAGAGCGACCCGAGCATCAAGTCGAGCCTGACGTTCCTGCGCAAGACCCCGTGGGCCCGGGAAAAGGTCGAGAAGCTCTACATCAAACTGGCGCGCGGCAAACGCCCCGTCTAAGGACAGCCGAATGCGTGTCGCAGCGCTGCGAGCGATTCCTGGCAAGCACGGCCTGATCGCCGGGGCGGCGGTTCTGGGTTGGCTGGGACTGACGGTGCAGCTGTACCTGATCCTGCTGCTGCGTTGGAGCGCGGATGCCAGCCTGCTGGGTGGGTTGGTGAACTTCTTCAGCTTTTTTACCGTGCTCAGCAACACCTTGGTGGCGACGGTGCTGACCTGTGCGCTGAATCTGCGGATATCCCGTGGCCAGCAGTTCTTTCTGCAGCCGTGGGTCAGCAGCGGGATTGCCGCGAGCATTCTGCTGGTGGGCTTGGCCTACAGCCTGTTGCTGCGGCACTTGTGGCATCCCCAGGGCTGGCAGTGGCTGGCGGATGAGTTGCTGCACGACGTGATGCCGCTGCTGTTTCTGGTCTATTGGTGGTGCTGCGTACCCAAGGGAAAACTGCGGCTTCGGCACATCGGTGTGTGGATGCTTTACCCGATGCTGTACTTCGCCTATCTGCTGTTGCGGGGGCGTTTGCTGGGGTTGTATCCCTATCCCTTTATTGCCGTGGACAAGCTGGGTTATCCCCAGGTGCTGCTCAATGCCCTGGGAATATTGGCGGGGTTTGTCCTGGTGTCGCTGGTGCTGCTAGGCATAGACCGCTGGCTCGGCCATCGACGCCCAATCCCCTAGGCACCGGCTTGCCGGCGAGGGCCCTCAAAGCCCCCACCGAGCAACGCCGGATCAGTCTTCCTCGTTGTTGTCCAGGCGCCAGTAGCCGGCGGCCTTGACGAACTCTTCATTGAGCTTGTGCTCATCCAGCAGGACCCGGCGCAGTTGCCGCGACACCTTGCTCTCGGTGGCGATCCAGGCGTAAAGCCGGCCTTGCGGCACGTGCAACTCGCGCACGCAACTCATCAGGTCCTTCTGGCCGCCATTACGCTCGACCCAGATCACCTCAACCTCGGCGGCGCTGCGCAGTTCCCGGCGTTCCGCCGCGTCCTGCACTTCGATCACCGCCAAGACCTTGCGTCCGGCCGGCAGTTCTTCAAGGCGGCGGGCAATGGCCGGCAGGGCGGTTTCATCGCCGATCAACAGGTAGCTGTCGAAGATGTCCGGCACGATCATCGAGCCGCGGGGGCCGCCGATATGCAGGTATTGGCCGGGCTTGGCCTGCTCGGCCCAGGTCGAGGCAGGGCCGTCGCCGTGGAGCACGAAGTCGATGTCCAGTTCGCCGATCTCCAGGTCATAGCGCCGTGGCGTGTAGTCACGCATGGCCGGCATCGGACCGCCGTCCTTGCCGGAGCCCAGGGCCAGGGTTTCCAGGGCGGCTTGTTGCTCGGCGTTCTGCGGGAACAGCAGCTTGATGTGGTCGTCGCTGCCCAGGCTGATAAACCCGGCCAGTTCCGCGCCGCCCAGGGTAATGCGGCGCATGCGCGGGGTCAGGTCGACCACGCGCAATACTTCCAGGCGACGGCGTTTGATCTCGTGGCTGACGCGGTGAATGGTGAGCGAGTTATCTACGGTCATTCAGCTTGCTCCTTCGCAGGTTGGCTGGCCGGCCCATCGACGATGGCCTTGGCGGTGTTGTTCAGCAGGTCGCGTACACGGAGGATTTCCTCCGGGCTCCAGCGGCCATGGTGCAGTTGCAGGGCGTGGCGCAGGTTGTGCACCGCCTCGTGGATTTCGGCCGGGCGATCGTGCCCGCGCAGGGAGCGTTTGCTGACGTCGATGCGCGTACGCACGCCGTCCAGGGCAATCGCTTGGTCTTGCAGGGATAGACGGCCGGTTTCGGTGACGCTGTAGCGCTTTTTGCCGCCTTCGGCATCGCCACTGATCATTTCGCTTTCTTCAAGGAAGGTCAGGGTCGGGTAGATGACCCCGGGGCTCGGGCTGTAGGCCCCATCGAACATGCCTTCGATCTGGCGGATCAGGTCGTAGCCGTGGCACGGCTGTTCGGCAATCAGGGCCAGCAACAGCAGCTTCAGGTCGCCGGGTGCGAAAACCCGGGGCCCGCGTCCACCGCGTTCGCGACCGGGGCGTTTTTCGAAGCCGTCACGGCCGTCGCCATGTTCTCGATGACCGGGGTGGTGGGGGTGGTGCTCTCTCATTTTCTCTTTCTCTCGTCGGGTTTAGATACAACTTAAGATATATCTTATTAAAAAATCAAGCGCTGGCGATCAACGGTCTTGAGGGTCGACGAGAGACGGCGGGGCAGCCTGGCGCTCGATTGCGCCAGGTTATTGATTCATTGGGGATTAACGTCGGCAGCGGGTCAGCGTTGTGCCAGGCTGCCCAGGCATTGGGTGCTGCTGCCCGGTTGCAGGTAAGGGGTGAGGATGGGGGCCATGCCCTTGAGCACCTGCACCGGCAAGGCCGAGGTGAACTTGAAGGCCTGGGCCGAGGCGCCCGGTACGTAGGCGGTGAGGGTGCCGAAGTGATGCTCGCCGATGTAGAACACAAAGGTGGCGGTGCGGTTGATGGATTTCGAACTGAGGATGCGTCCGCCCGCGCCGATGGCTTCGATGCGGTTGTCGCCGGTGCCGGTCTTGCCGCCCATGGCCAGGGCCGTGCCGTCGGGTAGCTTGAAGCTGCCGGAAACGCGTTTCGCCGTGCCTGCATCCACTACCTGGGACAGGGCCGAACGCAGGGCGCTGGCCACTTCCACGGGCATCACCCGTTTGCCTTTGTCCGGGTCGTTGAGCAGCCGGGTTTCATAGGGCGTGTCGGCGGCGAAGTGCAGGCTGTCGATGCGCAAGGTGGGCAGGCGCACACCGTCGTTGAGGATGGTGCCCACCAGTTCCGCCAGGGCCGCCGGGCGATCCCCGGAGCTGCCGATGGCGGTGGCCAGGGACGGCACCAGATGGTCGAACGGGTAGCCGACTTTCTGCCAGCGCTGGTGAATGTCGAGGAACGCCTCGATCTCCAGCATGGTGCGGATGCGGCTGTCCCGGGCGCTCTTGTGCCGGCTTTTGAATAGCCAGCTGTAGACCTCCTGGCGCTCGAACTCACTGGCTTTGACCACCTCGCTGAAGGACGCCTCGGGGTGGTTCAGCAGGTAGCCCAGCAGCCACAGATCCAAGGGATGGACCTTGGCGATGTAGCCCTGGTCCGGCAGGTCGTAGGCGCCGGGGCCATAACTGGCGTAGAGCTTGTCGAGGCGCTCGTCGGTGAGTTTTTCAGTGAGCTTGGCGCCTTTGAGGTGCGAGCGCACAAACCGCGCGAAGCTTTCCTGGCTGGCATCGGGCAGCAGGTAGCGATGCACCGCCGCCAGGCGAATCGGCGTCGGGTGCATGCTGTCGAGGAAGGTGTCCAGGCGCGCCTGGGTGTCTTTGTTGCGGTACTTCTTCCAGAACCGCAGAAGGAACGACGTGCCTTCATGGTCGGCAAACTTGGCCAGGTATTCCTGGCGGCGCGGGTCGCCATCGTCCTTGAGCAGTTCGGCGCTGTTGTTGTCTCCCGAGTAGGTGCTGTAGCGCACCAGGTCACGCATCAGGCGAATGAACGGCAGGTTGATGGACTCACGCAGAGCGTCGCGCAGGGTTGGGTTACGGCCGTTGTCTTCATTGCGGAAGTTGTGGAAGCGATGCAGCCCGCCGCCGGTGAAAAAAGCTTCGCCGGGGCTCGCGGAGTAGGTCCGATCCAACGCCGCATCGAGCATTTTCGACAGGTCGCGGTCGCTGTTCTGGCTCAGGTAATCCACGGCCCAACGGCTGAGCCGGTCCTGTTCGGCCACCTCGACTTTCTTCAGTTGTGCCGGCGTTTGTGCGGCATAACGGCCGTGCAATTCGGCAATGATCTGCAGGTAAGTGGTGAGCACCCGCAGCTTGGCGGTGGAGCCCAGTTCCAGCTTGCTGCCCTCGTTGATATCGAAGGGCTGGTCAGTGCTGTCGGTCTGCACCCGCACCCGTGAGCCGTCCGGCGTCAGTTCGAACAGGGTGAAGCTGTAGCGCACCTGGGTGGTGCTGGTGGGGGTCAACAGGCGTTCGCCCAGCAGCCCGATCTGCGCCGCAAAAGCCGGGTCGGCCAGTTGCTTGAGGTAGTCGGTGGCCTGGCGTTGCAGGTCGCTCTGCAGGGTGCTGGTGGCCGACAGGTCGAGGCGGTCCAGGTCGTACAGGGGCCGATTGAGCAGGGCAGCCAGGCGGCTGCGCGCCACGCTGATGCCCTTGTTGGTCTCGATCGGTTGCAGGGTGGGCTGTTGCTGCCAGTCGCGGTAGCTGACCTGGCTGGCCAGGGCGGCGGCGGTCAGCGGGCCGTCCAGCACCCCGTTCTGCGCCAGCAGGCGGATGTGGCTGTCGGTCAGCTCCGCCAGTTCTGCGCGGCCCTTGGACAGGTAATGGGAGGGCCGACGCTGGGCGATCATCAGCGACAGCACTTCGCGCAGGGCCAGGCCCCGTTGCGCCAGGCTCTGGGGATCGCTGGCGGTGCTGGCCAACTGCTGATTGACCTGATTGAAATCGGCGCCGTACCAGACCCGCAAGCCTTCGGCCATGCCGTGTACTTCGCCGTGCCCGGGCACCGCCGAGAGCGGCACGCTGTTGAGGTAGTCGCGGACGATCCGTTGCCGGGCCTCCAGGGTGTTCGGGCCATCCTGGTAGGCGCGGACGCTGGCGGAAATCATCTGGCGGATTTTTTCGCCGCCCGACACCGTCAGGCCATCGGGGGAATGCCGGTATTTTTCCAGTTGCGTGGCCAGGGTACTGCCGCCCGCGGTTTGCCCGGGCAGGTGCAGCAGCTTGGCCACTTGCGACCAGGCGCCTTGGCGAAGCGTGGCCAGTCTACTGCCGGGTTGGCCAGGGGTTGCTTGGGGTCCAGCAGGTCACGGTTTTCGATGAACAGCAGGCTGTTCACCACCACGGGTGGAATTGCGGCAAAACTTGAATACAGCTGCTGCGGGTAGTTGAACTGATACAGCGGTGCAGCGCGGCAGTCGGTGATCGACAGGCCGGCCTGGATCTTTTCGGTGTAGGGCACGAAGAAACCCTGTTCGCTGTAGTCCATCAAGGCCGGGGAAAAATGCGCCTGGGCATCGACCAGGTAGCCGGCTTGAGCAGGCGCGGCAGAAATTCGCCGAGGGCGCTGTAGCCCAGGCGCTTGTCGAAGGGGCCGGCACCGGGATAGCGCACCGCGTCGCTGGGGCCGGGTTGCACGCTGTAGCGCAAGTCATCGGCGAGGTGGCTGAAGGTTCGGGCCTGCAGGGTCGACTTGCGCATTTCCCGCATCGCGGCAAACCCCAGGGCAATCATGACCAGCAACAACAGCAGCCAGAACAAGCGCCAGCGGTAACGACGGGGGGCGGATTTTTTGGGTAAAGGCGCTTCTTCCACACTCTCGGTTGGCACTGCGGTTCTACGCGAGTTTGACTGCCATAAAGCGCCCATAGTCGATTGATCCATTTACGCAGATTGATCGGACTTGTCTGAAGCTTAGTCGCTGGTTGGAGGCGGTGAAAAAATTGTGCAAAGCCTCTGCGCGATCCGTTGGACGCGGCCGAAACCACCGGTTTTGAGCGGTAAATGCGGCCTAGGTAGGGGCATGACGCTGCACCATTGTCGTGCAATACTCCGCGCCCTCTCGGTGGGGCACTTGCCGCAACAGCCAGGCAAAGGGCCTCCGTGGAAGGGGGCTTTGCCGAGAGTTCTCGCTGCATTGAGCTGTTTATAGAGTGAAAAGCCCTGTGGGGAGCTTTTTATACTGCACGCCCCGCTGATCTCGTAGGTGTTGCCCTACGGACGAGCCGGCCCATAAGGCCGACCCGGTTGAGCAGGCTTCGATTATCCGTCGCTGCCTCGAAGACTCGGTGGTTCATATCCAATAACAAAATGAGGTTGTATCCCTATGCCAGTTGGCAACCACTTGCCCCATGGCGAGACCGCTCAGGGCGGCCCGCTGCATCGTGAACTCGGGGAGCGGCATATCCGCCTGATGGCGCTGGGCGCCTGCATCGGCGTCGGCCTGTTCCTCGGTTCGGCCAAGGCCATCGAAATGGCCGGTCCGGCCATCATGCTGTCCTACATCATTGGCGGCCTGGCGATCCTGGTGATCATGCGCGCCCTCGGTGAAATGGCCGTGCATAACCCGGTGGCGGGTTCGTTCAGTCGTTATGCACAAGACTATCTGGGCCCATTGGCGGGCTTTCTCACAGGCTGGAACTACTGGTTCCTGTGGCTGGTGACCTGTGTGGCGGAAATCACCGCCGTGGCGGTGTACATGGGCGTCTGGTTCCCCGAGGTGCCGCGCTGGATCTGGGCCCTGGCGGCCCTGGTGAGCATGGGCTCGATCAACTTGATCGCGGTCAAGGCGTTCGGTGAGTTCGAGTTCTGGTTCGCCCTGATCAAGATCGTCACCATCATCGCCATGGTGATCGGCGGCGTCGGCATCATTGCCTTCGGCTTCGGCAACGACGGGGTAGCCCTGGGCATCTCCCATTTGTGGGCCCACGGCGGTTTCATGCCCAACGGCGTGACCGGCGTGCTGATGTCCCTGCAGATGGTGATGTTCGCCTACCTGGGCGTCGAGATGATCGGCCTCACCGCCGGCGAAGCGAAGAACCCGCGCAAGACCATTCCCAATGCCATCGGCTCGGTGTTCTGGCGCATCCTGCTGTTCTACGTCGGCGCCTTGTTCGTGATCCTGTCGATCTACCCGTGGAATGAAATCGGCACCCAGGGCAGCCCTTTCGTCATGACTTTCGAGCGCCTGGGGATCAAGACCGCCGCCGGCATCATCAACTTCGTGGTGATCACCGCCGCGCTGTCGTCCTGCAACGGCGGCATCTTCAGCACCGGGCGCATGCTCTACAGCCTGGCGCAGAACGGCCAGGCCCCGGCCGGCTTTGCCAAGACCTCAAGCAACGGCGTGCCTCGTCGGGCCCTGTTGCTGTCGATCTTCGCCTTGCTGCTGGGCGTGTTGCTGAACTACCTGGTGCCCGAGAAAGTGTTTGTCTGGGTGACGGCGATCGCCACCTTCGGCGCGATCTGGACCTGGGCCATGATCCTTCTGGCCCAGCTCAAGTTCCGTCGCGGCCTGAGCCCGGCTGAACGGGCCGGCTTGCAGTACCGCATGTGGCTGTATCCGGTCAGTTCCTACCTGGCGCTGGCGTTCCTGGTGCTGGTGGTGGGGCTGATGGCCTACTTCCCGGACACTCGCGTAGCGCTGTACGTCGGCCCGGCGTTCCTGGCGCTGCTCACGCTGCTGTTCTACGTGTTCAATCTGCAGCCGAGCCAGGCCCAACAGGGTGCGGTGCGTTCCGCTCGGTAAGCGCCGCGCTGGAACATCACTCCCCCCAAAAAGCCCCGGTCAAATGATCGGGGGCTTTTTATTGGATCGCCGGCAAGCCGGCTGCTACAGAGGGCCGATCAGGCCTCAGATATCGATGATCACCAGCGTGCCGTGGCTGCCGGCCCGTACGGCATGGGCCACACCGGCTTCGACCAGGTACATCTGGCCGGGGCCCACCGACACCTCCTCGCCGGCAACGGTCAGGTGCAGGCAACCGCTGGTGACCAGCAGCGCCTCGTTGTAGTCGTGGGTTTCCTCGAGGTACGCCTGGGCGTCCATGCGCAGCACCTTGATACGCGCCGGGCCCACCTGGCCCAGCAGCGACGAGCACCAGGTGGTCGGCAACTGGCCAGACAGTGAATCGAATGACAGCAATGGCATGGGGGGTTCTCCGAAAGGTCAGGACGGGGCTGCTTTCGGTGGTCCGGTCAGCACGTGGGGGCAGGGTCAGAATTCATTCATCAGCAACACCCGGCAGTCCTTGGACTGGTAAGCGTTGATCTGCGGCACCAGGCGGGTGAAGTGTTCGCTGCGACAGTGGGCATCCAGGGCGGCCTGGTTGGGCCACAACTCGATGAAGACAAAGTGCCCGGGGTCTTTCTGGTCAATGAACAGATCGTAGGCAAGGCACAGCGGTTCCTGGCGGGTCTTCTCCACCAGCTCGGCGTACCACGGGCGCACGGTGTCGAGGTGTTCGGGTTGGATGAAATCTTCGGCGATGACTTTGAGCATGCTTCTTCCTTGAGCCAAGGCCCCGCACCATGCGGGGCGCTGGGGGTGGTGCTGATCAGGCAGCGGCTTCGCTGTTGGGTTCGAAACTGTCGGCCCGCGCCAATTGCCACATGCGCGAGTAGAACAGGCCATTGACCTCGCCGGTGAGCAATTCGCCGGGCTTGAGGAATACGTGCAGCTGGGAGAACAACTTGATTTCGGTGGCCGACATGCGCCGTACCAGGTGCTTGGCTTCCAACTGCGAGGGGTGATCGAGGCCGGCGGCCGCCAGCATCTCGGCCAGGGCCTTGAGGGTGTTGCGGTGGAAGTTGAACACCCGCTGGGCCTTGTCCGGCACCACCAGCGCACGTTGGCGCAGGGCGTCCTGGGTGGCCACGCCGGTGGGGCATTTGTTGGTGTGGCAGGACTGGGACTGGATGCAGCCAATGGCAAACATGAACCCCCGGGCCGAGTTGGCCCAGTCGGCGCCGATGGCCAGCACGCTGGCGATATCGAAGGCGCTGACGATCTTGCCGCTGGCGCCGAGTTTGATCTTGTCCCGCAGGTTCAGGCCCACCAGGGTGTTGTGCACGAACAGCAGGCCTTCGCGCATGGGCACGCCGATGTGGTCGGTGAACTCCACGGGGGCGGCGCCGGTGCCGCCTTCCTTGCCGTCCACCACGATAAAGTCCGGGAGGATGCCGGTTTCCAGCATGGCCTTGGCGATGCCCATGAATTCCCAGGGGTGGCCCAGGCAGAACTTGAAGCCCACCGGTTTGCCGCCCGACAGTTCACGCAACTGGGCGATGAACTGCATCAGTTCCAGGGGGGTGGAAAAGGCGCTGTGGCGGGACGGCGAGATGCAGTCCTCGCCCATCAGGATGCCTCGGGTGTCGGCGATTTCCTGGGTCACCTTGTGCTTGGGCAGGATGCCGCCGTGGCCCGGCTTGGCGCCCTGGCTCATCTTGATTTCGATCATCCGCACTTGCGGGTTCTGTGCCTGGACGGCGAAGCGCTCGGGGTCGAAGCGACCGTCGCCGGTGCGGCAGCCGAAGTAGCCGCTGCCCAGTTCCCAGGTCAGGTCGCCGCCATGTTCGCGGTGGTACGGGCTGATGCTGCCCTCGCCGGTGTCGTGGGCGAAGTTGCCCAGTTTGGCGCCCTGGTTGAGGGCGCGGATCGCGTTGGCACTCAACGAGCCGAAACTCATGGCCGAGATGTTGAACACCGACGCCGAGTAGGGCTGCGTGCACTGCGGGCCGCCGACCATCACGCGAAAGGCGCTGGGGTCACTCAGGGGCGCAGGGCGCATGGAGTGGCCGATAAATTCGAAGCCCGACTGATAGACGTCGATCAGGGTGCCGAAGGGTTTGTCGGCGCTTTCATTCTTGGCCCGCGAATAGACCAGGGAGCGCTGGGCCCGGGAGAAGGGCAGGGCGTCGCTATCGGACTCCAGCAGGTACTGACGGATTTCCGGGCGGATGCCTTCCACCAAGTAGCGGATATTGCCCAGGATCGGGTAGTTGCGGCGCACCGCGTGAGGGCTTTGCAGCAGGTCGAAAATCCCCAGCAGGCTGAGCAGGCCGGTGACAAGGGTGAGCGGCCAGAGCCAATCGTGGTCAAGAAAAGGCAGGCTGGCGAGGGTAAAGATCACACAGGCGGCAAAGAAGGCGTAGCGGCTCAGGAGTGACAGGCTCATACGGTTTCCTTGGGGTCGGACTCATCAGTTCGGGCAGACGCGGGTGCCCTGGAGGGCATCGATAACAGCCGTGCCCGGCGCAATCGCCCGGCTGGCTGTGAAGGCGTTTCTTATGGATTTCACGGTTGTCGCAGAGACCGGAGCTTACGAGCGATCTCCTGGCTTGGGCAACCGCTGCGAGGCAGATCGGGCTTTTCAGGGAGGGCTTTAGAGGTTTTGTCGAAGTCCTTATCGCAATAGATTCTCGTTTGGATGATTTCGATATGTTATTGTATAACGCTTGTGTCGACCCCAACCTGCCTTTGGAGGCCCCCATGAAACCTGATATCCACCCCGCCTATCGCACCGTGCTGTTCCATGACACCGCCGCCGATGTGTTCTTCCTGATCGGCTCCACCGTGGACACTGATCGCACCCATCAGCACGTCGATGGCAACACCTATCCCTACGTCGCCCTGGACGTGTCCAGCGCCTCCCACCCGGTGTACACCGGCCAGCAACGCAAGACCCAGTCCGAAGGTCGGATCGCCGGCTTCAACAAGCGTTTCGCCGGTTTCGGCTCCAGCGGCAAAAGCCCCTCGGCCTGATGGCCCGGCCTGGCAATCGCTCCCCTTGTGGAGCGATCGTCGGCTGCATCACCCTTCCTGCTGTTTTCCTTTAAACGTTGGCTGGCTGGCCTGAACCGCTGCTTGCCAGGGGTTGCCTGTTGGCGTTCTCCAGGGTGACGCTGGCGCCTCGCTCATGGGATGCTTGCGGCCTTTTTGTTCAAGGCCCTGCTTCCCATGACCCTTTCCAACGCCGTGCCCTCCACTCATCTGATCCGTATCGCTGCCGCGCTGCTGTTGGGCCCGGACGGCCGCACCCTGTTGGTCCGCAAGCGTGGCACCCAGGCGTTCATGCAGCCGGGGGGCAAGATTGAACACGGCGAGCAACCGGTCAGTGCCCTGGCCCGGGAGTTGGAAGAGGAGTTGGGCCTGCGCATCGATCCGGCCCAGGCCCGTTACCTGGGGCAGTTTTGCGCCCCGGCAGCCAATGAGCCGGGGCATGTGGTGGAAGCCGAGCTGTTTGAACTGCGCATTGACCAGGGCGTGACACCGGCGGCGGAGATTGAAGAAGTGCGCTGGATCGATCCGGCCGGTGACGGGGATTTGTGCCTGGCGCCATTGACACGGGATCTGATCCTGCCGTTTTATCGGGCGTCCCTCAGCCCCGCTGGCTGATCCAGCTCATCGCCAAGGAATGCCATGATCCCACTCCACGACGACCAGACTTTCGCCGCAGCGTTGTTCCATGGGTTTTGTCCTGGCAGGGTGGGCCGTGCGCCTGATGTTCGAACAACGTCGCAGCAACTGATCGAGGACTTGATCGATGGCTGATTCTCTCTCTCCCGAAGCGCTGGTCGAGGCGCAGTTGCACGCCTACAACCGCAAGGACATGCAGGCCTGGCTGGCGACTTATGCCAGCGATGCACGGCAGTACGAGCACCCCGCCACCTTGCTGGCCCGCGGGCATGACGAACTGCGAGCCCGGGCGCAGGCGCGCTTCCTTGAACCGAACCTGCAGGCGGTGTTGATCACGCGTTCGGTGATGGGCAACGTGGTCATCGACCACCAGTTGATCAGCCGGACCTTTGCCGATGGCAGCGGCACCCTGGAAACCGTGGCCATCTATGAGGTGGAGGCGGGCAAGATCAAAAGTGCGTCGTTCATCACCGGGAAAAAGACCCTGGACCGCGATACCGACCCCGCAGCTTGAGGCCGCCTTGTGGGGCGGCATCAACGCACGGCGCTGACCCCATCCAGGGTGGAGAAAGAGGTGTCCTTGGCCGTCAGCAGGAAGTCGCGCATGTAGGGTGCATCCAGCATGTCGGCGCGAATCGCCGCATACAAGGTGGCGAACAGGCCCTTTTCCCCGAGGCGCTTGGCCTTCACATAACCCCGTGAACTGTATTCATGCAGCGCCCAGTGCGGCATGCCGCACACCCCACGGCCGCTGGCCACCAACTGCATCATCATCACCGTCAGTTCCGAGGTGCGTACCTGGGCCGGCTCGATGTCCGCCGGTTCCAGAAAGCGGGTGAAGATGTCCAGCCGATCCCGTTCCACCGGGTAGGTGATCAGGGTTTCGCTGAGCAGGTCTTCCGGAACAATGTAGGCCTTGCTCGCCAGCCGGTGCTGGTTGGCCACCGCGAGCATGGCTTCGTAGGTGAACAGTGGCACATAGGTGATGCCCGACAGCTCCAGCGGGTCGGACGTGACCACCAGGTCCAGGTCGCCACGGGCCAGGGCCGGCAGCGGGGCGAAGGAAAACCCCGAGGCCAGGTCCAGCTCCACTTCCGGCCAGGCATCGCGGAACTGGTCGATGGTCGGCATCAGCCACTGGAAGCAGCTGTGGCATTCGATCGCCATGTGCAGGCGCCCTGCCGTACCCCCGGCCAGTCGGGCGATATCCCGTTCGGCACCGCGCAGCAGCGGCAGGGTGGCGTCGGCCAGTTGCAGCAGGCGCAGGCCGGCGCTGGTGAAACGCACCGGCTTGGTCTTGCGCACGAACAGCGGCATGCCCAGGCGTTCCTCCAGTTCCTTGAACTGGTGGGACAGGGCGGACTGGGTCAGGTGCAGGCGTTCGGCGGCTTCGACCAGACTGTCGGCTTCGCGCAGGGCGTGCAGGGTCTTCAGGTGACGGATTTCGAGCACCAGGTTCTCCATGAGTAAATTTTGTGATCAACACGAAAAGGTTGAGTTTGTCTCATGTTTCCTTGGCTGTCGACAATAGCGCCATCTTTTACAGGGAGGAACACCTCATGGCCTTGGCCCACACCCTTGGTTTCCCGCGCATCGGCGCTGACCGCGAATTGAAAAAAGCCCTCGAATCCCACTGGAAGGGCGACCTCGACCAGGCGGCGTTGCAACAGGTGGGCCGGGAACTGCGGGCCAGGCACTGGCAGTTGCAGAAGAGCGCCGGCATCGATCTGCTACCGGTGGGCGACTTCGCCTGGTACGACCAGGTCCTGAGCCACTCCCTGGCCTTCGGTGTGATCCCCGAGCGTTTCGCCGGCAGCCTCGATGCCCAGGGCCAGCCGACCCTGGATACCTTGTTCGCCATGGCGCGTGGCGCTTCGACTGCCTGCTGCGGCGAGCAGGCCAAGGCCCAGCACGCCCAGGAACTGACCAAGTGGTTCGACACCAACTACCACTACCTGGTCCCGGAGTTCAGCGCCGACCAAGTCTTCAGCCTCAGCTGGAACCAACTGTTCGACGAGGTCGACGAAGCCCACGCCCTGGGTCACCAGGTCAAGCCGGTGATCATCGGCCCGTTGACTTACCTGTGGCTGGGCAAGGCCAAGGGTAACGACTTCAACAAGCTCGACCTGCTGGAGCGCCTGCTGCCGCTGTACGGCGAGATCCTCAACCGCCTCAAGGCGCAAGGCGTGGAATGGGTACAGATCGATGAGCCGATCCTGACCCTGGACTTGCCCATCGAATGGAAAAGCGCCTTCGAACGGGCCTACCACATCCTTCAGTATTCGCCGCTGAAAAAGCTCGTCGCCACCTACTTCAGTGGCTTGGAAGACAACCTCGGGCTGGCCGTGGGCCTGCCGGTGGACGGTTTGCACATCGACGCCGTGCGTGCCCCGGAGCAACTGGGCCAGGTGCTGGACCGGCTGCCGACCTACAAGATTCTGTCGGTGGGCCTGGTCAACGGTCGCAACGTCTGGCGCTGCGAACTGGAGAGTGCCCTGGCGCAACTGCAAGTGGCCCACGAGCGCTTTGGCGACAACCTTTGGGTCAGCAGTTCCTGCTCCCTGCTGCACAGCCCGGTGGACCTGGCCCGGGAAGATCAATTGGATGCCGAGCTGAAAAGCTGGCTGGCCTTTGCCGTGCAAAAGTGCGGTGAAATCTCGGTGCTGCGCGATGCCTTGAACGACCCACAGGCACCGGCGGTGCAAGCAGCCCTGGCCGAAAGCCGCGCCGTGCAAGCCAGCCGTGCCGAGTCGCCACGGATTCACAAGGCCCCGGTGCAGGCCCGGGTCGAGGCCATCAGCGCGGCAGACAGCCAGCGGCAATCACCGTTTGCCCAGCGCATCGAGCAACAGCGGGCGCGGCTCAAGCTGCCGGCATTCCCCACCACCACCATCGGCTCCTTTCCGCAGACCGCGGGCATCCGCCTGGCGCGCCAGGCCTACAAGCAAGGCAAGTTGTCGGCCAATGACTACACCGATGCGATGCACAGCGAGATCCGCCATGCGGTGCAGGTTCAGGAGCGCCTGGGGCTGGATGTGCTGGTGCACGGCGAGGCCGAGCGCAATGACATGGTCGAGTACTTCGCCGAGCAGTTGGACGGTTACCTGTTCACCCGCTTTGGCTGGGTCCAGAGCTACGGTTCGCGCTGCGTGAAACCGGCGATCATCTACGGCGACCTGAGCCGCCCCAAGGCCATGACCGTGGACTGGATCGACTACGCCCAGGGCCTCACCAACAAGGTGATGAAGGGCATGCTGACGGGCCCGGTGACCATGCTGATGTGGTCCTTCCCGCGCGAAGATGTGTCGCGCAAGGTCCAGGCCCGGCAACTGGCACTGGCCCTGCGGGATGAAGTGCTGGACCTGGAGCGGGCCGGGATCAAGATCGTGCAGATCGACGAGGCAGCGTTTCGTGAAGGCCTGCCGCTGCGTCGCTCGCAATGGCAGGAGTACCTGGATTGGGCGGTGGAAGCGTTCCGCCTGAGCGCCTCCGGCGTGCGCGACGAAACCCAGATCCACACCCACATGTGCTACAGCGAATTCAACGACGTGATCGAGTCCATCGCGGCCATGGACGCCGACGTGATCACCATTGAAACCTCGCGCTCGGACATGGAGTTGCTGGAGGCGTTCGAGGCCTTCGACTACCCCAACGACATTGGCCCAGGTGTGTATGACATCCACTCGCCACGGGTGCCGGACACGGCTGAAATGGTCAAGTTGATGAGCAAGGCGGTCAAGCGCATCCCGGCCGAGCGCCTGTGGGTCAACCCCGACTGTGGCCTGAAGACCCGCGCCTGGCCCGAGACCGAAGCGGCCCTGGTGAACATGGTGGCCGCGGCCCGCCAACTGCGCAGCCAACTGGCCTGATGTTTACGGCCCTGTAGCCACCGGCTTGCCGGCGATGAAGCCCGATGACCGCTCAGCGGGCTTCATCAAACTGTCACGCAACTGTGGCAGCGCGCCGCAACGAAGTTCATCAGACTCGCGCTCTACTGGGGTTCTGCGTTTCGGTGTTTTTCATGCGGGTACGATTTTTTTCCATTGCCATCTTGCTGGCCGGGCTATTGCTCGGCCAGTTGTCTTTTGCCGCCTCGCGTTGTGACGTCAATGTGCCGACCCAGCACGTGGATCTGCAGCAGGTCAGCCTGGCTTACCAGAGCGTCGGTCGTGATTCGGACCCCGCCCTGTTGTTGGTCATGGGCCTGGGCGGGCAACTGATCCACTGGCCCGACGAAGTGGTGGTCGCCCTCTGCCAGCAGGGTTTTCGGGTGATCCGTTACGACAATCGCGATGTCGGCCTGTCCACCTGGCGCCAGGCGCCGGTCAACGCCAACCTGACCTTCGAAGTGTTGCGCTACAAGCTCGGCTTGCCGGTGGCCGCACCCTATAGCCTCACGGACATGGCCGACGATGCACTGGGCCTGATGGATGCCCTGCAGGTCGAGCAGTTCCATGTCCTGGGGGCAAGCATGGGCGGCATGATCGCCCAGCACCTGGCGGCCATGGCACCGCAGCGGGTGGAAAGCCTGACGCTGATCATGACCAGCTCCGGTGCCGAAGGCCTGCCGGCGCCGAATGCGGCCCTGGTGCAATTACTGTCGCGGCGTGGCGCGCCCAACCGCGAAGTGGCCCTGGAGCAACAGGCGGATTTACTCGCGGCCCTGGGCAGCCCCCAGATCACCGACGATCGCCAGGCGCTGCTGCATCAGGCGGCAGTGTCCTACGACCGAGCGTTCAATCCCGAAGGGGTGAAGCGCCAGATCATGGCGATCCTCGCCGAACCGAGCCGCGTCGCGCTGCTCAATCAACTGCGGGTGCCGACCCTGGTGGTCCACGGCACTGCCGACCCGTTGTTGCCGGTGATGCACGGGGTGCATTTGGCCGCCCATATCCAGGGCAGCCAATTGAAGTTGATTCCGGGCCTGGCCCATCGTTTCCAGGAAGCCTTCAAGGCGCCGTTGCTGGCGGCAGTGCTGCCTTACTTGCAAAGCCATCGCGAGGACCGTTCCCACTGGGCGCAGATCGACCCACCACAGCCTCCCCATCTGCTGTAGGCGCCGGCTTGCCGGCGATTGCACCGACATCGAGTCAACGCACGATCTTGTCCACCTGAATCCCCAATTTTTTCAGGCGATACCAGAAGCTGCGTTCGGAGATGCCAATCAACTGCGCCGCCGCGGCTTGCACCCCCTGGCTCTGTTGCAGGGCTGCGAGGATGTAGGCCTTTTCCACTTCGGCCAAGGCCGCTTCCAGGTCGCTGGGCACGGCGTTCGAGGTGCCCAGCGCCGCGGGGCTGGCTTCGGCGCTCGTGACCGGGGTGGAGAACAGGTAACCCGGCAGGTCGCACTCTTCAATCTGCGTGCCCGAGGCCACGATGGTCGCGCGCTCCACACAGTTCTGCAGTTCGCGGATATTGCCCGGCCAGCGGTACTCGCTCATGACCCGCAAGGCTTCGGCGCTGAAACCGCTCAGGCGCTTGCCGGCGGTGGCGCCCAGGGTGTGGGCGAAGTGCCGGGCCAGGGGCGCGATGTCTTCCGTGCGCTCACGCAAGGCGGGCAGGGGAATGGGAAACACGTTCAGGCGGTAATACAGGTCTTCGCGAAAGGTTTTGTCGGCCACCGCTTGCAGCAGGTCCTTGTTGGTGGCGGCGATGACTCGCACATCCACCTTGCGCGCCCTTGGGTCGCCCACGGGCTCGACCACGCGCTCCTGCAAGGCGCGGAGAATTTTCGCCTGCAATGCCAGGGGCATATCCCCCACTTCATCGAGGAACAGGGTGCCCTTGTCCGCCTGCTGGAACCGCCCGACCCGGTCCGCCACGGCACCGGTGAAGGCCCCCTTGCGGTGGCCGAACATCTCGCTTTCCAGCAGGCCTTCGGGAATCGCCGCGCAATTGACCGCGACAAAGGGTTTGTCGGCGCGGTTGCCGTGCTGGTGGATGGCCCGGGCGACCATCTCCTTGCCGGTGCCGCTTTCCCCGGTCAAGAGGATGGTGGCATTGCTTTCGCGCACCGAGTCCACGGCCTGCAGCACCCGGCGAAAGGTCGGGCTGTCGCCTATCAGGCTGTCGATCTGCCGATGTTCGTCGAGCTCGGCGCGCATGCGCTGGTTGTCTTTGAGGATGTCGCGAAACTGCAGGGCCTTGCTGACGGTGATGTCCAGTTCGTCGATGTCGAAGGGTTTGGCAATGTAGTCGAAGGCGCCATTGCGCATGGACTGCACGGCGTTCTTCACCGTGCTGTAGGCGGTCATCACAATCACCGGCAGGCTCGGGTAGCGCTGCTTGATCTCGGCCAGCAACTGCGGCCCGTCCATGCCCGGCATGCGCCAGTCGCTGATCACCAGGTCGATCTCTTCCTGCTCCAGCACCTTGAGCGCGTGCAGGCCGTTGCTGGCCGTGAACACCTGCACGCCGTTCTGGCTCAGGGCCGAGGACAGCAGGTCGCAGAGTTTGGGTTCGTCATCGACCACCAGCAGGTTATGCGTCATCAGTGTCCTCGTCGTGCTCTTCACCGTTGGCCGGAATGTACAGGCTGAAGGTGGCGCCGGCATCTTTTTCGCTGCTGCATTCGACGTGCCCGTCGTGGCTTTCCATGATAGAGAAAACCTTGGCCAGGCCCAGGCCGGTGCCCGACGCCTTGGTGGTGACGAACGGGGTGAAGATACGCTCAAGCATGTCCGCCTCGATGCCCTGGCCGGTGTCGCTGACGCTGATCACGGTGTTGTTGCCTTGTTGGGCGATGCCCAGGGTCAGGCGTCCGCCTTCGGGCATGGCATCGATGGCATTGAGGATCAGGTTCAGACAGGCCTGCTTCAGTTGTCGGGCATCGGCGTGCAGGGTGGCGCCGGGGGCCTGGTCGTCGAGTTGGGCGTCGATGTTGTGGCTGGCCAGTTCCGGGGCACAGAAGCCCAGCAGTTCTTCCACCAAGGGCCGCGCCGCCTGGGTCGCGCGGATCGGTGCGCTGGGTTTGGCGAAATCCAGAAAGTCGGTGATCAGGTCATTGATGCGGCTGACTTCGCTGATCACGTATTCCAGGTGGCGCTTGTCGTTCTCGGGCAGGTCGACGCGCCGGTGCAGCAGTTGGGTGGCGGTCTTGATGATGCCCAAGGGGTTGCGGATTTCATGGGCCAGGCCCATGGCCACTTCCCCCAGGGCGTGCAGGCGGTCACGGCGGCGCAACTGGGCTTCCAGGTGCTGCAGTTCGCCGAGGCGCTCGCTCATGTGGTTGAAGGTGCTGCTCAGTTCCGCCAGCTCGTCGCCGCCGCTCACCGGCACCCGTTGCCGATAGTCGCCGGCGGTCACTGCCTGGACGCCCATGGACAGGCCGCGCAAGGGCCGGGTCAGGCGTTGCGAAACCAGCCAGCCGACACTCAGGGACGCCGCTGAACTGAGGAGGAAAATCAGGATGAACAGGTTGCTCTGGTTGACCAGCCCCACCAGGCTGCTGTGGCGCAGCAGGCCGCTGAAAATCACCCCGACCAGGTCACCGTTGTCATTCAGGATCGGCCGATAGAGCCCGCTGTAGCGGCTGGTGAATTGCTCCATGGGCTGGTGAGTGGTGCGCAGGATCTGCTCGATTTTTTCCGGCACCTGCTGCGGGTGGTCCTCGAAGCGCTGGGTGGCGAAGATTTCCGAAAAGTTGTCGGCCTTGGCCAGGTACAGCCGCAGGTCCAGAGAGTGCACGTCGGCCACGCTGGTGAGGAAGCTGGCATCCAGGTAGGTAGTAATCAGCAGTTGGTAGTCGACACCCTCCAGGGTGGTTTCAAAGGTCGAAACCACCGCGCCGGTGGGTACGCCGGCGACCTGCAAGGTCTGCAGCAGCGCGTGGGAATTGGTACTGATCTGCCCGACGATGTTGTCGGGGGCGGTGCTGAACACCACCTTGTGGTCGCTTTTGCGGATCAGCGCCACCACGTCGATGCCCAGGGCGTCGGCGATGTCGGCGGTGAGCTTGTCGTGCCGGGCGCTGTTGCGGTCGCCGGGCGGGCGGGCATAGCGCAGGAACAGCTGGGCGACGCGGCTGTTGTCATGAATGATTTCGCTGATTTCATCCTCGACGATCTTGGTCGATTCCTGCAGCCAGATGCGCACGTTGCTGTCGAAAATCTCCGACAGGGTAGCGGCCGCCAGTTCGGCCGCGATCATCGTGGGGATCACGCTGACCATCCAGAATGCCAGGACCAGCTTGCGCTGCAGGCTCCAGCGGGAAATGGCGAAGGGGCGGGTGGCACGGCGGTCTTTTCGGGTCATGAACGTTCGCTTATTGCAGCAGCCAGGGCGGGGTCGGACCGATCCGGTCGGACCCACCGTTTAACAAGCTTGAGCAGGGTGTTGAGCAGCGGATTGCGGTGGCGAAAAAACAGCTGGTTGGCGCTGAACGAACAACCCAGCCGCAGCTTACTGGCATAACCGGCCTGGCCGCACTCATAGCGCCCGATCTTGTGTGCAATACAGTAGTCGACATTGGCCAGCCAGCTGCGCACGTAGAGGTTGTGGTCGCGGCTGATGTCGAGATCGTGGGCGAAGAATTTATCGATCAGCCGGTGGCGGTCAAGCAGAACCAGGTTGAACGCCACCAATTGCTCGTCGACCCAGTACAGCACGCAGGCTGCGCGCCCCTGGAGCTGTTCGAGCACGCCGGTGAAATAGTCCGCCGGCAGGCGTTCGAACTGCAGGTCGCTGCGGGCCAGGGTGGCTTCGTAGAGGCGCATGATCTCGGGCAGCACATCGTCGATGGTGCGCCGCCATTCGATGCGTGGCCCCGGTGCGCGAAGTGTGCGTCGCAGGTCCTTGCGGGTGGATTTGCCCAGGGTGCCCAGGTAGGCGTCGATGGAGGCAAAGGGCACCGGCAGCAGGGCGCTGGGCAGGCTCGGCATGACGTTCAGGCCGGCGGCCCGGCAACTGGCGGCCCAGTCCTCGTCGTGACCGGGGGCGTCCTTGACCGCCAACAGGCCGATGCCCATTTGCTCGGCATCCTGGCGGGCCAGGTGCAGCAACTGTTCCAGCAGGGCCGGACGGCGCTGCGCTGCAACGTGGCTGGCGATGCCGGCGTGGCAATGCTCGGCCACCGGCGAACCCAAGGCGTACAGGCGCAGTTGCAATGCCCCCGGCCACCACTGTTGCAGGCGTTCGGTGAGGCGTTTACCAGGACCCTGGATCGTGGTGTCGAGGCTGTAGCGGGTGCTGAAGGCCGGTGCCACGGCCACCAGGGTCGGGCCTTCGTACAGCGCCAGGTAACGCCACTGGAAGCCCTCGATCGCGGATCGCTCCACGGCCAGGTAGTAGTCCCAATCCTCCAGCTCCCCGGGAAAACAGTCGTTCCAGGCGCCGCGCTCGATGGCCTGGATAGTGGAATAGGCATGGGCGGTAATCACATCGGGTCCTTAAGCTGGGCCAACGGTCGCTAGGCCAACTGTCGATAGTCGTCGCGGTGGGCGGCAGAGAGGGTCCGCTGCTGGATGAAGTCGGCGCTCAACTCCACCACCCGGCGGTATTGCAGGTCCACGGTGATCATGTGGTAGCAGTTGTCGAGGAGGATCTTGACCACCGGGCCGCCGAGCCTGCGCTCCACGTAGTCGGCGTTCCAGCGGCTGGTGATGTCGTCCTCGCGGGAGTGCAGGACCAGCGCCGGGGTGGTGATCGACGGCATGCGTTTTTTCACCACCGCGTTCATCCGATGCAGCTCGCGCACCGTCACGCCTTCCATGGTCAGCAGCCCAGCGTTGCTGCTTTCGCCCGCCTTCATCTGCTTCTCGACAATGGCCCGCAGGCGCTCGTTCTTGATGCCGTAGGGCGGCTTTTCCTCGAAGCGGCAGATGTGCACGCCAAAGGGAATCTTCATCAGCAACGGAGTGAGGAAGGCCAGCTTGTGGATGCTCCAGCCGTCGTACTTGAGGGTGGTGGAATACATCAGCAAGCCGCTGATCCGCCCCGGGTGCTCGGACGCCAGGTACATGGACATCACCGCGCCCATGGACAGGCCGCCGACGAACACTTGCTCGTGACGCTGCTGCACGCCGACGAAGGTCTTGCGCACGCCTTCGTACCAGTCCCGCCAGCCGGTGGCCTGCAGGTCGCTGTTGTCCCCGCAATGCCCGGGCAGGGTCGGTACGTACACGGTGCACGTACCGTCCTTGGCCAGGCCCTGGGCCACCCGACGCAGTTCCGTCGGGGTGCCGGTCAGGCCGTGGATCAACAAGACCCCGACCGGGCCCGTGCCGAGAACGAAGCCGGCGTCGCCTTCGCCCAGATCGATCCCAGCCCTGCTCATCGTTGCATGGCCCGGTGCAGCAGGCGGTCGAGCAGTGCGATGCCCAGGTCGATTTCCGCGTAGCTGATTTCCAGCGACGGGGCCAGGGTGATGACGTTCTTGTAGTAGCCGCCCACATCGAGGATCAGGCCCAGGCGCTGGCCGTTGATTTCGATGTCGCCCTTCATGCCTTCCTCAACCATAAAGTCCAGGGTCGCCTTGTCCGGGGTGAAACCGTCGGTGGTGCAAATCTCGCAGCGCAGGGCCAGGCCCAGGCCGTCCACGTCGCCGATGATCGGGTAGCGCTTCTGCAGGTCTTGCAGGCCGGCCAGGAAGTACTTGCCCTTTTCCATGACCATCGCGCCGTAGTCGATCTCGCTGGTCATCTTGAACATCTCCAGGCCCACCGCAGTGCCCAGCGGGTTGGAGGCGAAGGTGGAGTGGGTCGAACCCGGCGGGAACACCTTGGGGTTGATCAGCTCTTCACGGGCCCAGATGCCGCCCAGGGGGTTGAGGCCGTTGGTCAGGGCCTTGCCGAACACGATCACATCGGGTTTGACGTCGAAGTGCTCGATCGACCACAGCTTGCCCGTGCGGTAGAAGCCCATCTGGATTTCGTCCACCACCATCAGGATGCCGTGCTGGTCCAGCACGTGCTTGAGCTCGCTGTAGAAGTTCATCGGCGGGATCACGTAGCCGCCGGTGCCCTGGATCGGCTCGACGTAGAAGGCGGCGTATTCGCTCTGGCCGACTTTAGGGTCCCAGACGCCGTTGTATTCCGTCTCGAACAACCGGGCGAACTGTTGCACGCAGTGGCTGCCGTACTCTTCCTTGGTCATGCCTTTGGGCCCGCGGAAGTGGTAGGGGAACGGGATGAACTGCGCACGCTCGCCGAAGTGGCCGTAGCGGCGACGGTAGCGGTAGCTGGAGGTGATCGACGACGCGCCCAGAGTGCGGCCGTGGTAGCCGCCCTCGAAGGCGAACATCAGGCTCTTGCCGTTGGTGGCGTTACGCACCACTTTCAACGAGTCCTCGATGGACTGGGAGCCGCCGACGTTGAAGTGCACGCGACCGTCGAGGCCGAACTTTTTCTTGGCGTCCACGGCGATCATTTCCGAGAGCTCGATCTTGCCTTTGTGCAGGTACTGGCTGGCGATTTGCGGCAGGGTGTCGATCTGTTGCTTCAGGGCGTTGTTCAGGCGTGGGTTGGCGTAGCCGAAGTTGACCGCCGAGTACCACATCTGCAGGTCGAGGTAGGCCTGGTCGCTGGTGTCCCAGACGTAGGAGCCCTCGCAGCGGCTGAAAATGCGCGGGGGTTCGATGTAATGCACGGTGTCGCCGTAGGAGCAGTACTTGGCTTCTTTTTCCAGAAGGACCTGGTCTTCGGCGGTGGCGATGCGGATATCAGACATGGTGGAAGCGTTCCTGAGTTTCAAGGGAGAAGTGGGTGGCGTTGGCCGCGCTGTTCGGCAGTCTTGCCAGCAGCGCCGGCAGTTCGGCGAAGGTGTCGAACCGTGCATGGGGAATCGCGTTGCGTTCGCAGTAGTCGGCCAGGCGGTCCTTGGCGAAGACGAAGTCGGCGGTAGCGGCCACGCACATGTCCGATTGGCCGTCGCCGATCACCAGCACGCGTTTGCCCTTGGGCGTGGACTTGCATTTGCAGTTGCCGGACGCGGCGCGACAGGCATCGCTGGCGTAGGGAAAATCGATGCGCCAGCTGTTGTGGTCGACCTGGCGCAGGCGGTTGGCGAGGATCGGCAATAGGGTCACGTAGTGCCGCGCAAGGATCCGCGCGATGCCTTGCTCGATGCCGTCGCTGACCACTTCGAGGGAGGCGCCGAGGCCGAGCACGTGGTCGACGAAGTCCGGGAAGTCGGGGTCGATGTCGACGCTGTCGAAGTAGCCCAGCAGCTCGGCCGGGGAGGCCTTGACCAGGGCCAGTTGGCGGCTGAGGCATTCCCGGGAGCCGATGTGACCGTCCAGCCATTGCTGCTCGATGCTTTCCCAGCTGGGGTCGGCAAAGCGTTGGAGGACGTTATCGATCACG
Source organism: Pseudomonas morbosilactucae (assembly GCF_023241665.1). Classification (NCBI taxonomy): domain Bacteria; kingdom Pseudomonadati; phylum Pseudomonadota; class Gammaproteobacteria; order Pseudomonadales; family Pseudomonadaceae; genus Pseudomonas; species Pseudomonas morbosilactucae. The sequence continues at coordinate 81,829 of NZ_JALQCX010000032.1, read as the reverse complement.
TCGGTGCGGGAGATGGTCCCGTCGAAGTCACATACGATATGCCAGTGCATCATCTGCAGTTACCTGTTGGTGCCGTTACCTGTTGGAGAGGAGCGCTGTGGGCGCTTGCCCAACCGCTAGAGCAGGGACTGTGCCAAGTGCTCGCAGCCCAGCGGGGCTGGGCTTTGGAGGGGCTGGCAGGGGATTTTTGCGAGGCCGGGCTACAAATTTTGTAGCTCGCTACAAACAACATCAGTGCTTGCGTGCAGGGGGCGCTCTGGTGATTGATGCGCGCATGTCCAGACAAGGAAACGCCCCCATGCCTCGGTTCTCCCTCCCCGTATTCCTTGTCGGCCTGCTGGCCTTGAGCGTTGCCGGTGCGGCTTGTGCCGAGGACGGCCTCAACGGCCAAGTGGGGCTGGGCCTGGGCTATCAACCCCACGACCCCAGCGGCAGCCGCTATGACAGCGTGCCGCTGCCCTATGTGGACCTGGACTGGGGCGACGTCAGCCTCAACAGCGACGACGGCCTGACGTGGGAAGGGCTCAAGGGCAACGGGTTCAGCGCCGGGCCCTACATCAACTACTTGCCGGGCCGTAACGCCAACGGTGATCTGCGCGGGCTGCGGGACGTGCCGAACATGGCCGATGTCGGCGGTTTCATCGAGTATGCGCCGGACGATTACTGGCGGGTGTTCGCCTCCCTGGGCCATGTCGTGGCCGGTGGCGACCAGCAGGGCGGGGTGCTGGGGCGCATTGGCGGTGAGATCGGTTATCCGTTGGGCGCAGGCATCATCGGCAGCAACAACCTCACCGCGCATTTCGCCGACGGCCGCCAGACCCAGACGTTTTTCGGCGTCAGCCGCGAAGAGGCCCGGGCTTCGGGGATCGGTCAGTACAACGCCAGTGGCGGCCTGCAGAACCTGACCCTGACCCAGAACCTGCAAATCCCCCTGGGTGGCAACTGGTCGCTGATGACCAGCGCCAGCTGGATCCACCTCACGGGGTCTGCGGCGGACAGCAGCATTGTTCGCGACCGGGGCGAGGTCAATCAGGGCCAGGTGCAGACCGCCATCAGCTTCAAGTTCTGAACCTGGCCCTGTCGGGCTTCAGCTTTCCTCGCCCTCTGCCAGCAAGGCGATCCCGCCGATAATCACCAGCACGCCGACCCAGTGCAGCGGGCTGATCTGCTCGCCCAGGCCCAGCCAGGAACCGAGCAACACCACCACAAACACCAGGGAGCTCAAGGGGAACGCCAGGGACAGGCTGCTGCGTCGGAGAATCAGCATCCACACGAAAAACGCGCAGATGTAGCAAGCGATGGCCAGCCACACGCCAGGGTTGAGTGCCACGGCAGCCAGCCATTGCAGATTGAAATCCATCTGCCCCAGTTGATCGCCGCCGACTTTGGTGGCGATCTGGCCGGCGCTTTCAAAACCGATCAGCAGGGCCCAGAGCACCAGGGTGCCGAGGCGCCCGTGGAGCCAGCCATGTTGGGTATGGGAATGCATGAAACCTTCCTTTCAAGGGTGGAACGAGGTTCAGTGGCCAGCGAAGCACACCAGCATCACGCCGAAGGTAATGACCAGGGTGCCGAGCCAGCGGCGGCGGCTGACGGTCTCGCCCAGGATCACCTTGCCCGCCAGCACCACGCCGCAATAGGCCAGGGCTGCCGCTGGAAACAACAGGCTCAGCGGCGCCCGAGACAGGGCTTCGAGCCAGACGAAAAACTCGATGCTGTAAGCGCCGATTCCCGCCCACAACAGCGGCGCATTGAACACTTGGCCCCAGAAAGCATTGAGGCGGAAGCCGCCCTCCAGCTCCGGCAGGCGGTCCAGGCCCAGCTTGAAACAGAGTTGGCCGAGCACATCCAGAAGGATGGAAAAGGCCACCAGCAAGACCACGGTCAGGCTCACGGGAACAGCTCCTCGAACAGGCTCATCAGGGCTTCGTTGGTCTGTGAGTTGCGATCCAGGTCGGCCGGGCTCCAGCGTCCGGCGGGAGGTTGGTCGGAGCGGGCCTCCCAGCGCTTCAAGGCATTGCTGAAGGCCGGCGCGGCGAACTCGCCACAGACATCGATGCCGAGGATGCGCTTGCTCGCTGCCAGGCTGCGCAGGGCCAGCAGCAGGTGGCTCAGGCGCATGCCGCCCTGGTCCCAGTTGGTGGCGGCGTCCTGGCTGGCCAGCACGTCCTTGTCGATGGTGATCCACACCGCGTCGGTGGGCAGGCTGTGGATCATCCGGGCGAGAAACGCCGGCCAGTCCTGCTGCGCCAGGTTGTGCCAATACAGGTGGTTTTCCTGTTGCCGATGCCCGGCGCCGTCGCCGATTCGGCCCCAGACCTTGGACGGCGCGTGTTGCCAGGGGAAGAGTTGCAACCGGCCGTGTTTGAGGGCCGCAAGGTTGCCGCCGCGCAATTGCGGGTTGTCCAGGTCTTCGCTGCACGGGCCGAGGGTGACGATGCGCTGGATCTGCGGCAGCTTCAGGGCTCGGTTGACCCAGGAACCGCAATGCCGACGCGGCGCCAAACGTACCCAGTCGGGGTGGTTGTCGAAGTGGATCAGGCTGACCGGCTCTTTGAGGTCAGCGAGAAAGGCTGGGGTCAGGTGGTGGTAGTCACCGGAGCCGACAAAGAAGATTTCCGGCCGTGGCCCTTGGTGTTCCGGGCGCCGGGCCAGGCGTTCGCTGAAGCGGCGGTAGGTCCGTTCGCTGGACCAGAGCCGCAGTTTGGGACCCAGGTCCAGCAGGTCCAGGCGCCGGGCCTGGCCGTTGGCCAAGCGTCGGCTGACGGCGTCCTGGGCGGTGAGGCTGTGGTCGAGATCGAGAATGTTCAACGTGTGATTTACCCCTGGCAGCGCCCTCCAGAAAACTGCGCAATCAAGCTAAGACGCAGGCTGGCCGGGCTTTTTGGGGTAAATGCAAGGCCCGGGCCAGGAGCCAAGGGCAGCACCTGGTAGGCGCCAGCTTGCTGGCGCAAGGCACGGCGTTCCTGAAGCAACGCATCGCCGGCAAGCCAGCACCTACAGGGCGTGCGGTGGGGGCGTCGGCTCAGGCGTGGACGCGGACCCAGACGCTGACGAGGACGCTGGCGGCCATCAGCCAGGCCACGGCGGCCACGGCCAGGGAGGCTTCCAGGCGCAGGCGGTCTACCATCACGTAGAGGGTCGCCAGGTAGACGAAGTAGGGAATGATCGACCACATGCCGAAGACGATGGTGGTCTTCAGGTCATCGACTGAACGGCCCTTGCCGACGATGTAGTGGGCGATCAGGGCGAAGGTCGGGAACAGCGGCACCAGGCCGGCGATGTAGTAATTCCGGGTCTTGGCCAGGGCCGCCAGAATCAGTACCACCGCCGCGCCCAGGGCGGCCTTTAACAATAGATCCATGAATGACTCGCCTTGGGTTAGTGGCTCAGGCCGTACTTCTTGACCTTGTCGAACAGCGTGGTCTTGGCCATGCCCAGTTCCTGGCTGGCCTGGGTCAGGTTGCCGCCGCTGCGTTGCAAGGCATCGTTCAACAGGTTGCGTTCGAAGGCCTCCACCGCCTCGGCAAAGCCCAGCCCTTGCGCCGCCTGGCTGCCGGATTTCTTGAACGCCGGCAGGCCCAGGGCGAAGCGTTCGGCGACATTGCGCAACTCACGCACGTTGCCCGGCCAGTCGTGGCTCATCAGGGTCGACACGGTCTGGTTGTCCAGCTCGGGCGGCGTGCGATCGAAGCGCAGGGACGACTGCTGGAGGAAGTGTTCGAACAGTTGCAGGATGTCCTCACGGCGCTCGCGCAACGGCGGCAGCTCCAGAGTCACCACATTGAGGCGGTAGTACAGGTCGCTGCGAAACTGATTGGCCCGGCCCAGTTCGTCGAGGTCGAACTTGGTGGCGGCAATCACCCGGCAGTCCACGGCCACGCTCTGGTTCGAACCCAGGCGTTCCAGGGTGCGCTCCTGCAACACCCGCAGCAGCTTGATCTGCAGGTTGATGGGCATGCTTTCCACTTCATCGAGGAACAGCGTGCCTTCGTGGGCATGCTCGATCTTGCCGATCCGTCGCTTGCCGGCGCCGGTGAAGGCGTTGGCTTCATGGCCGAAAATTTCGCTTTCGAACAGGTTCTCCGGCAGGCCGCCGCAGTTCAGCGCCACAAACTGATGGCTGTGGCGACGGCTGAAGTCGTGCAGGCAGCGGGCGACCAGTTCCTTGCCGGTACCGGTCTCGCCTTCGATCAGCACGTTGGCCGAGGTGTCGGCGACGTTGGCGATCAGCTCCCGGAGGTTCTGCATGGCCGGCGAGCGGCCGATGATCCGACCTTCCAGGGAATCGCGCTCGGCCAGTTGGCGGCGCAACGAGGTCACTTCCCGAGCCAGGCCCCGTTGTTCCAGGGCGCGGCGGGCGACGTCCACCAGGCGCTCGGGGGAAAAGGGTTTTTCCATGAAGTCGTAGGCGCCTTTCTGCATCGCGCCCACGGCCATGGAAATGTCGCCGTGGCCGGTAATCAGCACCACCGGCAGACTGCGATCCCGCGCCTTGAGGCGGGTCAGCAGTTCCAGGCCGTCGATGCCCGGCAGGCGGATGTCGCTGACCACGATGCCGGGGAAGTTGTCGCCGACCTGGGCCAGCGCTTCTTCGGCGCTGCCCACGCCGATGCAGGGGATGTCCTCCAAGGCCAGGGCCTGTTGGCAACCCAGCAGCACATGGGGGTCGTCTTCGACGATCAGCACAGTAAGCTCGTTGTTCATATCGGCTCGGCTCGAGTGGGGCTTACCAGGGGCAAGCTGAGGACAAAGGCGGTGCCGCCGCTTGCCGGGTGTTCCACCCCCAGGTTGCCGCCGGCAGCGGCGGCCAGGCTGGCGGACAGGGTCAGGCCCAGCCCCAGGCCCTGTTCCCCGGGTTTGGTGGTGAAGAACGGTTCGAACAGGTGCTTGCGCGCCTCGGGGTCGATGCCATGACCGTTGTCACGGACCCGCAGGCGGTATTTACCGTCCAGCATCTCGCCCTCCAGCCACAACTCGGGCTGGGGCTGGGCTTGCATGGCATCCAGGGCGTTGCCCAGCAGGTTGACGAGGATCTGTTCCAGGCGTGTCTGGTCGATCTGCAGCGGCTGGTCGCTGAAGTCGCGATGCAGTTGCAGGGGCAGGGGTTCCAGGCGGCCGTTGAGCAGTTGCAAGGCGGCGTCCACCGCCTTGCCCAGGCTGGCTTCGCCCTGATCGTCACCCCGTCGGGCGAAGGAGCGCAGGCTTGCGGTGATGCGGCCCATGCGGTCGATCAGTTCGTTGATGGTCTTGAGGTTGGCGCTGGCGGTATCCAGGGCGCCCCGTTCGAGGAAGCGCACGGTGTTGCCGGACAAGGTGCGCAAGGCCGCCAGAGGCTGGTTCAGTTCATGGGCGATGCTGGTGGACATCTGACCGATGGCCGCCAGCTTGCCGGCCTGGACCAGTTCGTCCTGGGCTCGGCGCAGGGTTTCTTCGGCCTGGCGACGTTCGCGGATCTGCCCCTTGAGCCGTTCGTTGCTGGCCCGCAGGTCGGCGGTGCGCTCGGTGATCCGCCGCTCCAGCAGGCTGTTGGCTTCTTGCAGGGCTTCCCGGGCGGCGAGGCGAGTGGCCAGGACCTTGCGCCGTTCATTCCAGGCAATCAGCAGGAACGCCACCAGGGCAAAGGCCACCGCCACCAGGATGCCCTGGTTGGCTGCCTCGCGACGCAGGTCCTGCAGCGGCGTGAGCAGGGTGAAGTTCCACGGTGTGTCGCTCAGGGGCCGGGTCTGGGACAGGTAGCTGACTTCCTGTTCATCGGACACCAGCTCGCTGTTGGCAGGAAAGGTCAGCTTCTCCACGCCTTCGGCCAGGCGTTCGCGGGCCAGGGGTTGCAGTTCGTTGAGGGGGAACCAGTAGTACTGCAGGCTGCGGGCCAGGCGCTCCTTGGTTTCATCGCTCAGGGGGCGCACGGACTTGAGGCGCCGCGCCGGGTCGCTGGACAGGATGATGATGCCGTTTTCGTCGCTGACGAAGGCCTCCAGGCGCGCCCGCTGCCAACGTTCTTCCAGGGCTTCGAGGCGGACCTTGACCACGGCCACGCCAATGATCTTGCCTTGCTCTTCCAAGCCATGGGCCAGGTAGTAGCCGGGTTCGCCATTGGTGCTGCCGATGCCGTAGAAACGCCCAGCCTGGCCGCGCACGGCGTTTTGGAAATAGGCCCGGAAGGACAGGTCTTCACCGAGGTAGCTGTCGACGTCGCGCCAGTTGCTGGTGGCCAGTACGCGGCCGGTGGTGTCCATGACGTAGATGGCCCGGCTGCGGCTGCGCCGGTTCAGGCCTTCAAGGTAATCGTTGACCGTTTGCCGGTGCTCCGGGGTCGGGTCGTCCAGCAGCCTGGAAACACTGGATTCCAGTTCCAGCAGGCTGGGCAGGTAGGTGTATTTGCTGATCTCGCTTTCCACTGCGCGTGCGTGGAGTTCCAGTTGGCGTTCGCCATTTTCGCTGAGGGTGCGGATGCCGTAGTGCTCACTGATCAGGAAGCCGGCATAACCCAGGCCGATCATCAACAGAATGACCAGGGGCGGCAGGAACAGGTGGCGGATCAGACGGGGTTTCACGGCGAGTGATGGCGGCGCGGCGCGATAGAGATTGGGGTCGCATTTCATCACAGATGCCTTGGGTCAACCACTGCGCGATGCCTGTAGAAGCCGGCTGGCCGGCGATGGGCGCGTTGCTGGCGATAGGGGAGCCCGCTCGGCGGCCCCATCGCTGGCAAGCCAGCTCCTACAAGAGCACAGGTTTAGTGCTGCAGGATCTTCTCGAGGAAGTGCTGGGCACGTTCGGAGCGGGCACTGATATCGCCGAAGAATTCCTCTTTCGGGCAGTCTTCGATGATCTTGCCGGCGTCCATAAAGATCACGCGGTCGGCCACTTTACGGGCGAAGCCCATTTCGTGGGTCACGCACATCATGGTCATGCCTTCCTGGGCCAGTTGCACCATGACGTCCAGTACTTCGTTGACCATCTCCGGGTCGAGCGCCGAGGTCGGTTCGTCGAACAGCATGACGATCGGGTCCATGGCCAGGGCGCGGGCAATCGCCACACGCTGTTGCTGGCCACCGGACAGTTGCCCAGGGTGCTTGTGGGCGTGGGCGGAAAGGCCGACACGGTCCAGCAGTTGCAGGCCCTTCTTGGTGGCTTCTTCCTTGCTGCGACCCAGGACCTTGATCTGCGCGATGGTCAGGTTTTCGGTGATGGTCAGGTGCGGGAACAGTTCGAAATGCTGGAACACCATGCCCACGCGCGAACGCAGTTTCGGCAGGTTGGTCTTCGGGTCGGCGATCGATGTGCCATCGACCACGATGTCGCCTTTCTGGAACGGCTCCAGGGCGTTGACGCATTTGATCAGGGTGGACTTGCCCGAGCCGGACGGCCCGCACACCACGATCACTTCACCCTTTTTGACCTCGGTGCTGCAATCAGTCAGCACCTGGAAGTCCCCATACCACTTGTTGATGTTTTTGATAGAGATCATACGGCGAACCTTTTTTGCAGACGCTTGACCAGCAGCGAGGCGGCAAAGCTGATTGTGAAATACACCAGACCGGCAACGATCAGGAATTCATTGGAGCGGCCGATGATGTCGCCGCTGGAGCGCGAGGCGTTGAGGAAATCCACCAGGCCCACGGTGTAGACCAGCGAAGTGTCCTGGAACAGGATGATGCTCTGCTGCAGCAGCAGCGGGGTCATCTTGCGGAAGGCCTGGGGCAGGATGATCAGGCGCATGGTCTGGCCGTAGGACATGCCCATGGCTTGTGCGGCCGCCATCTGGCCCTTGGGGATCGACTGCACGCCGGCCCGCACGATCTCACAGAAGTACGCCGCCTCGAACATCATGAAGGCCACGACGCAGGAGGTGAACGCACCGATCGGGGTGTCTTCGCCGGTGATCCAGCGCAGTACGAACGGCACCGCCAGGTAGAACCAGGTGATCACCAGCAGCAGCGGGATCGAACGGAAGTAGTTCACATAGGCGCCGGCCACGCGGGACAGCAGTTTGCTGGACGACAGGCGCATCAGGGCCAGGATGGTACCCAGCACGATGCCGCCGACCACGCCCATGACCATCAGCTTCAAGGTCATGACCATGCCGTTCCACAAGCCGGGAATGGCGGGGATGATGCCGCTGAAATCGAATTCCATTATTTGCCCCCCACGGAGATCAGGCCGGGTACGGCAACTTTCTTCTCTACCACACGCATCAGGAGCATCAGGCTCATGTTCAGGGTGAAGTAGATCAGTGTGGCCAGGGTGAAGGCTTCAAACAGGTTGGCCGAGAACTCGGCGGTCTGTTTGGTTTGGGCCAGCAGTTCCATCAAGCCGATCAAGGACGCCACGGAGGAGTTCTTGAACACGTTGAGGAATTCTGAGGTAAGCGGCGGAATGATGATCCGGTAGGCCTGGGGCAGCAGCACATTCCAGTAGATCTGCGGCAGCTTGAAGCCCATGGCGCGGGCCGCGGATTCCTGGCCCCGAGGCAGTGCCTGGATGCCGGTACGCACTTGTTCGCAAACCCGGGCGGCGGTGAACAGGCCCAGACACACGACAACGCTCAGGTAGGCCGAGGTGGTCGGGTTGAGGTCCTGCTTGTACCACTCCTGCAGGTTCTCCGGCAGCAGGTCCGGTACCAGGAAGTACCAGATGAACAGCTGAACCAGCAGCGGCACGTTACGGAAAATTTCCACGTACACCGTCGCGATGCCCGATACCAGGCGGTTCGGTACGGTACGCATGACACCGAGCACCGAGCCCAGAATCAGCGCGACGATCCAGGCCACCACGGCAATGCCGATGGTCCAGCCCAAACCGGAAATGAACCAGTCGAGATAAGTCTCGCTGCCCACGCCGGTGGACTTGAAGAACACGCCCCAGTCCCAGTTGTAATTCATTAGGGTCTCCCCTCTGATCGATCGATGTACAAGCACCCGCCTGGGGACGTCCGTTCCCACCTGACCTCGACGGTCAGGCACACGCGATCGGCTCGACAACCACCGGTTCGAGTGTTTCCAAAAAATGCCAGCAGGTAGTGACAGACTCCTGAAGGACCGGTTGGCCCTTCAGGAAACAAGGTTAGTCAGGAATCAGGACTTTTTATCGTCAGCCGCTTTGTCGGTCGGATTGGCGATCAAGGCCTTGAGCTCGTCGCTCATCGGGAACATCAGGTTCAGGCCTTTTGGTGGGATCGGCGCCTGGAACCACTTGTCGTAGATCTTGTTGATTTCGCCCGACTTGTAGGTGGCAACGATGGCGTCGTCCACGGCTTTCTTGAACGGTGCGTCGCCCTTGCGGACCATGCAGCCATAGATTTCGTAGGACTGTGCAGTACCGGTCACGGCCCAGTCGCCCGGCTTCTTGGCCTTGGCCATTTCACCGGCCAGCAGTGCGTCGTCCATCATGAAGGCTACGGCGCGGCCGCTTTCCAGCATGTTGAAGGATTCACCGTGGTCCTTGGCGGAGATCACGTTCATGCCCATCTGCTTGTCGGCGTTCATTGCCTTGAGGATGCGCTCGGACGTGGTGCCGGCGGTGGTCACGACGTTCTTGCCTTTCAGGTCACCGAAATCCTTGTAGGCCGAGTCCTTTTTGGACAGCAGGCGGGTACCGATTTCGAAGATGCCGACGGAGAAGTCAACTTGCTGCTGACGCTCGACGTTGTTGGTGGTGGAGCCGCACTCGACGTCCACGGTGCCGTTCTGCACCAGCGGGATACGGGTTTGCGAGGTGACCAGGTTGTACTTGACCTTGAGGTCCGGCATGTCGAGGTCTTTCTTGATGGCCTCGACGATTTTCAGCTGGATGTCGTGGGAGTAGCCGACCGGGACGCCGGAAGCGTCAGCGATGTAGGAAAACGGAATGGAAGCGTCGCGATGTCCGAGGGTGATGGTGCCGGACTCTTTGATTTTCTTCAGTGTGCCGGTGAGTTCGGCGGCGAAAACTGGAGTGCTAATCAGAGCGGCAGCGATAGCTGCGCCCAACAGATGGGGAACGATGCGCATCAATATTTCCTCGACATTTGTTTTTTTTTATGAAGCCAATTCGACGGCTCTTTTATACAGCGAATGCCTTGACGGCTTCTGATGGGGTGGCTCATCAAACATTCGTCGAAGAGTGTAGAGCATGAGTCGTGCCAGACTACTCAGTAATAAATAAATCATTGATTAATAAGGATATTAAATTTTTTTGAAGGTGTTTTTAGCTGTGGTCGATCCGGTTAACCGAACTGATCATGAGACGGCGTTCGGAAAACCGAATGACCTGTTGCAGGTTATTTCCGATTTTTCTGGCTGAGCGGGGTTTCATGCAGGTACTGCCATTGCACGCTCCCGGCGTGAATCCGAAGGATGGCCACCGAAACCCGGGTATTTTCCTGCTCGGGCGTGCGCTGGACTTCGGTGTAGCTGATGGCCACCGTTTCGCCTTCCTGCCAGACCGGGCGCAAGTCGCTGATGATGATCTCGAGCCTCGGCCGGCCGCCGACCGCGCCTTTGAACAGTTGCTCCAGGTGCTGCCGGTCGAGGGTCGCGGCTGAGGTGGTGACCATGCTGAAATGTTCGCCAAAGGCGCTCATCAGCGGCGCAATACTGGTTTCGCCGGTGCCATCTGCATCGGTAAACACGCGGTGAATCAGTTGGTGCACGTGGTGAATGCTGTGTTGCGCTTGTTCAATCAGGTTGTGGTTCATGGTGTGCCTTGGCAGGGTTCAGTTGGCTCATTTGAAACAGCGGCAGCAGGCCGATCAGCGCGGCAATGGCGAAGCTCGCGTGATAGGCCGCAGTGGGCTGCAACGGCTTGAGCAGCAGGTTGAAGATCATCAGGCACAGCGCCGCACCGAGGCTGAACGACATCTGCCGGTTGATGTTCCAGATCACACTGGCTTTGTGCGTGTCGCTGCTGCTGAAGTCCATCAGCGATGTGGTCTGCGCAGTGTTGGCGCCGATGCCGCCACCGATGCCCATCAAGCTGTAGGCACCGACGATCAGCCAGAGGTCGTCCGGGCGATTCACCCCCACCAACGTGGCAATGCCGGCGCTGTGCAACAGCATGCCGAAAGTGAACAGGCGTCTGGCGCCGACACGGTTGTAGACACGGCCGCAAGCCAGCATGGCGATGAAGGCTCCGCTGGCGTAGACGAGCATAAACATCCCGGTCAGCCTGGCACTGAAATGCAGGGTGTTTTGCAGGAAGAAAATGCTCAGCAGATTGACCCCGGTGAACACCCCGGGAATCGCGTAATAGATGAAGAGTGAGGTGCTGAGTCTTTTGCTCTTGAGCAGGCTCAGTTCGATGATCGCGTGGCTTGATTGGCGATAGTGCTGCAGGTACAGGGCAATCAATATCACGCCCGCCACAATGCATGCGATGGCCGCCAGCGCCGGATAGTCGCCGCCATACAGCGACATGCCCATCAGCAAACTGATGAGTGCCGCACTGACCAGCAGCAGGCCTTTGAAGTCCGGGTGCGGCAGGTGAGTGGGCCTGGACTCTTTTATCCAGCACCACGCCAGCCCGGCGGCGATCAGTGAAAACGGGATAGTGCTGAAGAACACCCAGCGCCATGAGGTGCTGTCGACGATGATTCCGCCAACGGTCGGTGAAATCGCCGGGGCAATCAGCGCGACCGCCATTACCAGCGTGGAGATTTTCGCCCGTTGCTCGCCCTGGAACAGATTGAAGGTCAGTGCCTGCCCGACCGGTATCAACAAACCGCCACTGAGGCCTTGCACGAAACGCCAGGCCACCAGTTCAAGGAAGCTGTTCGCGACCCCGCACATCCATACCGATCCGCTGAAGACCAGCATCGAAAGCGTGAGCATTTCCCGGCTGCCAAAGCGTCCGGAGAGCCAGGTGCTGATTGGAATGATCAGTGTCAGCCCCAGAACATAGGCATTGGCGACCCAGGCCACTGATGAGCTGCTGATGTGCAAGGCCGCCGACAGACTGGGCAGCGCGACCGCTGACATGAAGATATTGATGCAGTCGATAAAAAAACCTATCAGGAAGACCGATGCGACTTTGTAGCGATAACTCATGTTGTTTCCCCTTTGTCGTCGAGCATAGGGGCGATAGACTCCGGACGTCGATGCAATGGGGCTGAACACAATGTTTGAAAGGATTGAACAGTGAGTCATGGCGCCATGCACGCGCACTTAAATCGGGTGCAGACCTTTCTCGCTATCGTTGACCTGGGGTCTTTCACCAAGGCTGCGAGTTACCTGAACATCAGCAGGGCCATGGCCAGCCTCCACGTCAAGGCACTGGAGGAAGCGCTGTCAGTCACGCTGCTGATCCGCAATAGCCGGGCGGTTTCGCTGACAGAAACCGGGCAGAGTTTTTATACCGAGTTCAAAGCCATCGTCGCGGGTATCGACAGTGCTTTTGATAATGTACTGAAGGGCAGTCATCGGGTTTTCGGGAAGTTGCGGATCAGTTCGACCAGTGAGTATGGCGAGAAATATATTCTGCCGTTGATTCCGTTGTTCGCCGCGCAATACCCGGAAGTCAGTTTGAGTTACAACTTCAACTCATCGCTGAATGATCTGCTGGCGGAAAAACTTGATCTGGTGATCCGTCTGGGCAAATTGACGGATTCTGCTTTCAAGTGCCGCAAGCTAGCGGATTACGAGATTGTGTTGGTGGCGAGTGCACCGTTTCTCGCTCGCCATCCTGTGAATGAACCGCAGGATTTGATTAGCCTGCCGTGGATCGCCAACAGCAATTTGCAGGCGCCGACGCAGTGGCTTTTGCGCGATCGGTCAGGACGCGGTATCGAGGTCAGTGGCATCAGCCATTTCGACTCGAATTCATCCACGGCGATTCGTTCGATGACGCTCTCCTCATTGGGTGTTTCGGTGTTGCCGGCGTGGCTGGTTGAGGAGGACATCGCCAGTGGACGTCTGGTGCGCTTGTTGCCGGATTACTCGCTGCCAGCGCAGTCGATCCATGTGGTGTTTCCTGACACTGCACATTTGCCGCACAAGTCGCGGGTGTTTATTGATTTTCTGCTGTTGCATTTGGCGTGCTGACGTCGACCCTCGCCCCAGACCTCTGCTAGAGACTGACCCAATAAAAAGCCCCTGAATCTCACAATTCAGGGGCTTTCATTCAAGCGCTGATCAGATCACGCCGCTTCAATCTTGCGATTCTGCTCAACCTTGCCCAGATAAGCCGCCAACTTTTCTTGCTCGGTCGGAGTAGTGAACAACCCCAGCTTGCTGCGGCGCCACAGAATGTCTTGCGCAGTGGTCGCCCATTCTTCGCTGCACAGGTAATCAACTTCGCGGGTGTAAAGCCCACCGCCGATGTGTTCGCCTAGATCGTTCAGCGATTCCACGCCTTCGAGCATGCGCCAGGTGCGGCTGCCATAGGTGCTGGCCCAGCGCTGGGCGATTTCATTGGGGATCCATTCGAACTTCTGTCGCAGCGCCTCGGCCAGGGCCTGGGGCGTGCTCATGTTTTCACCGCCGGGCAGGGTGGCCTGGGCGGTCCAGCTTGGCTTGGCGTGCTTGAAGTACGGCGCCAGTTGCACCAAGGCCGATTCCGCCAGCTTGCGGTAGGTGGTCAGCTTACCGCCGAACACCGAGAGCAGTGGCGCTTCGTCGGCGTTGCCCGAGAGGGCCAGGGTGTAGTCCCGGGTCACGGCGGACGGGTTGTCGGACTCGTCGTTGCACAGGGGGCGAACGCCGGAATAGGTGTGCACGATGTCGTCGCGGCTCAGCTGCTTTTTGAAGTGCGCGTTGACCACCTTGAGGATGTAGTCGGTCTCGCCGTCGGTGATGCTCACCTTCGCCGGGTCGCCGGTGTATTCGCGGTCGGTGGTGCCGATCAGGGTGAAGCGGTTCAGGTACGGAATGGTGAACACGATGCGCTGGTCTTCGTTTTGCAGAATGTGTGCGTGTTCACCTTCATAGAGTTTGGGCACGATCAGGTGGCTGCCCTGGATCAGGCGGATGCCGTAGGGCGAATCCAGCTTCAGGTCATCCTTGATGAACTTGGCGACCCAGGGGCCGGCGGCGTTGACCAGGGCCTTGGCGCGGATCGACAGCAGGCTGCCATCGCTGCGCTCCAGGTGCAGGTGCCACAGGCCTTTGCTGCGGCGGGCGCTGACGCAACGGGTCTGGGTGTGGATATGGGCGCCGTTTTCCCGCGCGGCCATGGCGTTGAGCACCACCAGGCGTGCGTCGTCGACCCAGCAATCGGAGTATTCGAAGCCTTTGCTGATCTCGGCCTTGAGCGGGCTGTTGGCGCCGAACTTCAGGCTTTTGGAACCGGCCAGTTTTTCCCGCTTGCCCAGGTGGTCATACAGGAACAGCCCTGCACGAATCATCCAGGCCGGGCGCAGATGGGGGCGATGAGGCAGGACGAAACGCATGGGCTTGACGATATGCGGGGCCTTGGCCAGCAGTACTTCCCGTTCGGCCAAGGCTTCGCGCACCAGGCGGAATTCGTAATGTTCGAGGTAGCGCAGGCCACCGTGGATCAGCTTGCTGCTGGCCGAAGAGGTGTGGCTGGCCAAGTCGTCCTTTTCGCAAAGGAACACCGACAAACCGCGACCGGCTGCGTCTGCTGCAATGCCGACGCCATTGATCCCGCCGCCGATAACGGCAACATCATAGACTTCGGCAAGCGGTGGGGCAGGCAAGGTAGAAGGGTTCATCGGCTGGCCTCGCAATTTCTTTGTCTTGGAATTCGAACATTAATGTTCATTTCCGAAAATGGTAGCTGATAAACGCGGGCACAGCCACCCGACTTCGATTGAAAAAACTGATCGAAGGGCGGGCAAATGAAAATTTGTGAACAAAAGGTGGTGGGGCCGGCTTGCCGGCGATAGCGATCTTGCGGACGCCATCGCCGGCAAGCCGGGCTCCTGCAGCAATGGCATTCCCATGTAGGCGCTAGCGTGCCAGCGATGGCGGCGGTGCTGGCGTTAAACCACTTCCAGGCGAACCTTGTGCTGATTGAGTAATTGCACCAACGCCGGCACGGGCTGCTGGTCCGTCACCAGGCAGTCCACCAAGCTGATCGGTCCCAGGCGGATCATGGCGTTGCGCCCGAATTTGCTGGAGTCCGCCGCCAGGATCACTTGCCGGGCATTGGCGATGATCGCCTGGGAGACGCGTACTTCCTGGTAGTCGAAGTCCAGCAGGCTGCCGTCTTCATCGATGCCGCTGATGCCCACCAGGGCGAAGTCGACCTTGAACTGGTTGATGAAGTCGACGCTGGCCTGGCCCACCACACCGCCGTCACGGCGCACCGTGCCGCCGGTGAGCAGCACATCGAAATCATCCTTGGCACTGAGCATCGACGCCACGTGCAGGTTGTTGGTGATGATCTTCAGGTGGTTGTGATTGAGCAGCGCCCGGGCGATGGATTCGGTGGTGGTGCCGATGTTGATGAACAGCGAGGCGTGATCGGGGATTTGTGCGGCGATGGCTTCGCCGATGCGTTGCTTCTCGTCGCGCATCTGATCGGCGCGCATCGCGTAGGCGGTGTTTTCCACGCTGGAATCATAAGCAGCGCCGCCATGGTAGCGGCGCAGCAGGTTGGCTTCCGCCAGCTGGTTGATATCGCGGCGGATGGTCTGCGGGGTCACGACGAATAACTGAGCCATTTCCTCGATGCTGACATAGCCGCGTTCGCGGACCAGATCGAGGATTTGTTGCTGGCGGGGAGGCAGATTCATGGGGCTTCCTTTGGGCTGCCGTGCAAAATTTGCCCATGATGCCGCAGGAAGCTGCTCCCGACCAGTTACACGCCAGCCCTTGGCTTACTTGGCGTCGTCGTGGGGTTCCCAGTCGCGGGTGCGGCTGACGGCTTTTTTCCAGCCGGCGTAGAGGGTTTCCTTCTCGGCTTCGGCCAGTTGGGGTTCGAACTCGCGCTCAATCACCGCCTTGCCGCGCAACTCTTCCAGGCTGCCCCAGAAGCCGCAGGCCAGGCCCGCCAGGTAGGCTGCGCCAAGGGCCGTGGTTTCGCGCATTTGCGGGCGCTCGACCTGGGTCCCGAGAATGTCAGCCTGGAATTGCATGAGGAAGTTGTTGGCCACTGCGCCGCCGTCCACGCGCAGGGCTTTGAGGCGTTCGCCGGAGTCCTGTTGCATGGCGTCGAGCACGTCGCGGGTCTGGTAGGCAATGGATTCCAGGGCGGCGCGGATGATGTGGTCCACGCGCACGCCACGGGTCAGGCCGAACAGCGCGCCACGGGCGTAGGGGTCCCAGTAGGGGGCGCCGAGGCCGGTAAAGGCCGGTACCAGGTACACACCGTTGCTGTCCTTGACCTTGCCGGCAAAGTACTCGGTGTCATGGGCATCGTTGATGATCTTCAGTTCGTCGCGCAGCCACTGCACGGTCGAGCCGCCGTTGAAGACTGCGCCTTCCAGGGCATACGCCACTTCGCCGCGAGGGCCGCAGGCGATGGTGGTGAGCATGCCGTGCTTGGATTTCACCGCTTTGTCGCCGGTGTTCATCAGCAGGAAGCAGCCGGTGCCGTAGGTGTTTTTCGCCTGGCCCGGTTCCACGCACATCTGGCCGAACAGCGCCGCTTGCTGGTCGCCAGCGATACCGCCGATGGCGATGCCGCTCTTGGTGCGGCCGTAGATTTCCGAAGAGGATTTCACTTCCGGGAGCATTTCCCGTGGGATATCCAGCACCTCCAGCATCTTCGCGTCCCACTCCAGGGTGTGGATGTTGAAGAGCATGGTGCGCGAGGCGTTGGTGTAGTCGGTGACGTGGGTCTTGCCGCCGGTAAATTTCCAGATCAGCCAGCTGTCGACGGTGCCGAACAGCAGTTCGCCGTTGCGCGCGCGTTCACGGCTGCCCTCGACGTTGTCGAGGATCCACTTCAGCTTGGTGCCGGAGAAGTAGGGGTCGGTGACCAGGCCGGTGGTGTCGCGGATGTAGTCTTCCAGGCCGTCGCGCTTGAGCTGCTGGCAGATCTCGGTGCTGCGGCGGCACTGCCAGACGATGGCGTTGTAGATCGGGCGGCCGGTGTTCTTGTCCCAGACCACGGTGGTTTCGCGCTGGTTGGTGATGCCGATGGCGGCCACCTGATCGTGATGCAGGCCGGCTTGCGCCAGGGCCTCGACCATCACCGCGCTTTGGGTGGCGAAGATTTCCATCGGGTCATGTTCGACCCAACCGGCTTGTGGGTAATGCTGGGCGAATTCGCGCTGGGCGGTGCAGACCACGTTGGCGTCGCGGTCGAAAATGATCGCCCGGGAGCTGGTCGTACCCTGATCGAGGGCAATGATGTAGTTCTTGTTCTGGATGTCGGTCATGTCGATTGCCTTGGACGAAATAAGGGAGTGATGTGGGGCGCAAGGTCGAAGTGGGCAGGACCTCGCGCCGCGGTTTCAAGAAGTTCTTACTTTGCCGTCAGTGGCCGCTTCTGCATCCTTTGTAGCAGGGATGGCGCTGGGCAGATGACGGGCAATCAGCCCGCGATACGCTGCCGCACCCAAACAGGCACCGAGGATCGGAGCAAAAATCGGTACCAGGAAATATGGAATGTCACGGCCGCCGGTGAAGGCGATTTCACCCCAGCCGGTGAAGAACGTCATCAGTTTAGGACCGAAGTCCCGAGCCGGGTTCATCGCAAAGCCGGTCAGCGGGCCCATGGCACTGCCGATCACGGCAATCAGCAGGCCGATCAGTAACGGGGCCATCGGGCCACGAGGCAGGCCGTTGTTGTCGTCGGTCAGGGACATG
Organism: Pseudomonas morbosilactucae; assembly: GCF_023241665.1. NCBI lineage: Bacteria > Pseudomonadati > Pseudomonadota > Gammaproteobacteria > Pseudomonadales > Pseudomonadaceae > Pseudomonas > Pseudomonas morbosilactucae. Next base: position 64,130 of record NZ_JALQCX010000032.1, on the reverse strand, counting down.
ATCACGCCCATCAGAATCGCGGTAATGACCACTTCCACCAGGAAAGCCTGGGCCGTGGACAGGGACGGGTGCGGGTAGGTGGAGAACACCGAGGCCAATTCCAGGCTGGCTTGGGAGCCTCGGATCATTTGATGGCTTTGTTCGAAATCGAAGAACAGGTTGCTGTAGAGGGTGTACACCAGGAACGCCGCGCAGAAGGCGCCGGCGATTTGCGCCAGGATGTAGAAGGGCAGTTTGCGCTTTTCAAAGTCGGCAAAAAGACACAGGGCGATGCTCACGGCAGGGTTCAAGTGCGCGCCGGACACGCCGGCAGTGAGGTAGATCGCCATGCTCACGCCGATCCCCCAGATGATGCTGATTTCCCACAGGCCGAAGCTGGCACCCGCGACTTTGAGCGCGGCAACGCAACCGGTGCCGAAGAAGATCAATAAGGCGGTGCCCAGAAACTCGGCCATGCACTGGCCCGATAGCGACGGTTGTTGTAGAGCAGTTGTCATTGAAACCTCGGTTTTTGTTGTTGTCTGGCGCTCTGGCTCAGGAGGCTGAGCTCGATATTGACCTCGGCCAGAATCCCCATCCTGGCGTCGGCGTGTTGCCGCGTGCTGCGGTGAACACCCTACGATATTCACAAACGAAAAAATATAGACAAGAAACACTGCTGTCAAAGGTCGAAAGTGAACCGTCAGTCATTTTGTAGCAATCAACCCGGTGAATGATCGCGCCCGCCGCTAAAGGGTCGATCGCAGGTGGCAGGAGGCCATGCCCCTGGCAGCCTCTAGCCCCCTGGCTAACAAGGCTCGAGTTAGAGCGTTTTGCCTTGGGATCACCTAAAATCGCGGTCCGGTATTTTTCTTCTTTATCCCTCGCTTGGAGCTGTCATGACCCCTGCACTGGATCTGCTGAAAAAAGTTCGCGCCGAACATCGCGTGCACAGTTACGAACATGACCCCAAAGCGGCGTCCTATGGTCTTGAGGCGGCGGAAAAGCTCAACCTCGATCCGGCCCAGGTGTTCAAGACCTTGCTCGCCAGCAGTGAAAAGGGCGAATTGCTGGTGGCCGTGGTGCCCGTGGTTGGCAGTCTGGACCTCAAGGCCTTGGCCCATGCTGCCGGGGTCAAGAAAGCCGAGATGGCCGATCCGGCCGCTGCGCAACGTGCTACCGGCTATTTGCTGGGGGGCATCAGCCCGCTGGGCCAGAAGAAGCGCCTGCGGACGTTTATCGACAACAGCGCCCAGCCGTTTGCCAGCATCTTTGTCAGCGCCGGGCGCCGGGGCCTGGAAGTGGAGTTGGCGGCGTCGGTACTGGCGGAGCACACCCAGGCGACCTTCGCCGACATCGGGCGCGCCTGACGTCTCGCCCTCGCTGTATGGAAAAAAATCCGCTGCTCTGTGTCTGTCCTGTTTAGGCGCTCGGCCTTCATGCTGGCCGCCGTATGTTCAAGGAGAAACCCTATGCAGCTTGAGTTTCATCAAATCGATGCGTTCAGCGATCAGCCCTTCGGTGGCAACCCGGCGATGGTCTATCGCCTGGAGGCCTGGCTCAGCGATGAGTTGATGCAAAAGATCGCCGCTGAGCACAACCTGTCGGAAACCACTTTTGTCGTGCGTGAAGCCGAGGGCTGGCGGATCCGCTGGTTCACCCCGACCACTGAAGTCGCCCTGTGCGGCCACGCTACCTTGGCCAGCGCCTATGTGCTGTTCGAGGTGTACGGCGAGTCGGCGCAGCGCATTGAGTTCAACAGCCAGTCAGGCCCCTTGAGCGTCAGTCGTGAAGACGGGCTCCTGTGGCTGGACTTCCCGCGGAGGACGCCGCGGGCGGTTGACGGGATTGAGGCAGTGACCAAGGCCTTGGGTGTGGCAGTGGTCGAGCTGCTGGCGGCCAATGAGCTGTTGGTGGTGCTGGAGTCCGAGCAGGCGGTGCTGGATTGCCGGCCAGACATGGCGGCACTGGCGGCGCTGCCGTGGCCCGGGGTCATTGTCACGGCCCAGGGGCAGCAGCACGATTTCGTTTCCCGTTACTTCGCGCCTGCCATCGGTCTCAATGAGGACCCGGTCACCGGCTCGACCCACTGCTGCCTGATCCCTTACTGGGCCCAACGGTTGGACAAACAGAGCCTGACCGCCTATCAGCGTTCTGCGCGAGGCGGGGCATTGTTTTGTCGGTTACAGGGGGAGCGGGTGAGGATCGGCGGGCATGCCACGCGGGTGGCCAGCGGCACGTTATTGCTGGGATAAGGTTGCCGCGGAGCCGGTAGGCCAGCTCCGCTTCAGCCTCAGTGGGCGCTGCTGTAGCGGCGCACCCCTGATTCGCTTTTAGGGATTTGCGCGGCCGTGCTGCCGGAAGCCTGGAACAGCACCAGGTGTTCGGCGGCGACGCGAATGCCCACATCGCTGCCGACGCCATGGTCGGCGTGGCTTGGGAAGATCGACTCCAGCTGGCTGCCGGTGGGCAGTTGCAGGCGGTACAGGGTCGAGGCGCCGAGGAAGGTCTTGCCGACAATCCGTGCCTTGAGCGCGCTGTCCGGCGCATAGACGATGTCGTCCGGGCGCAGCAGTACGTCCACCGCGCCGCCCTGGGGCCAGGTGTAGGCACGGTTGCCACGCAGCTCACCCAGTTCGGTCTGCACCGACTCCGGGCTGCTCAACTGGCCGCGAATAAAGTAACCCTGGCCGATAAAGCTGGCGACAAAGGGCGTCAGCGGTTCGTGATAGAGGTTGTAGGGCGTGTCCCACTGCTCCAGGCGGCCTTCCTTGAATACCCCGACGTGATCGCTGACAGCAAAGGCTTCTTCCTGGTCGTGAGTCACCAAAATCGCGCTGGTGCCACGGGCCTTGAGGATGTCCCGCACTTCATGGCTGAGCTTGCGTCGCAGCTCGCCATCGAGGTTGGAGAAGGGTTCGTCGAGCAGCAGCAACTGCGGCTCAGGGGCCAGGGCCCGGGCCAGGGCGACCCGTTGTTGCTGGCCGCCGGAGAGCTCGTGGGGGAAGCGCTTGCCGAGGTTCTTCAGGTTCACCAGTTCCAGCAGTTCCTCGATCACGCGGTCCTTCTGCGGATGCTTGCGGATACCGAAGGCGATGTTGTCCGCCACACTCAAGTGGGGAAACAGCGCGTAGTCCTGGAACACCATGCCGATGCGCCGTTTCTCCGGCGCCAGGGTGAAACCGGCGCTGGAGATGGTCTCGCCCGCTAGCTGGATTTCACCTTCGTGCACCGGCTCAAAGCCGGCGATGGCGCGCAGGGTGGTGGTTTTGCCGCAGCCCGAGGAGCCCAGCAAGCAACCGATGTCCCCGGCATTGAGGTGCAGGTTAAGGTTTTGTACGACCCGTTGGTCCTGATAGCCGCATGCCAGATTGCGCAGGTTCAGCAGTAATGGCTGGCTCATGCGTGGTGGTACGCCGGCTCGACCAGAAACTCGAGCAGGGCCTTTTGTGCGTGCAGGCGGTTTTCGGCCTGGTCCCAGGCCACTGAACGCGGGTCGTCCAGCAGGTCGAGGCTGATTTCCTCGCCGCGGTGGGCCGGCAGGCAGTGCATGAACAGCACGTCCTCGGCTGCCAGGTCGAGCAGGGCGCGGGTCACCTGGAACGGTGCGAACAGAGCCAGGCGCTTGGCGGTTTCTTCTTCCTGGCCCATGGAGGTCCAGACATCGGTGCTGACCAGGTGGGCGCCGGTCACGGCATTCTTTGGATCGCGGACGATGGTCACGCGATCGCCGGCCTGGGCGACGAATTCTGGGTTGGGTTCATAGCCTTCCGGGCAGGCGATGCGCAGTTGGAAGTCGAACTGGATCGCTGCTTCTATATAACTGTTGCACATGTTGTTGCCGTCGCCGATCCAGGCCACGGTCTTGCCCTGGATCGAGCCGCGATGCTCCTGGAAGGTTTGCATGTCGGCCAGCAACTGGCAGGGGTGCAGGTCATCGGACAGGCCGTTGATCACCGGTACGCGAGAGTTGGCCGCAAACTCGGTCAGGGTGCTGTGGGCGAAGGTGCGAATCATCACGGCGTCGAGCATGCGCGACATGACGATGGCGCAGTCGCTGATGGGCTCACCGCGACCCAGTTGGGTGTCCCGCGGGGAAAGGAAGATGGCCTGGCCGCCGAGCTGGATCATGCCGGCTTCGAAGGACAGCCGGGTACGGGTCGACGACTTCTCGAAAATCATGCCGAGCACGCGGTTTTTCAATGGCTCGAAGAGTACGCCGCGGTTACGCAGGTCCTTCAGCTCGATGCCTCGACGAATCACACTGACCAGCTCTTCGGGCGTGCAATCCATCAGGGAGAGAAAGTGCCTTGCGCTCATCATTAACTACCTTTTGCAACAGACCGCAGATACTCAAAGCCTTGTTTATAAGGAAAACGGGCGAGACCTGCGGCGAAAGCCGCACGGGGCGACGAAATAGGGGAAGGCGCGATATTGACATTAAATGTCGCGTCTTACCAATAGGGCTACGGCGTTTAGGGGAACTCAGAGAGGCTAGGGCGCGAGTGCGCTAGCGCTATGACAGCCGGTTTCCTGACAGCAGCCCGGCATTTGTACACTGCCCCCAAGGGCCTTGGCAATCGACCAGGGCGCGCGCAATGGGGTTGTGGTCGGTTTTTGAACGGTAGGCCAAGGCCCGGCCAGCAGGGATCGTTCGCGGCGGCAGCTTGAAACATTTTCTCACGCAACACGCCATGGGCCGCCATCGGCAAGCCTGATGCTCTGCGATTCACAGGACGAACGTCTCTGGTGTCGTGGCGGGCCCGGGATCATAGTTTTCTTCTCGCGGCCGGGCGCTGGCCGCCCTTCCTAGAATAGAGACTGGCCATGACCAAGACTCTCCACCACCGTGCCTGCCATCTGTGCGAAGCCATCTGCGGCCTGAACATCGAAACCACTGAAACTGCGGGGCAACTGCAGATCACCTCGATCAAGGGCGACCCGCAAGACAGCTTCAGTCGCGGCCACATCTGCCCCAAGGCGGTGGCCTTGCAAGACATTCAGAATGACCCGGATCGCCTGCGCCAACCCATGCTCAGGGTCGGCAGCGAGTGGCAGCCGATCGCTTGGGAAGATGCCTTCAGCCAAGTGGCCGAGCGCCTGGCGCAGATTCAGGAGCGCCATGGCAACAATGCGGTGGCCACCTACCAGGGCAACCCCAGCGTGCACAACTACGGGCTGATGACCCACAGCAATTACTTTCTGGGCCTGTTGCAGACCCGGAACCGTTTCTCTGCGACGTCGGTGGATCAACTGCCCCAGCACTTGAGCAGCTACCTGATGTACGGCCATGGCTTGTTGCTGCCGATTCCCGACATCGACCACACCGACTTCATGTTGATCCTCGGCGGCAACCCATTGGCGTCCAACGGCAGCATCATGACCGTACCGGACGTGGAGAAGCGCCTGAAAGCCATCCAGGCCCGAGGCGGTAAAGTGGTGGTGGTCGACCCGCGCCGCAGTGAAACGGCTGCGATTGCCGACCAGCATCTGTTTGTCCGGCCCGGCGGCGATGTGGCGTTGCTGTTTGGCCTTTTGCACACGATCTTCGAGAAAGGACCGACCCGCGACAGCCACCTTGAAGTCGATGGCCTGGCCGAGGTGCGTCAGGCGATTTCCACGTTCAGTCCGGAAGCCATGAGCCCCCTGTGCTCCATTCCCGCCGAGCAGATTCGCCAGTTGGCGCGGGATTTCGCCGGGGCGGACAAGGCCGTGTGCTACGGGCGCATGGGCGTGTCGACCCAGGCCTTTGGCACCTTGTGTCACTGGTTGGTGCAGTTGCTCAACCTGGTGACCGGCAACCTCGATCGAGTCGGCGGGGCCCTGTGCACCGAGCCGGCGGTGGACCTGGTGGCAGCGACTTCGGGCGGGCACTTTAACGTTTGGCAAAGCCGGGTTTCCGGGCGCCCCGAGTATGGCGGCGAGTTGCCGGTGGCGGCGTTGGCGGAGGAAATGCTCACCGAAGGGGAGGGCCAAGTGCGCGCCCTGATTACCGTGGCGGGCAATCCGGTGCTGTCCACCCCCAATGGTCGGCAGTTGGAGCAGGCCCTGGACGGTCTTGAGTTCATGGTCAGCCTCGACCTGTACATCAACGAGACCACTCGTTACGCGGACTTGATCCTGCCTTCGACGTCGGCACTGGAGAACGATCACTACGACACCACCTTCAACATGTTCGCGGTGCGCAATGTCAGCCGTTTCAATCGGGCGATCCTGGCCAAGCCCGAAGGCGCGTTGCATGACTGGGAGATTTTCGTTGGCTTGGCCAAGGCCTTTGCCGCCCGTACCGGTAAAACCCTCAAGCCCACCGTGGCGCCGGCGCAGATGATCGACATGGGCTTGCGTGCGGGGCGGTATGGCGACCGTTCAAGCCACGGGCTGTCGGTGGCGGCTTTGGAGGCCTATCCCCATGGCATTGATCTTGGGGCGCTCAGGCCGAACCTGGCGGCGCGCTTGAAAACCGCCAATCGCCGGGTGCAGGCCGCACCGCCGGAGATCATGGCGGACCTGGCGCGGTTTACCGCGCTGCAGGCGCCCCTGGCCGATGAGTTGCTGATGATCGGGCGCCGGCATGTGCGCAGTAACAATTCCTGGATGCACAACTATCATCGTCTGGTGAAGGGCAAGCCGCGTCATCAGCTGTTGATGCACCCTGATGACTTGGCCCGGCGCGGCCTGGCGGATGGGCAGCGAGTCCGGGTGAGTTCCCGGGTAGGTATGATTGAAGTCGAAGTCTTGGCCAGCCACGAGATGATGCCGGGGGTGGTCAGCCTGCCCCATGGCTGGGGGCACGCGCGGCCCGGGGTGCAGATGGGCATCGCCAGCGAGCAGCCAGGTTCCAGCGCCAATGACCTGACCGATGAATGCCAGGTGGATGAGTTGTCGGGCAATGCCGCACTCAATGGTGTGCCGGTGCGGGTGGAGGCGGCTTGAGGTGTCTGTCGGGGAGACCGAGCATGCAACTCGGCTTTCCGTTACAATGCGCCACCGTGCCGACAACAGAGTCGGAAAGTTCAGCCGAGGTGTTCCATGGATATCATCGAAACTATTAAAGAGCAGATTGCCAACAACACCATTCTGCTTTACATGAAAGGCTCGCCGAATGCCCCGCAGTGTGGCTTCTCCGCGAAAGCCGCTCAGGCCGTTATGGGCTGTGGTGAGAAGTTCGCATACGTGGACATCCTGCAGAACCCGGAAATCCGCGCCAACCTGCCTAAATACGCCAACTGGCCAACCTTCCCGCAACTGTGGGTCGGTGGTGAGCTGGTAGGCGGCAGCGACATCATGGCCGAAATGTTCGCCAACGGTGAACTGCAGACTCTGGTCAAGGCCGCTGCTGAAAAAGCAGCTGCAAACAAGACCGAAGCCTGATCGACCTAACGGGGCGAGGCCGCTCGCCCCCGTTGCGTTGCCTGGATATATCCAGGCATTAAAAAGCCCCGCTTCTCTTTAAGAGAGCGGGGCTTTTTATTGGCGTTGAGTTAACCGATGAAGTTACTCGTCGCCCATTTGCGATTGCAGATAGTTCTCAAGACCCACTTTGTCGATCAGACCAAGTTGGGTTTCCAGCCAGTCGATATGTTCCTCTTCGGACTCCAGGATATCTTCCAGCAGTTCGCGGCTACCGAAGTCGCCAACGGTTTCGCAGTGAGCGATGGCGGCTTTCAGGTCGGCGTGGCCGGTGCGCTCGATGCGCAGGTCGCACTCCAGCATTTCCTTGGTGTGCTCGCCGATGTGCAGCTTGCCCAGGTCCTGGACGTTCGGCAGGCCTTCAAGGAAGAGGATGCGCTTGATCAGCTTGTCCGCGTGTTTCATCTCGTCGATGGACTCGTGGTACTCGTGCTTGCCCAGCTTGTTCAAGCCCCAATCTTCATACATGCGTGCATGCAGGAAGTACTGATTGATCGCGACCAGTTCATTGGCAAGGATTTTGTTGAGATGCTGGATGACTGTAATGTCGCCTTTCATGATGGGGTCCTGCCCTGTAATTCGTGGAATATTGGGCAAGTCTGAGCCGCATAAAGATTACTGTCAAACCTAAGTTATTGAATAATATATGAAAATTAATCGGAATAAGAATGTTTGCAATCCGCATCTTGAAGCTAAGCGCTTGAATTAAAGGCATAAAAAAACCGGACGCTAAGTCCGGTTCTTTAAAAATTCGTTATTTAGGTGATGTTTCAGGCCGCATTAAATTCCACAGGGTAGGGAATGGTGGCTTGGCTGCTCTGCAATTCGGTCAGGGTTTCGCGTACGACCTGCTTGGCCAGGCAAGCGCATTTGCCGCATTGGCTGGCAACGCCGGTGGCTTGGCGCACTTCGCGGTAGCTGCAGCAACCTTCATAGATTGCTTCGCGGATTTGTCCGTCGGTGACACCGGTGCAGAGGCAGACATACATAAGGAGAGAACCGTCGCTGGTTGAGGCCCAAGTGCGATGGATCTTAATGTTAACGAGAATGATTGTCAAAGTGGTTTGAGAAAGCTTTGTGTCAGTTTCCTGATCGAGTGACGAACGGTTTCCCCGGCTTGGTTTTTCGCCAGCGCAAAATGCGCCGATTAAGTGCGCCAGGGCGCAAAGCGTTGAAAAACCGCTAAGGACAGCTCAAAAACGCGGTGTATGATGGTCGGTCCTTACGAAGCGAGATCAGGTCACAGGGCTGTCGCATCATTCTGGCAACCTGGGCCGTATCTCATTCTTCATTCGACCACACCAGGAGATATCCAATGAGCGTACTCGTAGGCAAACAAGCCCCTGACTTCACCGTTCCCGCTGTTCTCGGCAATGGCGAAATCGTCGACAGCTTCACCCTGTCGTCGGCCATCAAAGGCAAATACGGCCTGGTGTTCTTCTACCCGCTGGACTTCACCTTCGTCTGCCCGTCCGAGCTGATCGCTCTGGACCACCGCATGGCTGACTTCAAGGCGCGCAACGTTGAAGTGATCGCGGTGTCGATCGACTCCCACTTCACCCACAACGCCTGGCGTAACACCCCGATCAATGCCGGCGGCATCGGTCAGGTTCAATACATCATGGCTGCTGACATGAAGCACGAAATCGCCAAGGCCTACGACGTTGAGTCCGAAGGCGGCGTTGCTTTCCGTGGCGCGTTCCTGATCGACGACAAAGGTGTTGTCCGTTCGCAGATCATCAACGACCTGCCACTGGGTCGTAACATGGAAGAGCTGATCCGTCTGGTTGACGCCCTGCAATTCCACGAAGAGCACGGCGAAGTCTGCCCAGCCAACTGGAAAAAAGGCGACAAAGGCATGACCGCTTCGCCAGAAGGCGTAGCTGCTTACCTGAGCGAGAACGCCGGCAAGCTGTAAGCCGCGTCACGCACAAAAAACCGGCCTCAGGGCCGGTTTTTTTATGTCGCGATGGAACGGGATCAGTCGTTGAAGTCTTCCCAGCCGCCCATTTCTTTCCAGCGGTTGACGATGCCACAGAACAGATCAGCGGTCTTTTCAGTGTCGTAGCGCGCGGAGTGCGCTTCACGACCGTCAAAGTCGATGTCTGCTGCCTGGCACGCCTTGGCCAGCACGGTCTGGCCGTAAGCCAGGCCTGCCAGCGTTGCGGTGTCAAAGCTGGAGAATGGGTGGAACGGGTTACGCTTCATGTCCAGGCGCGCGACCGCAGCGTTGAGAAAACCCAGGTCGAAGCTGCTGTTGTGCCCCACCAGAATCGCGCGCTTGCAGCCATTGGCTTTCAACGCCTTGCGCACGCTGCGGAAAATGTCGGTCAGTGCCGTCTCTTCGCTCACGGCCATGCGTAGGGGGTGGTCCAGCTTGATGCCGGTGAACTCCAGGGCCGCTGCTTCGATGTTGGCGCCTTCGAAAGGCTCGACGCGGAAGAAATAGGTGTGTTCCGGGAACACAAAACCTTTGTCGTCCATGCCAATGATGGTCGCGGCAATTTCCAGCAGCGCATCGGTGGCCGAGTTGAAGCCGCCGGTTTCTACATCGACGACGACGGGCAGGTAGCCACGAAAACGCGCCGCCATCGGGTGGCGTGAACCGCCACCGCCGCCATGGCCGTCTTGTTCGTCATCGAAATGGTCTTCACTCACGAGTGTTCCTCCAGCAGGCGCCAGCGCAGTTTTTCTCCGGCGCGCAGCGGGATAACGGTCAACTCGCCGAACGGCAGGCTGGCAGGGGCGGTCCATTCTTCACGAACCAGGGTGATGCGATCGGTGTTGGCCGGCAGGCCATAGAAACGTGGGCCGTTGAGGCTGGCGAAAGCTTCTAGCTTGTCCAGCGCGTTGCGCTGTTCGAACGCTTCGGCATACAACTCGATCGCGGCATAAGCGGTGTAGCAACCGGCGCAACCGCAAGCGGCTTCCTTGGCGTGCTGGGCATGGGGAGCCGAGTCGGTGCCGAGGAAGAACTTCTCGCTGCCACCGGTGGCGGCATCGAGCAGGGCGTCCTGGTGGGTGTTGCGCTTGAGGATCGGCAGGCAGTAGAAATGCGGCCGAATACCGCCGACCAGCATGTGGTTGCGGTTGTACAGCAGGTGGTGAGCGGTGATGGTTGCACCAACGTTGGCCGAGGCCTCGTTGACGAACTGCACGGCTTCACGGGTGGTGATGTGTTCGAACACCACCTTGAGCGTTGGGAAGCGTTCGACGACGCGGCGCATATGTTCGTCGATAAACAGCTTCTCGCGGTCGAAGACGTCCACGTCGCCACGGGTGACTTCACCGTGGATCAACAGCGGCAAGCCGACTTCAGCCATGGCTTCCAGCGCCGGGAGGATCTTGTCGATGCTGGTAACGCCCGAGTCCGAGTTGGTGGTCGCGCCGGCCGGGTAGAGCTTGGCCGCGTACACGAAACCACTGGCCTTGGCCGCGCGGACATCTTCTGGCTGGGTGCGATCAGTGAGGTAGAGCACCATCAGTGGCTCGAAGCGGCTGCCGGCCGGCCGCGCAGCGAGGATGCGCTGGCGATAGGCGTCGGCTTCCACGGCGTTGCGCACCGGAGGTACCAGGTTAGGCATGATGATGGCGCGGCCAAAGGTGCGCGCGACATCCGCGACTGTATTGGTCAACACGGCACCATCGCGAAGATGAATATGCCAGTCGTCGGGACGCAGCAGGGTCAGGCGGTCGGACATTGGGGATTCCAGGCGGGTCAAACTCGGGGGAATGCTACCGGAAAAGACTCATCCAGGCACTCGCTATCAAGTTTTACAACGAGCAACCGATACCCCGAAGGTACGGCGTAATTTACGCCTGTCGACTTTTTCTGTTGTACACGTCAGTGGAGCCTCCCGTGCGCCAGCGTTATCTAGCCTTGCTCAGTGTGTTTGCCAGCCTGCCTGCGATGGCTCTCACTTTCCAGACTCGTCTGGAGAGCATTGAGTGGACGGTCGAAGGTGACAAATTCGAGTGCCGCCTGACTCAGCCCATCACCGACTTTGGTTCCGGCGAGTTCGTTCGTCGTGCCGGTGAGCAGGCGATTTTCCGCCTCAAGAGTTTCAACCCGATGCAGGGCGCAGGCGGGGCGACCCTGCTGGCGGCGGCGGCGCCCTGGCAGCCGGGGCGCGGCGATATCAACCTCGGTGCGGTCAAGGCCGGCAGCGACGGCGTGCTGTTCAACAGTTCGCAAGTCCAGGCCGGGCGCCTGATCAATGGCCTGATGGATGGGCGCAGCCCGGTGGTGCGACAGTTCTCCCGCGACAACGGCGTTTCTGAAGTCCGTCTGTTGCCGGTGAAGTTCAGCAAGGCCTACAGCGACTATCAAAGCTGTGTCGCCAAGCTGTTGCCGATGAACTATGAACAGGTCAAGGACGCGCAGATCGGTTTTCCCGGTGGCGGTATCGACCTGGATCCCCAGGCCAAGGCCAAGCTGCAGGTGATGCTTGAATACCTCAAGGCCGACCCGACGGTGAATCACATCGACATCGACGGCCACTCGGACAACAGTGGCAATCGCTTGACCAACCGCGACCTGTCACGGCGTCGGGCCCTGGCGGTGCAGGACTTTTTCAAGGCCAATGGCATTCCCGAGTCGCAGATTACCCTGCGCTTCCACGGCGAACGTTACCCGTTGGCGCCCAACACCAACCCGGCCAACCGGGCCAAGAACCGCCGGGTGAATATCCACCTGGATCGGGTGGCGCCGGCTGAAAAGGCCGCACCGCAAGCCACTTCCACGCCCAACGCCGCGGCGACGTCCTGATACGGCGGTAGCCGTCGCGCGCTCGACATAATCTGTCGCTTTGTCGTCATAAGCTGTCGCGCCTCTGTAAATTACCCGCGTGGATCGGTAGACTTGGCGGCTTTCCGTAGAACCCCGTGGAGTGATGGCATGGCGGACGTAAACAAGGTCGTTCTGGCGTATTCCGGCGGCCTGGACACTTCGGTGATCCTCAAGTGGCTGCAGGACACTTATAACTGTGAAGTGGTGACCTTCACCGCTGACCTGGGCCAGGGCGAAGAGGTCGAACCGGCCCGCGCCAAGGCGCAAGCCATGGGCGTTAAAGAGATCTACATCGACGATCTGCGCGAAGAGTTCGTGCGCGATTTCGTTTTCCCGATGTTCCGCGCCAACACCGTCTACGAAGGCGAGTACCTGCTGGGTACTTCCATCGCACGTCCGTTGATCGCCAAGCGCTTGATCGAAATCGCCAACGAAACCGGCGCTGACGCCATTTCCCATGGCGCCACCGGCAAGGGCAACGACCAGGTGCGTTTCGAACTGGGCGCCTACGCCCTGAAGCCCGGCGTAAAAGTGATTGCCCCTTGGCGTGAGTGGGACCTGCTGTCCCGTGAAAAACTCATGGACTATGCCGAGAAGCACAACATCCCGATCGAGCGCCACGGCAAGAAGAAGTCCCCGTACTCGATGGACGCCAACTTGCTGCACATCTCCTATGAAGGCGGCGTGCTGGAAGACACCTGGACCGAGCACGAAGAAGACATGTGGCGCTGGACCGTCTCCCCGGAGAAAGCGCCTGATGCCCCGCAGTATCTGGAACTGACCTACCGCAACGGCGACATCGTCGCGCTGGACGGCGTCGAAATGACCCCGGCCACCGTATTGGCGACCCTGAACCGTATCGGTGGCGAACACGGCATCGGTCGTCTGGACATCGTGGAAAACCGTTACGTGGGCATGAAGTCCCGTGGCTGCTACGAAACCCCGGGCGGCACCATCATGCTGCGCGCTCACCGCGCCATCGAGTCCATCACCCTGGACCGTGAAGTGGCTCACCTCAAAGACGAGTTGATGCCCAAGTACGCCAGCCTGATTTACACCGGTTACTGGTGGAGCCCTGAGCGTCTGATGCTGCAACAGATGATCGATGCCTCCCAGGCCCACGTAAACGGTGTGGTTCGCCTGAAACTGTACAAAGGCAACGTGATTGTCACCGGCCGCAAATCCGATGAATCGCTGTTCGATGCCAACATCGCCACCTTCGAAGAAGACGGCGGTGCTTACAACCAGGCCGACGCGGCTGGTTTCATCAAGCTCAACGCCCTGCGCATGCGTATTGCTGCGAACAAAGGCCGTACCTTGGTGTGATGCCGTTCGCTTGAGCCGCAGACCTGAGGGTTTTTGCCTTCAGGTGGCGGGCTGAGAGTCCAATAAAACGCTGCTTTCTCGGTTCGAGGACGCGGCGTTTTTTTTATGCCTGTATTTCCGTCCGGCGGGTTGTTTATTCCCCAGAATGATCGGCTTTTTTCCAAGAATAAGGACTGTGGGGAATATCTAACGTGTGACGGGCCATTAAATAAAGTACGGCCACTCAGGTTGTTGTTTTAGCAAGTAAGAAAAACCTGAATAAGCCGTTGTTAGATACCCGGTTTCAGTACGAAAAGTAGCCGTGTTGACGACGTCCCTCAAAGCCGTCAGGGGGCGAAGGCCCTTTGTCTTCATGGCTTGTAGGGCAATTCGTTATTGTTTGTAAGGATCTTCTTTGACGCGTGGAAGTTAATCAAAGTCCGATGCGAAGAGCCAAATGTCTGGGGTATCGTGCTGGCTTTAATAACATTCAAGACTTGGATGTAACTATGAATAGAGTACTGATCGTGGATGATCATCCTGTCATTCGCCTGGCTGTGCGTATGTTGCTGGAACGGCACGGTTTCGAGGTGGTAGCGGAAACAGACAACGGCATGGATGGATTGAAGTTGGCTCTTGAGCATATGCCCGACGTTTTGATCCTGGACATCGGCATTCCAAGGCTGGACGGGTTGGAAGTGATCACGCGCCTGATGGCCCAGGCCGCGCCGATCAAGATTCTGGTCTTGACCCTGCAAGTGCCCGGCCCTTTTTCGATGCGTTGCATGCAGGCCGGTGCCGCGGGGTATGTGTGCAAGCAGCAGGACATCACTGAATTGATCAACGCGGTGCGGGCGGTCTTGGCGGGCTACAGCTATTTCCCCAGCGAAGCGTTGCAGTCGTTTCGCGCAAACCAGGGAATCACCAGTGAAGGGGAGATGATGGACTTGCTGTCGCGTAGGGAATTGATGGTCCTCAAGCAACTTGCCGTGGGCCAGAGCAACAAGGACATTGCCGATGATCTGCGCTTGAGCAATAAAACCGTGAGCACCTACAAAAGACGCCTGCTTTCCAAGCTCAATGCTCGTTCATTGGTTGATTTGATCGAGTTTGCCCAGCGTCAAAAAGTGGTCTGACCCGCCGCCCCCCAGCGAGCCCTGGCGGACGGGAGTGTCCCGTGAAGAGGCTGCCGGTCACGCCGGCAGCACTTGTGCAGGCACAAAAAAACCTCCATCTGGGGGAGGTTTTAGGGGTTAAAGATCAAAATCATAATCGGCCAATTGCTTCTGCAGGCGACGCTCTTCCAAGAGATTGTCGATGGTCCGGCGCTTGCTCAGATTGGTCTTGGCCACCTCGACCACAGGTTCGGCCTCTTCTGTTTCAACAGCGGTGAAGTCGTCTTCTACGTCCAGTTGTTCTTTGCCAGCGCTCATAAGGTCAACTCCAGGCTAAGACTGCATTGGCGCTCCTTATAACGATAATCACCGGTCGGGTAAAAAAGATTTTTTCAATCGCCTGATCAATAAAATCAATAGTCACTCAATCGTCTGAAGTCTTTTGCTTGTATTCGCATAAGTCTTCGATCCGGCAGCTGCCACAACGTGGCTTGCGGGCCAGGCACACGTAACGGCCATGCAGGATCAACCAGTGGTGGGAGTCGAGGAGGAACTGTTTGGGCACAAACTTCATCAGCTTGTTTTCCACCTCCACGACGTTTTTTCCCGGCGCCAGCCCGGTGCGGTTGCTGACCCGGAAGATATGGGTGTCCACCGCCATGGTCAGTTGCCGGAACGCCGTGTTGAGCACCACGTTGGCCGTCTTGCGGCCCACCCCGGGCAGGGCTTCCAGCGCTTCCCGGGTTTGCGGGACTTCACTGTCATGACGTTCCACCAGCAGGCGGCAGGTTTCGATGACGTTCTTGGCCTTGCTGTTGTACAAACCGATGGTCTTGATGTATTCGGACAGCCCCTCGACCCCCAAGGCATAGATGGCGGCTGGCGTATTGGCCACGGGGAACAGCTTGGCCGTCGCCTTGTTGACCCCGACGTCAGTGGACTGCGCCGACAGAATCACTGCGATCAGCAACTCGAACGCAGAGTTGTAAGCCAGCTCGGTTTTCGGCTCCGGGTTGTCTTCGTGCAGTCGGCGGAATATTTCCAGACGTTTTGCGGCGTTCATGGGTGAGGCAGTTCCTTGCAGGCGTTCAATGGGGATTGCGCAGTTGAGTCCAGGCGTTTTTCGCCGCCAGGAGCAGGCCCAGGAGGATAAAACCACCGGGGGCGAGGAGGAGTAAGTGCGGACCGCCCTGGCTCCAGCGCCAGCCTGGCCAGTCCGTGTCGTTGATGCCGGCCAGCCATTGCAGGTGCTGGCCCAGCACGCCGCCACCGAGCGCTTCGCGCAGGGCGCCGAGGCCAATGAGCAGACAGCAGAACTGCGCGGCCCGGCGCAGCATGCCGGGTGTCTGGAAAAAGTGCGTCTGTTCCAGCACCACGCATTGCAGGGCGAGCAGCCCGAGATAAAGGGCCAAGTGTTGATGCAGTTCAAAGGCCCAGGCTTGCAGGCCCATCAGCACGCAACTAACGAGGCTGGCGCTGAGCAGCACACTGGCCAGCAGGCGCTGGGTGGGGTTGAGCCTGGCCCGCAAAGGGACCATGCACAGGCCGAAAAGGCTCATCACCCAGGCGAAAGCCAGCGCCAGGCCGAGGGCGTTGACCAGGGAATCGCTGGCGCCGACCAACGGCGTCAACATCAGGGTGCCCAAAAGTGGCGAGGCTTTATTCATGGTCGGGGCCTCCCAGCAGTTGGGGGCGATGCCCGTCGAAATAGCCCAAGGCGTCATGCAGGGCATTGATCACCGCCCGGGAGGTGATGGTTGCCCCGGCGATCTGGTCGAACTGGCCACTGTCTTTTTTCAGGGCCCAGCCGTTGTCCCCCGGTTCCGCACGGGAGCGGCCGACAAAACCTTGCAGCCAGGGATTGGGCTGTTCAGTGAGGCGACCGCCGAGGCCGGGGGTTTCGCTTTGCTTGAGGGCTTTGCTGCCCAACAGCCGGCCCTGGGCATCAATGGCGATCAGCAGTTCGATGGGGCCGCCGTAGCCCGTCACCCGGCTGAGCAGCAGCACTGCGCTGGGCTGGCCATTGCGCGTCACCCGGTAACCGCCGATCAGGTTGCTGTGTTTCAGCGTCTGCGCCGTGAAGGGCAGGGGGTGGTCCAGCGGCTGATTGTCGTAACTGCCGGCCGGCAGCACGTCCAGCAGGTGCCGAGCCTCCAGCGCCCGTTGTTCGGCGGCGATCCGCGGCGCTGTGGCCTGGTGCACAAGAAATCCCACCGTGAGGCCGACCACCGCCACCAGCAGCACCGTCACCGGCTGGCGATTCATCCTCGATCCGCCCTTGAAGTGGCAGCCACCCAGCGTTCCAGGGCCGGCACGCCGAGGTTCATCAGCAGCACGGCGAAGGCCAGGCCATCGGGGTAGCCGCCCCAGGTGCGGATCAGGTAGGTCAACAGGCCGACCCCGACGCCGAACAGCAGGCAAGCCTTGGCGCTTTTGGGCCCCGAGACCGGTTCGGTGACGATAAAAAACGCACCCAGCATGCTGGCGCCCGTGAGCAGGTGGAACAGCGGGGAACCGTGGGAGTCGGAGCCAGAGCCGTTCCAGCACAGCAGGCTGATCACGAACAGGCTGGCGAGCATGCCCACCGGCGCGTGCCAACTGAACACCTTCTGTTGCAACAGCCAGAGGCCGCCGGCGAGGAACGCCAGGTTGACCCATTCCACACCTCTGCCGCCAACGTGACCAAAGGCTGGGTGGCCGGCAAACAGTTCGTCGACGGTCAGGCTGTGATTGATCCGCAGGCTGTCCAGGGCCGTCGCCTGGGCCCAGGCGTCAGGCGGCGCGGCACCGAAATGCCAGCCGAATACCGGCTGCAGCGCTGCGACCAGGTCCAGGCCCTGGGTGGCTGGCCAATGGGTCATTGGCTGTGGAAACGACACCAGCGCCAGGGCGTAACCGAGCATTGCCGGGTTAAAAGGGTTTTTGCCGAGGCCGCCGTACAGGTGCTTGCCGAGCAGCAACGCACTGGCCACGGCACTGACGGTCAGCCACCAGGGGCAATAGGGCGGCAGGGCCATGGCCAGCAAGGTGGCGCTGATCAAGGCACTGCCATCCCCCAGGCTCGGGCGTACTGGCCGTTGGCGCAGGCGCAACACGGCGGCCTCCAGCGCCAGGGCTGTGCCCAGGGCCAGCAGCAGGTTGATCAGCACGCCCCAGCCGTAGAGCCACAACAGCACCAGCAGGCCCGGCACCGTCGCCAGCAGCACACGCTGCATGGCCTGGCGCAGGCGCAGGTCTGTGGGGGCTTCAGGGCGCAGCATGGGCTTGCACCTGGCGCTCGGCGGCGGCCAGCCGTTCCCGGGCCTTGGCCAGATCGGCGGGGTCTGTGTCTGGCCGGCGCTCCAGTTTGCTGACCTCGGCCCGGGCATAGGCCAGCTCGGTTTTCAGCTGCCGCAACGGTGCATCGATGGGGCGTTTCTCGATCCGTACCAAGTCCGGTGCCGGTTGCCCGCTGGCCTCTTCGGCGGCATGCAGAGCCTGTTCGGCGGCTGCCAGGGCGGCGGCCAAGGTGGCCAACTCTGCGCTGGACGCATCACCACCCTGGGCCTTTTTCAGTTCTGCGCGGCGCATGGCCAATTGGATCTTGGCTCGCTTGATCTCGGCATCCTTGGGTACGGCAGGGGCTGCTGGCGGTTCGGCGTTGCGCTCAAGTTCGGCCAGGGCTTGTTCGGCGGCCTCGAACTGACGTTGAAGCACAATCAGTTGTGACTGCTGCTCAAAGGTCGGCGGATGACCGAAGGCTTTGAGGGATTTATTCAACTGTGCCCGGCTCATCGCCAGGTCAATCTTGGCTTTTTTCAGCGCCGCGTCGGCCGCAGCGGCCTTTTGCGCACGTACCCGCTCAATGGCGTCCTGCACCGGATTGCCGGCGGCTGCATTGGGCTGGGCCGAGCGCTGGCTGCGCGCCAGGCGTTCGGCGTGCCTTTGCTGTTCTTCACGATGCAGTCGGGCGTTGCGTTGTTCAAAGCGTTGGCGGGCGTGGTTGCGTTTGGCGGCGCGTGCCTGCAGTTGTTCGACGTTGATGGCCAGGCCGCCGACGATGGGCACCACGGTGTCCAAGGGCAGCGGGTGCATGTCGATGCAGTCCACCGGGCACGGCGCCACGCACAGGTCGCAACCGGTGCATTCGTCGATGATCACCGTGTGCATGAACTTCGCCGCACCGACGATGGCGTCCACCGGGCAGGCCTGGATGCATTTGGTGCAGCCGATGCATTCCGCTTCACGGATAAAGGCCACTTGCGCAGGTGCCGAGCCCCGGCTTGTGTCCAGTTCCAGCACCGGCACCTTGAGCAGCTGCGCCAGGTTGGCCAGGGTCTCGCGCCCCCCGGGCGGGCATTTGTTGATGGCCTCGCCGGCGGCAATGCCTTCCGCGTAGGGCAGGCATCCGGGGTGGCCGCATTTGCCGCACTGGGTCTGGGGCAAGAGGGCGTCAATGCGTTGAATCAGGCTCATGGGGTGGTCAGTCCGTTGAAACCGAGAAAGGCCACCGCCAGCAAGCCGGCACTGATCAGGTCGATCGGCAAGCCGCGCAAGGGCAGGGGCACATCAGGTTGGGAAACGCGCTGGCGCAGGTCGTCGAACAGGCCCAGCACCAGCCAGAAACCCAGGCCGGCGCCCAGGCTCAGGGCGATAGAGTGCCCCAGGTCCTGTTGGTTATTCATCAGTAACAGGCCAAGTATGCCGGCATTGCCCAGCAGCAAGGGCCAGAGTCCCTCGAACGGCAACTTGGGCAGTGCCCGGGGCAGCAGCCTCAACAGCGGGCGAATCAGCAGCACACTCAAGGGCAGGAAGATAAACAATTGCAACGTCGTCAGTCCCAGTGGCACCAGCACCCCGTGGTACAGCGGGTAAGCCGCGAGGCTGCACAGCAACATCAGGGTGGTGGTGGCGATGCCCAGGGCGTGGATTTTGCTGCGCTCGGCGGCGGGTTGCTCGCTCGCCTGCAGCAGCGGATCGACGCCCAGGGGCCACTGCAACACGAAGTTGTTGATCAGGGCAGTGCTGACAAGCGTGAGAAGGAGGTCGTTCATGTCGGTGGCCGGTGAGAACGGTCGGTGGCCTATAAAGAGTAGGCATGATCCGACGAGGCACAGGGGCCAGGCGGATATGAAAATCCCCCCGTCACGCAAACGCGCCACGGGGGGATAGGGGCCAGCCAGGCTTTTTACTTGATGCGCTGGCCCGGCTTGGCGCCGCTGTCGGGGCTCAGCAGGTAGATCTCTTCACCGCCAGGGCCGGCGGCCATCACCATGCCTTCGGAGATGCCGAACTTCATTTTCCGCGGCTTGAGGTTGGCGATCATCATGGTCAGGCGACCATCGAGCTTGGACGGGTCCGGGTAGGCGCTCTTGATCCCGGAGAACACGTTGCGTTGCTCGCCACCGATGTCCAGGGTCAAGCGCAGCAGCTTGTCCGCACCTTCCACGTGTTCGGCCTTGACGATCAGGGCCACGCGCAGGTCCACGGCGGCAAAGGCATCGAAGTCGATTTCCGGCGACAGCGGGTCCTTGGCCAGTTCGCCGTTACCTTGTGGCGCAACGTCGCCGGTGTCGGTCTGGCTGGCGGTCAGGTCTTCTTTCGACGCATCGGACATGGCCTGGACCTTGACCGGATCGATCCGGGTCATCAGTGGCTTGAATTCGTTCAACTGATGGTTGCTCAGCAGCGTCAGGTGATCGTTCCAGGTCAGCGGGGCGACATTCAGGAACGCCTCGGCATCGGCGGCCAGCAATGGCAGCACCGGCTTGAGGAAGATCACCAGTTGGCGGAACAGGTTGATGCCCGTGGCGCAGATGGCCTGGACCTCATCCTGCTTGCCTTCCTGTTTGTTCAGCGACCATGGGGCCTTGTCGGCGATCCAGGCGTTGGCACGGTCGGCCAGGGCCATGATTTCGCGCATGGCACGGGCGAAGTCACGGGCTTCATAGGCATCGGCAATGCTTGGCGCGGCGGCCAGGAAGGCTTCGGTCAGCTCGGGTGCGGCGTTGCTGTCCACCAGCACGCCGGCATTGCCTTTGTGGATGAAACCGGCGCAACGGCTGGCGATGTTGACCACCTTGCCCACCAGGTCGGAGTTGACCTTCTGCACGAAGTCTTCGAGGTTCAGGTCCAGATCGTCGACGCCACGGCCCAGTTTGGAGGCGTAGTAGTAGCGCAGGTATTCCGGCGACAGGTGCTCAAGGTAGGTACGGGCCTTGATGAAGGTCCCGCGAGACTTGGACATTTTCTGGCCGTTGACGGTCAGGTAGCCGTGTACGTTGATGCCGGTCGGCTTGCGGTAGCCGGCGCCTTCGAGCATGGCGGGCCAGAACAGTGCGTGGAAATTGACGATGTCCTTGCCGATGAAGTGGTACAGCTCGGCGCTGGAGTCTTTGTTCCAGAACGCGTCGAAATCCAGTTCCGGACGGCGCGCGCACAGGTTCTTGAAGCTGGCCATGTAGCCGATCGGCGCATCCAGCCACACGTAGAAGTACTTGCCCGGCTCACCGGGGATCTCGAAACCGAAGTACGGCGCATCGCGGGAGATGTCCCACTGCTGCAGGCCCGCGTCCAGCCACTCGGCGATCTTGTTGGCCACAGCGTCTTGCAGGGTGCCGCTGCGGGTCCAGGTTTGCAGCATTGCCTGGAAGTCCGGCAGCTTGAAGAAGAAGTGCTGGGAGTCCTTGAGCACCGGCGTGGCGCCCGAGATCGCCGACTTCGGATCCTTCAGGTCGGTGGGCGCATAGGTAGCGCCGCATTTTTCGCAGTTGTCGCCGTACTGGTCTTCAGTGCCGCATTTCGGGCAGGTGCCCTTGATGAAGCGGTCGGCCAGGAACATTTTCTTTTCCGGGTCGAAATACTGGGTGATCGAGCGCTGGGCAATGTGCCCGGCGTCACGCAGTTTCAGGTAGATCTGGCTCGACAGCTCACGGTTTTCTTCGGCGTGAGTGGAGTGGAAGTTGTCGAAATCCACCAGGAACTCGGCAAAGTCGGCGCTGTGTTCAGCCTGGACGTTGGCGATCAGTTGTTCCGGGGTGATGCCTTCCTTTTCTGCGCGCAGCATGATGGCCGAGCCGTGTGCGTCGTCCGCGCAGACATAGATGCATTGGTTGCCGCGATGCTTCTGGAAGCGCACCCACATATCGGTCTGGATGTACTCAAGCATATGGCCAAGGTGGATCGAACCATTGGCATAGGGCAGGGCGCTGGTGACGAGGATCTTGCGTGGCTCGGACATGGGGCTCGGCTACTTGATGAAACGGAGGTCGGCCACTATAAAGCGCCGGCGCGGATTTTTCACCCCGTGTAAGGCGTTCGCCATCGTTGTTTGAACATCCCGCCCATGGATCAGAACAGGTAGGATAGCTGCCTGATTTTTCTGTCTTGTTATCGGAGTTGCCCATGAGCGCCGTCAATCGCGCAGCGGTGGAAGCCGTTCTTCGCCAATACACCGACCCCTATCTGAACCAGGACCCGGTCAGCGCCGGCTGCGTGCGGACCATCGACGTCCAGGGCGATAAGGTCCTGGTCCAGATGGAACTGGGTTATGCCGCCGGTCTGTTCAAGAGCGGCTGGGCGCAGATGCTGCAACTGGCCATCGAAGGCCTGGACGGTGTCCGTTCGGCCAAGGTCGAGATCACCAGCGTGATTGCCGCGCACAAGGCTCAGGCGCAGATCCCGGGCCTGGCCAACGTCAAGAACGTGGTGGCCGTGGCGTCCGGCAAGGGCGGTGTGGGCAAATCCACCACCGCTGCCAACCTGGCCCTGGCCCTGGCCCGTGAAGGCGTCAAGGTGGGCATTCTCGACGCCGATATCTATGGCCCAAGCCAAGGCATCATGTTCGGCATCGCCGAAGGCACCCGCCCGAAGATCAAGGACCAGAAGTGGTTCGTGCCGATCGAGTCCCATGGCGTGGAAGTCATGTCCATGGCCTTCCTCACCGATGACAACACGCCGATGGTCTGGCGCGGGCCGATGGTCTCCGGGGCCTTGCTGCAACTGGTGACCCAGACCGACTGGGGCAACCTGGATTACCTGGTGATCGACATGCCACCAGGCACCGGCGATATCCAACTGACCCTGGCGCAGAAAGTGCCGGTGGCCGGCGCTGTGATCGTTACCACCCCGCAAGACCTGGCGCTGCTGGATGCGCGCAAGGGCGTGGAGATGTTCCGCAAGGTCAACATCCCGGTGCTGGGCGTGGTGGAAAACATGGCGGTGCACATCTGCTCCAATTGCGGCCACGCCGAGCACCTGTTCGGTGAAGGCGGCGGCGAGAAGCTGGCCAGCCAATACGATGTCGAGCTGCTGGCTTCGTTGCCGCTGTCGATGCTGATCCGCGAACAGGCCGATGGTGGCAAGCCCACCGTGATTGCTGAGCCCGACAGCCAGATCGCCATGGTTTACCAGGAGCTGGCTCGCCACGTCGGTGCGCGCATCGTGTTGCAGGAAGCAGCCGCCCCGGCGATGCCGAACATCACCATCAGCGACGACTGACACCTCGGAAAAGCCTTGCTGTAGGCGCTGGTTTGCCAGCGATCGCGACCGTTAAATCGCCATCGCCGGCAAGCCGGCTCCTACAAGGGCAGGGTCAGATTCGCAGGCCGCCGTCCATTTCCAGGATGCGCCCGGTGTAATAGTCGTTTTCGAAGATATAGGCCGCCGAGTGGGCGATTTCTTCCGGCTTGCCCATGCGTTTGAGGGGGATGGCGGAGGTCATTCTTTCCAGGGCCTCGGGCTTCATGCTCTGGGTCATTTCGGTTTCGATAAAGCCCGGCGCAATGCCCGCCACGCGAATACCGTAGCGCGCCAGTTCCCGGGCCCAGGTCACGGTGGCGGCGACCACCCCGGCCTTGGCCGCGGAATAATTGGTCTGGCCGATGTTGCCAGCGCGGGAAATCGAAGAAATATTGATGATGGCGCCGCTGTTATTCAGCTCGACCATCTTCGCTGCCACTTCTCGAGTGCAGAGGAAGACCCCGGTCAGATTGACGTCGATTACCGCCTGCCACTGGGCCAGGCTCATCTTGCTGATTTCGCCGTCCTTGACCTTGAGCAGCAGACCGTCGCGCAGGATGCCGGCGTTGTTGATCAAACCGTGGATGGCTCCGAAATCCTCGGCCACCCGGGCGACCATGTGCTCCACCTGCTCTTCATTGGCCACGTTGCACAGGTAGGTCCGGGCCTCGGCGCCCAAGGCTTGGCAGGCGGCCACGGCGGCGTCGAGTTTTTCCGGGTTCAGGTCCACCAGCGCCAGGCGGGCGCCCTTGGCAGCGAAATACTCGGCCATGGAACGGCCCAGACCTTGGCAACCGCCAGTGATAATGATTACTTTGTCGTCGAGTTGCATTCGCATGTCTCGCTAGCCGGTCGGAAGGGGGTTCCATTGCGGGGAACCTGCGCACGACGCCCGATACGGCCCGGTTGCAGATCAGAATTGCCCCCAAGGGTGTCGCTGGAACCAAGCTCCAGGCGCCCGTCCGTTTCCGACGGATTAGTTTAAAGGAGTCATAAAGTGAGCGTTGAAGCGGCCAAGAATGCACGAGAATTACTGCTCAAGGAATACCGTGGCGTGCTGTCCACCCACTCCAAGGCAATGCCCGGTTTTCCTTTCGGTTCAGTGGTTCCCTATTGCCTGGACGAGCAGGGCCGGCCGCTGATTCTGATCAGCCGCATCGCCCAGCACACCCACAACCTGCAGAAGGACCCCAAGTGTTCGTTGCTGGTGGGCGAGCGCGAAGCCGAGGATGTGCAAGCCGTTGGGCGCCTGACGTACCTGGCCGAGGCCGAGAAACTCACCGACGACGTGCAGATCGAGGCGGCAGCCGAGCGTTACTACCGTTACTTTCCCGATTCGCAGAATTACCACCAAGCCCATGATTTCGATTTCTGGGTACTCAAGCCGGTGCGCCATCGTTACATCGGCGGTTTTGGCGCGATCCACTGGGTCGATCAACTGACCCTGGCCAACCCCTTTGCCGGCAAGGCCGAGGTCAGCATGGTCGAACACATGAACAGTGACCACGCCAAGGCCATTGCCCACTATGTCGAGCTGGCGGGTTTGCCGAGCAGCGTGCCCGCGCAATTGGCCGGGATCGACACCGAAGGCATGCACTTGCGTATCGGCCAGGGCCTCCACTGGTTGCCCTTCCAGGCACCTTGTAATACGCCGACACAAGTGCGCGAAGCCCTGGTTTTTCTGGCTCACGCCGACCATTGGCCGAAAAATGCAGGTGTCGACGCTTGAATTCACGAATTGGCGACGTCATCTACGGTCTACTGGAAGGCATTCTTCCGTAGAGGAAACCATTTGATGCGCCCTTTTCTGTTGCTCTTTCTGCTGTTCCCGGTGCTAGAGCTGTTTGTTTTCGTCAAGGTCAGCGCGGCGATCGGGTTTTTCCCGGCCCTGCTGCTGATCATTCTCGGCTCGATGCTGGGTGTGCTGGTCCTGCGGGTGGCCGGTCTGGCCACCGCGTTGCGGGCTCGTGAAAGCCTGAACCGCGGCGAACTGCCGGCCCAGACCATGCTGGAAGGGCTGATGCTGGCCCTGGGTGGCGGTCTGTTGATTATCCCAGGCTTTATCAGCGACATTTTCGGCCTGATCATGCTGCTGCCTATCACTCGCCGCCTGCTGGCCAACAAAATGCGCAAGCGGGCTGAGGAACAGGCCATTCGTCAACGCGCCTTTGCCGATGACATGCGCACCGCCCGCGGTGGCCCGTCGCCCCAGCAACCCTTGGGCCGTGAGCCCAATGTGATCGAAGGCGAGTTCGAACACCGGGACTCGTAACCTCGGCTGACTCACACACGGCACCTTCGGGTGCCGTGTGTGTTTCTGGCGACGACGATGTAAAAAATTTCATCGCGCTGCCCTTGTAATAAGCTTATGCGCCCTTATGTAACGGTCACCGCAAGGTTTCTGGTGGTTGCACCAGACAGACTTCCGCGTCTCGCTCGTCGAGCCGCAACCGGCCACGCCGGAATTTGTTAACCCGCCGGTATCCACACCGGCCGTTGAAAACCACAATTAGGAGAGATCGACAATGAAGCTTCGTCCTCTGCATGACCGCGTCGTTATCCGTCGCAGCGAAGAAGAATCGAAAACTGCTGGCGGTATCGTTCTGCCAGGTTCGGCCGCTGAAAAACCTAACCGTGGCGAAATCGTCGCTGTGGGTACCGGCCGTGTGCTGGACAACGGTGAAGTACGTGCGCTGGCCGTGAAAGTGGGTGACAAGGTTGTGTTTGGCCCTTACTCCGGCAGCAACACTGTGAAAGTCGACGGCGAAGACCTGCTGGTAATGGCTGAGAACGAAATTCTCGCCGTTATCGAAGGCTGATTCCCGCGCATCTTCCCGTTACTACAAAGTATTTAAGGAATATCGATCATGGCTGCTAAAGAAGTTAAATTCGGCGATTCCGCCCGCAAGAAAATGCTCACCGGTGTCAATGTCCTGGCTGACGCAGTAAAAGCGACCCTGGGCCCGAAAGGCCGTAACGTGATCATCGAGAAGAGCTTCGGCGCTCCGACCATCACCAAGGACGGCGTTTCCGTTGCCAAAGAAATCGAGCTGAAAGATCGCTTCGAAAACATGGGCGCGCAGCTGGTTAAAGACGTTGCTTCCCGTGCTAACGATGACGCTGGCGACGGTACTACCACCGCTACCGTTCTGGCTCAGTCGATCGTCAACGAAGGCCTGAAAGCCGTCGCTGCCGGCATGAACCCGATGGACCTGAAACGCGGCATCGACAAGGCGACCATCGCCATCGTCAAAGAGCTGAAAGGCCTGTCCAAGCCATGCGCTGACTCCAAAGCCATCGCTCAGGTTGGCACCATCTCTGCCAACTCCGACAACTCCATCGGCGACATCATTGCCGAAGCCATGGAAAAAGTCGGTAAAGAAGGCGTGATCACCGTTGAAGAAGGCTCGGGCCTGGAAAACGAACTGTCGGTTGTAGAAGGCATGCAGTTCGACCGTGGCTACCTGTCCCCTTACTTCATCAACAAGCCGGACACCATGGTCGCCGAACTCGACGGCCCGCTGATCCTGCTGGTTGACAAGAAGATCTCCAACATCCGCGAAATGCTGCCAGTACTGGAAGCCGTTGCCAAAGCCGGCCGCCCACTGCTGATCGTGGCTGAAGACGTTGAGGGCGAAGCCCTAGCGACTCTGGTTGTGAACAACATGCGTGGCATCGTTAAAGTCGCTGCCGTCAAGGCACCAGGCTTCGGCGACCGTCGCAAGGCCATGCTGCAGGACATCGCCGTCCTGACCGGCGGTACCGTTATCTCCGAAGAGATCGGTCTGAGCCTGGAAAGCACCACCCTGGAGCACCTGGGTAACGCCAAGCGCGTGATCCTGTCCAAAGAAAACACCACCATCATCGACGGTGCTGGCGTTGAAGCGGACATCCAGGCTCGTGTGACTCAGATCCGTCAACAAGTCGCCGACACTTCGTCCGACTACGACCGTGAAAAACTGCAAGAGCGTCTGGCCAAGCTGTCCGGCGGCGTTGCAGTGATCAAGGTTGGCGCTGGCTCCGAAGTTGAAATGAAAGAGAAGAAAGCCCGCGTTGAAGACGCCCTGCACGCTACCCGTGCAGCCGTTGAAGAAGGCGTGGTACCTGGCGGCGGCGTGGCACTGGTTCGTGCCCTGCAAGCCATCAGCGAGCTGAAAGGCGACAACGCTGACCAAGACGTGGGCATCCAACTGCTGCGTCGCGCTGTTGAAGCGCCACTGCGCCAGATCGTTGCCAACTCCGGCGACGAGCCAAGCGTAGTTGTCGACAAGGTCAAGCAAGGCGAAGGTAACTACGGTTACAACGCAGCGACCGGCGAATACGGCGACATGATCGCGATGGGTATCCTGGACCCGGCTAAAGTGACTCGTTCTGCTCTGCAGGCCGCAGCCTCTATCGCCAGCCTGATGATCACCACCGAAGCGATGATTGCTGAAATCGCTGAAGACAAACCAGCTGGCGGCGGCATGCCAGACATGGGCGGCATGGGTGGCATGGGCGGCATGATGTAAGCCAGCCTTACCCCCGTACTGAAAAACCCCGCCGGTGAACACCGGCGGGGTTTTTTATTGCCCGTGAAATGTGTCGCTCAGAGTCGGCGCTGTCCCGCTGCCTGTCGGGCTGCAACGCCGCGGATGCTATCCCTGTACCGCTTGGGCGGAAGGTATCGGCACGGCGGCGGGCGAGGGACGGTAAAGAATGAAGTAATAGGTGCCCAGGCTGATCAGCCAGCAAAAAATCGCCGTCCAGACGTTGTGGGAGAAGAAGTGCGCGCCTTGCATCATGCGGCCGATGGAGAACACGGTGCCCAGGGCAAAGGCGAAGACCAGGGCTTTGCGCGCCAGCCGTGGCCGGCGATCACGCAGTACAAAGAACAGCGCAAACAAGGTGAAACCGGTCGCCGCGTGGCCGCCGGGCCAGCAGCGGCCGGGCTTGTCGGTCGGCGGGCGGGGGCTCAGCAGTTCGCTGTAGGTTTCCTTACCACCAAACTCCTTCAGGCTCCAGGGGCATTGCACGGCGGTCACGGCCTTGACCGGTGTCACAAAGCCCGTGGCCAAGGCCAGGGACAGCACCAGGCAGCCCAGTTCCCGCTTGAACGGTTGGAGCCGAGCCATCATGAAGGACGCCACGAAACCGATGATCGAGAGCACCGCAAAGGCGATGACCACCTGTTTGGCCCGATCGTGGAGGATGGTTTCCAGCAGGTAGCTGTGCCCACCGATAAACGCGCCGGCCACCGGGTCGTAGAAACGCTTGGCCAGGTCCATGTCCAAAGACGTCAGCTCGAGCAGGATCAGAATCGCCGCCGTGACAGCGGGAACCCCCAGGCATACCCAGAAGTTGAGGGGCCTGGAAGCTGGGCGGATGAGGGCTGAGGTCATGCGGGGTCCTTGGGCAGGTGAGGCGATCAAGTCGCGGATTCGCGCGCAGTCTGCGGCCGCTGCTGTCATCAGCCTGTGAACCGATAGTGAAAAAAACGTCAAGCCGGCACTCGGGCGCGCACCACGCCAACACCGGCTTTACGGCGCTAGCGGAGAGCTACGCTTGGCCTTAAGCTGCGCGAGCCAAGACGGCGGCAACTGTGTAGGGAGAAAAGTGCCCATGCGAATTTTATTGGTTGAAGACAACCGCGATATCCTGGCCAACCTGGCGGATTATCTGGGGCTCAAGGGCTACACCGTGGACTGCGCGCAGGACGGCCTGTCGGGCCTGCACCTGGCCGCCACCGAACATTACGACTTGATCGTGCTCGACATCATGCTCCCCGGCATCGATGGCTACACCCTGTGCAAGCGCCTGCGTGAAGACGCCCGGCGTGACACCCCGGTGATCATGCTCACCGCTCGCGATCAGTTGGATGACCGTCTCCAGGGTTTCAAGTCCGGTGCCGACGACTACCTGGTCAAACCCTTTGCCCTGTCCGAGTTGGCGGCGCGCATCGAAGCCGTGATGCGTCGCACCCAGGGCGGTGGCCGTCGGGCCTTGCAGGTCGGTGATTTGAGTTACGACCTCGACACCCTGGAGGTCACCCGCGAGGGCCGCTTGCTCAAGCTCAACCCGGTGGGCCTCAAACTGCTGGCGGTGTTGATGCAGAAGAGCCCCCATGTGCTGCGTCGCGAAGTCTTGGAAGAGGCCTTGTGGGGCGACGACTGCCCGGACAGCGACAGCCTGCGCAGCCACGTTCACCAGTTGCGCCAGGTGATCGACAAACCGTTCGCCAAGCCGCTGCTGCATACCGTGCACGGCGTCGGTTACCGCTTGGCCGAGGGTCGTGATGGAGTTTAAGCAGAGCCTCGCCCAGCGCATCATCATCGCTTTTGCCCTGATGAGCGCCTTGGTGGCGGGGGCCTTCGCCATGGGTATTGTGGCCACCGTGCACCTGGTCGAAGAGAAATTGATCTCCGCAGGGCTGGGGGGCGACTTGCAGCGCTTGTTGCTGATGGACAATGTCGCCGACTGGAGCCACCGCCCCGAACCGGATCAGTTGTTCTACTTCAGTGGCGGGCATGGCGATTTCGAACTGCCCAAGGACCTGCGTCATCTGGAACCGGGTTTTCACGAAGTGTTTCGTGAGCAACTGTCCTATCACGCCATGGTGGAGGTGGTGGACGGGCGGCGTTACGTGTTGCTGCAGGATCAAAGCGATTTCGAAGAGCGCGAGCGGGTGTTGTTCGCCGTGGTCCTGGTGGGTTTTGTCCTGAGCTTGGCCTTGGCGGTGTTTCTGGGCTGGGTCCTGGCGCGCAAAGTCATGGCGCCGGTGGTTCGTTTGGCCCGTCAAGTGCGACACCGCGACCAATTGCTCGGCCTGGCGCCCCCCTTGGCCCCGGACTATGCCGCCGATGAGGTGGGTGAGTTGGCCATTGCCTTCGACGCCACCCTGGGCCGCCTGCGCCAAGCCCTGAGTCGCGAGCGGCTGTTCACCAGTGATGTCAGCCATGAATTGCGCACGCCGTTGATGGTGCTGGCCAGCTCCTGTGAACTGCTCCTGGAAAACCCCGGTATCGACCACCGCGGGCGTGCCCAGGTCGAGCGCATCGCCCGGGCCAGCGAGGAGATGCGCGAGTTGGTGCAGACCTTTCTGATGCTCGCCCGGGCCCAGCGTGAAGACGCCAGCATGTCGGCCCAGGTGACCCTGCGCCAGGCGGCCGAAGACTTGCTCGGGGTGTGGCAAGGGCCGATCAACGACAAGGGCATCGAGCTGATCTTCGAACCCGGCCAGCCTCTGGACACCCGCTACAACGTGACCTTCCTGCACGCGGTGATGGGCAACCTGCTGCGCAATGCCCTGCATTACACCGAACGCGGTTTTATCCGCCTGACCCTGGAGTCCAGCGGCTTTGTGGTGGAGGACAGTGGTGTGGGCATTCCCGAAGAGAAGCGTGAAGCCATGTTCGAGCCCTTTGTGCGTGGCGATGAAAAGCGCGGCGAGGGCCTGGGCCTGGGCTTGTCCCTGGTGCAGCGAATTTGCGAGAACCAGGGCTGGAGCGTCAGCCTCAGCACCATGACCCCCAACGGCTGCCGCTTCCACGTCGAACTCAGTCCTGCGCAGCCATGATCGCGAGGCCCCGACCGGTCGGGGCGCTTTATTCTTCTGAGGTGGCCCCAGGCCAGTGTGCTTGAGCGGTAAAACCTTGAAATATTTCCGCCGTGGACGGGACGAAGTTTTCACAAAGACATGACCTGACGCTGACATGCGGCTGCCTAAGGTGGCGCCATCAGTTGCAGGAGACTTTGGTGATGGCTACCCCGATCAAGCTGGAATTTTCCAACAAGTACGACGACCAACACGCCCAGGAATATTTGTTCAAGCACCAGGATGGCCTGGCGCGCAAATTGTCCCACCGCCGTGACGAGCAACTGGCTCGTGCAGCCCTGGCGCTGGCCGGTGAGCCGGGCCTGGTGCTGGACCTGCCCTGTGGCGCGGGACGTTTCTGGCCGTTGCTGGCGGAAAAACCCAATCGCGTGATCATCGGTGCTGACAATTCTGCAGCTATGCTCAGTCTGGCCACGGTGGCCCAACCAGCCGATGTGGTGAAACGGGTACAACCCTTGCAGACGTCAGCTTTCGCTATCGACCTGCCGGATAACGCAGTGGATAGCATTTTCTCCATGCGCTTGCTGCACCACATTGGTGAGTCGGCTCATCGACTGGCATTACTCCGTGAGTTTCAACGGGTTACTCGCGACAGCGTGATCGTCTCGTTGTGGGTCGACGGCAATTTCAAGGCGTTCAAACGCAAGCGCATGGAGCAAAAACGCCGTGCGCAAACGGAGTCGTCGGGTTACCAGAATCGTTTCGTGTTACCTGTCGTTACGGTTGAACAGGAGTTTGAAGAGGCCGGGTTTCGTATCCAGGACCATTTTGACTTTTTCCCGCTCTACGCCATGTGGCGAGTCTACGTATTACGCAAGAGGTAAGAGGATGGCTGTGGAATGTGTCTCGCACATGGAAGGTGCGGCTACGGAACGCTTCGAGCATTTCTGGAACCAGCAGGGTGAATGGGTCGAACCCCCCAATCAGCGGCGTGGCGGAGAGAGCGGGGTACAGCGACTGGTCAGTGACGGTCGCCTGCTGTATGTGAAGCGTCAGGTCGGGCACATCTATCGCAGTTGGCTGCATCCGTTCGGCCGGCCCACGGTGTTGCGTGAGCAGGACGCGCTCAAGGGCCTTGGCGTATTAGGCGTGGGCGTGCCGGAGCTGGTGTTCTGTGGCGCCCGGCGTAATTCTCAGCAAGGCTGGCAGGCGCTGCTGGTGACAGCGGCCCTGGAGGGCTTTGTAGAGATCGATACGTGGTACGCCGCGGGTGAGCGTGAGCGTCATGGCGAGGCGCTCCATGATCGGCTCATGCAAGCCCTGGCCGCGACCCTGGTGCGCATGCACAAGGGCCGCTGGCAACATGGCTGCCTGTATGCCAAGCATGTGTTTGTAAGGGTCACGGGGACGGGCGAACAGGCTCGGATTGATGTGGCCTTGCTGGATTTCGAAAAGTGCCGCCAGCGTTTGAGCGCTCAGCGGGCTGCGGCCCATGATCTGAAGCAACTGCGTCGCCACTCGTCGTGGAGCGACCCGGACTGGCAGAAACTCTACTATTTTTATAGAACGGCGTTTGGCAGCGCTATCAAGGGTTTAACCTGATGAAACTCGAAATTGCACGAGGTTTGTTTTTAGTAGGAGCCTTGGCAGTTGCCTCGTTGGCTGTGGTTGCCTGGGAGCAGCCGCGGACTCAGATCCTCAGCGTCGGAGACGCACATTGTCCTTTGCCTCGGGTGGTCAAGACATCCGTGGCGGCCAAACCCGACCATGACATCCTGTTGTTCATGTTCGGTATGGCCCAAGGCATGAGGCCACAGAGTTGAAGCACAGCCTACAGACCGAAAGGCCTCGCATTGCGAGGCCTTTTCTTTTGCCCAGGGATCAGCGTTCGGCCTTGGACAGCAGGGTGTAAATGCAGGGCAGCACGAACAGGGTGAACAGGGTGCCGATGGACATCCCCGTGGCGATCACCATGCCGATGTCAAAGCGACTGACGGCACCGGCGCCGGTGGCCAGGATCAACGGCACCATGCCAAAGACCATGGCGGCGGTGGTCATCAACACCGGGCGCAGGCGGATGGCGGCCGCTTCTTCCACAGCCTCTCGGGCGCTCAGGCCCTTGCTCTGGCGCAACTGGTTGGCGAACTCGACGATCAGGATCCCGTGTTTGCTGATCAGGCCGATCAGCGTCACCAGGCCCACCTGGGTGTAGATGTTCATGCTCGACCAGCCGAGAAACAGCGGGATCAAGGCCCCGCAGATCGACAGCGGCACCGTCACCAGGATCACCAACGGGTCACGGAAACTCTCGAACTGCGCAGCCAGCACCAGGAAGATGATCGCCAGGGCCAGGCCGAAGGTGACCCACAAGGCACTGCCTTCCTGGACGAATTGCCGACTGGCGCTGGCGTAGTCGAAGGCGTAGCCGGCCGGGGCTTCTTCCCGGGCGATCTGGCGTACGGTCTCGATGGCTTCGCCCATGCTCACTAGAGGCACACCGGAGAGGGTGGCGGCGTTGAGCTGCTGGAACTGGTTCAACTGCCGAGGCCGGGCGCGGTCGCTGACCTTGATCAGGGTCGACAGCGGCAAGGCTTCGCCCCGGTTGTTTTTCACGTAATAGTTGTTCAGCCAATCGGGGTTGTCGCGGTAGGCGCGCTCAACTTGGGCAATGACCTTGTAGCTGCGCCCGTCGATGGTGAAGCGGTTGATCTCCGCTTCCCCCAGCAGGGTCGCGAGGGTCCCCCCCAGGTCTTCCATCGACACGCCCATCTGCGCCGCTTTGGCCCGGTCGATGTCCACCACCACTTCGGGTTTGTCGAAGGCCAGGTCGAGGTCGACGAAGGCAAACTTGCCGGACTCCATGGCCCGCGCCTTGATTCGGTTGGCCACCTCCAGCAGCGCCTCGTACCCGTCGGGGGTGTTGATCACGAAGGCGAACGGCAGGCCTTCGCCGGTGCCGGGCAGGGACGGCAGGTTGAAGCCGAAGACCTGCAGCCCGGCGATGCCGTCGAGTTTGCTTTGCACCTTGGGCAGGATCTGCATCTGGGTCTGGCTGCGCTCGTTCCAGGGCTTGAGCAGGAAGCCGCCGATGCCCGATTGCACGCCGTTGAAGCCGTTGATCTGGAACGACGAGTAGTACTCGGGGAACTCTTTGAAGATCGTCAGGAACTCATCGGTGTAGGCGTTGAGGTAGTCCAGGTTGGTGGGCTGGGGCGCACTGGCCATCATGAAAATGATGCCCTGGTCTTCATCGGGGGCCAGCTCGGACTTGGTGAATTTGAGCAGCAGCGGAATCAGGCACAGCACGATCAGTGCAAACACCAGCACCACCGGGCGGGTGTTGAGGGTGCCATGGAGCATGCGCTGGTAGCGTCGCTTGAGGTCTTCGAAAATCTGGTCGAGGCGATAGGCCAGGCCGCTGGGGTTTTCGTCATGGCGCAGCAGCAGCGCACACATCATCGGCGACAGGGTCAGGGCGACGATCCCGGAGATCACCACGGCCCCGGCCAGGGTCAGGGCAAACTCCTTGAACAGTGCCCCGGTCAGGCCCTGGAGAAAGCCGATGGGCGCGTAGACTGCCGCCAGGGTGATGGTCATGGACACCACCGGCATGGCGATTTCCCGGGCGCCCTCGATGGCGGCATCGAACGGCGTCTTGCCCTCTTCGATGTGCCGGTGGATGTTCTCCACCACCACGATGGCATCGTCCACCACCAGGCCGATGGCCAACACCATCGCCAGCAGGGTCAGGAGGTTGATCGAGTAGCCCATCAACTGCATGAAGAACATCACGCCGATCATCGACAGCGGAATGGTGATCACTGGGATCACCACCGAGCGCAGGGCGCCGAGGAACAGGAAAACCACGACGATGACGATCAACACCGCTTCGAACAGGGTCTTGACCACTTCGTCGATGGAGGCCTGGATAAACAGGGTGGCGTCGTAGGCGATTTCCGATTTGAGGTTGGGCGGCAACTGGGCTTCCAGCTGCGGCATGATCTTGCGCACTTCCTTGATCACGTCCAGCGGGTTGGCGCCCGGGGTCGCCTTGATCCCGATGTACACCGAAGGGATACCGCCAAAGGAGCTGATGGCGTTGTAGCTTTCGGCGCCCATTTCCACCCGCGCCACGTCACTGAGCAGAACCCTGCTGTCACCCTCGACCTTCACTGGAATGGCGGCAAAGGCTTCGGCCGACTTGAGTTCGGTGTTGGCGTTGATGCTGGTGACCACGTATTCGCCCTTCACCTCGCCGGCGGCCGAGAGGAAGTTGTACTGGCGCACCGCGTTGGTCACGTCGCTGGCACTGAGACCGAAGCCGGCGAGCTTGACCGGATCCAGCCAGAGGCGCATGGCGAATACCTGGTTGCCGAGGATCTCCGCCTCGGCCATGCCGGGCAGGGTGGCCAGCTTGGGCTGGATGACCCGTGACAGGTAGTCGGTGATCTGCGGGTTGTTCAATTCCTGGCTGTAGAAACTGATGTACATCAGCGCCGAGGCGTCTGCGGCTTCTTTGCTCAGCACCGGGTCTTCGGCTTGCTGGGGCAACTGGTTCTTGACCTCGTTGGCCTTGGCCAGCAATTCGGTGAACAGCCGGTCGCTGTTGGAGCCGATCCGTGCGTAGATCGAAATCACCGAGAAGTTTTGCCGGCTGACCGAGGTCATGTAGTCGATGCCTTCGGCGCTGGCCAGGCTCTGCTGCATGGGTTGGGTGATGTAGCCCTGGATGGTCTCGGCGTTGGCCCCGGGGTAGGCGGTGGTCACCGTGATCAGGGCGTTTTCCATTTGCGGGTACTGGCGCAGCGGCAGCTTGCTCCAGGCCTGGAAGCCCAGCAGGACAATCAACAGGCTGACCACGGTAGCGAGCACCGGGCGGCGGATGAACGGATCGGTAAAGGCCATGGGGGTTCCTTGATCAGTCAGCGCGAGGCGGGCTGTTCTGTGGGGCTGGCAGCAATTTGTCCGGGCTGATGGCGATGTGTGCGCCATTGTCCAGTTTGATCTGGCCGGCGCTGACCACTTGCTCGCCCTGAGCCACGCCCTTGTTGATCAGCACCAGGCCGCTGCGGCGTTCGCCGGTGTCGACGAAGCGCCGTTCGGCGATCAGGATCGGCTGGCCCTTGTCGTCCTTCTCCAGGCTGCCGTCAGCGGCCTTCTTCTGCGCCACCACATACACCGAGTTGCCATAGAGGGTGTAGGTGATGGTGCTTTCCGGCAGCACCACGCGGTTCTTGGGGTTGGCCAGCAGCACTTGCAAGTCGGCGAACATGCCTGGCAGCAGCTTGCTGTCGGGGTTGGCCAGGGTGGCGCGAACCAGCACGTTGCGGGTGGTGCTCTCGACCTTGGGGTTGATCGCGCTGATGTTGCCGGTGAAATGCTCGCCCGGGTAGGCGGAGACGCTGATCTGTACGGCCTGGCCGAGGCTGATGGCGGGCACCGATTGTTCCGGTACGTAGAAGTCCAGGTAAAGGCTGCTCAGGTCCTGCAGGGTGGCGACCACCGTGCCGCTGGCCAGGTAGTCGCCGACGTCCACCTGGCGAATGCCGATGGTGCCGCTGAAGGGCGCGAGGATGCGCTTCTTGGCCAAGGACGCCTTGAGTTGGTTGACCGTGGCCTTGTTCTTTTGCAGTTGCGCCGAGAGTCGGTCGAACTCGCCTTTGGAAATGGCCTGGCTACCCACCAGTTGGCTGCCGCGCCCATAGTCCAGCTGGGCCAGGCCGAGGTCGGCCTGGGCCGTTTCCAGCAGGGCGCTTTCCACGGCGTTGTCCAGTTGCAGCAAAGGTTGCCCGGCCTTGACCTTCTGCCCGGACTGGAACTGCAGGTCCTTCACCGTGCCAGCCACTTCCAGGCTGAGGTTGACCCCTTGCAGGGCCTTGAGGGTGCCGACACTGGGCAGGCGTTCCTGCCAGGGCTGCTCGTTGGCCGTCGCCACGGCAACGCTGATCGGCGGCTTGGGCACCGAGAACATCTGGACCATCTGGTAGATGGAGAACGCCTTGTAGCCGGCCAGCAACAGCACGACCAACAAGACAATGCCCAACATGATCAGCATGCGGCGACGCAGCATATTCCGTTTCCTTGGAGAAAAAGCCGGGAAAGACAAGCGTGGTAGCCGGGAACATTACTCCGACTTGCAGGGCTGTTCCAGATGGCTATCCGGCCATCCGTACGCCCTTCGCCAGCGCGGCGAAGGGCGCGACTCTAGATCAAATGCAGATGGTTGTCCCAAAGGCCTGCGGGCAGGTCCAGGGGTTTTGCTACAAGCTGTTTCTGGCGGCAGTCGTAGAAGCGGCAACGCCCTTGCCCGGAGGTCACTACGAAGCCATCGGCCACCGCGCCAACGCCCGCACAGTCGGGCAGAGGGGCGTCCAGGCGCACCTCGCCGCTGTCCAGGTCCCAGATGAAAAAGCGGTTGCCCCGGGGAGCCGTCAGGGCCACCAGGCGCAGTTTGCTGTGCACCGCGACACTGGCGGTGTAGTGCCCCATGGCTTGTAGCTGATGCTCGGCCACCGGAAAGGCCACGAAGGGCTGGCCGGGGCGTTTGATGGCCAGCAACTCGGAGGGCTCATGGGCGGCGCCCATGAACTGCTGGCCGGTGACGATGGTGCCGTCGCTGGCAATGCCCATGTGGCGCACGCTGTTCATCTGCTGGGCCAGGGTTTCCTTGCTCAGCAGGGTGCCGTCGCGCTGCATCAGCACCAGGCTCGGCTCCATAGCGTTGAGGTTCATCTCTACCCGGCTTTCGGCTTCGGTACGGATACCGCCGTTGGCCACCACCAGGGTCTCGCCGTCGGGCATCCACGACACCTGGTGGGGCCCGATGCCGTGGGTCGAGATCTCGCTGTCATGCACCAGGCGCTCGCCTTCGAACCGGTACACCCCGAGCAGGCCACGGCCGGGATCCAAGGTGTCGTTCTCGGTGGCGTACAGCCAGTCGCCGCTCTTGTGGATCACCGCATGCCCGTAGAAGTGCCGGTTGGGTCGGGACACCAGGGTTTGCAGCAAGCGGCCGTCACGCAGGTCGATCAGGTAGCTTTCGGTGCCCGGGCGGCGGGCGACGAACAAGGCAATCGGCAAGCTCGGGTGGTTGATGATGTCGTGGCAACGTTGGCCGACCTGGGTGGCAAATAGCTGTTTGCCGTCCAGTTGATAACCGACGGCGTAATGCTTGCCGTCCCCATCATCCCTGGCCGACAGCAGTACCGGCGGCTTGTCCTTTTGCTTGAACAGCGTCCAGCCACCCAAGGTCACGGCGCTGAGCAGCAGGCTGCCCAGTGCTAAAGCCTGGCGTCGCAGCATCATCAGTCACCGTCGTTGGCGTTGAAGCCCAGTTGAATGCCCAGCGCCTTGGCCAGCTCGCCTTCATGCAGGCGATGGACCACGTTGAGGCTGTCGTAGAGGTCATTGAGTTGCTGGCGCCCGGCGTCGTCGTTGAGCATTTCACTCAGGGAGCGCTGGCTGCTGGCGAACAGCTTGAGGGACGCGGCATAGGCGGCGTCGATCTTCTCCGCCAACGGCTTCTGCTCAGCCGGCAACAGGCCGCGCAGGCCTTTGTTGTCGACCCCAGCCCAGACGGTTTGCGCCGCGCTGAGGCTGGCTTCCAGGCTCTGCAGGGACGACTGGCTGCGCCAGGCATCGGCTTGGAATGGCTGGGGAATGCCCTTGCTCTGGCGACCCATCGGGGTGCCGAGCTTTTTCTTCAGGGTGTCCAGGGCGGTGACCTGGACCCGCAGCAGGTCGGCAATCGCTTCGTGGGAGTCGGCGTAGCGCTGGTTGGGGAACTTGCTCATCTGCGCCAGCATGCCGTCGTTGGTGTTCCAGCTGGAGAGGATTTCCTCGGCCAGTTGCTTCTGACGTTCGCCAATGGCGGTCAGCAGGGGGCAATAACGGGCTTTCTGCTCGCTGTTAGCCATGTCGACCTTGGCGTCGAACAGAATGTATTCGTAGGCCGAGAGGCCCTGCACCACAACACTGGACTTGGCCAGGGCAGCGGCGTCGATCTGCGGGCTGGCGGTGACCAGCTGTTCGACCTGACGGCCCACCAGGTTCTTTTTGTCCGGCCAGAACTGCACCTGCCAAGCGCGGTTGCCCTCGGCCAGCGGGCCGATCAACAGCGGCTGCAACTCAGCCCAGGCTTTTTGCGCGTGGAGGAAGTCGGCACGGGCGGTGTCCAGGTTCTCTTTGCCTTCGCAGAACGCCAGGGCGCTGATGGCCAGTTGGCGGTCGGCGTCGACCCAGCGGCTGTACGTCGGCAGGATCACTTGTTTGGCGATGGCGGCAGACGTCACGGCTTGTGGGTCCTGGGGTGAGCAGGCGCCCAAGGCGATGGCGGCAAGGCTGGTGAAGAGCAGTTTGGGGCGGAACATGTTCGGGCTCCCGTTTCTTTTAGAGAAGGCGTTTATAGAGAATTCAGGAATGCCAGCAACGCGGCGCGCTGTTGGGCATTGAAGGTTAATACCTGTTGCTGCGCCGCTTGGGCTTCGCCACCGTGCCAGAGCACGGCTTCGAGTAGGTTGCGGGCGCGGCCGTCATGCAGGAACTGGCTGTGGCCACTGACCGTTTCGCTCAGGCCGATGCCCCACAACGGCGGGGTGCGCCAGTCGCGGCCGCCGGCCTTGAATTCGCTGCGGTGGTCGGCCAGTCCTTCGCCCATGTCATGCAACAGCAGGTCGCTGTAAGGGCGAATCACTTGATTGGCCAGTTCAGGTTCCGCAGCATCGGCCGCGGTGGTGAATTGTGGCGTGTGACAGGATTGGCAGCCGGCCTGGTAGAACAGATTCTTGCCGGCCAGGACCTGCTCGGCGCCCACGTCGCGGCGAGCGGGAACGGCCAGGTTACGGGTGTAGAACAGCACCAGGCGCAGGATGTTCTCGCTGACTTCCGGTTCGCCGTCCGGGCCGTTGCCATTGGGGGCCTGCTTACAGGCGGTCTGGGTGTCGGTGCAATCATCAAAGGGTCTCAGGCCGGTGGTCAGGCCCATATCACCAGAGAACGCGTGAACATTTTGTTGATTGAGGTTGGGTTGCCCGGCTTTCCAGCCAAAACGCCCGAGAACGGTTTTGGCTTGGGCATCGTCCCAGACCCAGTTCGGCCGGCCGGCAATGCCATTTTTGGCTTTGCCCTGCTCGGCGGCATTGGCCAGGATCGCCGCCTCGGGAATGGCTTCCAGCAACCCCAGGCCGATCATCGGCGGCGCCACCCTGGCAGAGAATTGCGTCTCGGGGTGCATCGGTCCGTAGCCCAGTTGGGTGATCTGCAGCCGCGGTTTGCGCAACTCCACCAGGGTGCCGTCCTTGAAACGCACGGGCAGCGGCTCATAGTCGACCCGCACCTTGCCTTCCGGGGCCACGCCGGGCACGGCCATGTCCTGCAGCTGCCCGCCGTAGACCGGTTCCGGGACTACGCCCATCTGCTCGATGACCTTGGCGTATTGCGGGGCATCGGGGATCGACAGGCGCACCAGCATCGACACGGCGTTTTCCGCATCCGGTGCCGGCGGATGGCCGCGGCCGTCTTTGACATGGCAGTTCTGGCAGGCATTGGTGTTGAACAACGGGCCCAGGCCATCGCGCGCGGTGGTGGTGGACGGGGCGATCACCCAGGGGCTGCGGAAGAAGCTGTTACCCACGCTGAAGTCCAGGCGCCGGGTCGGCGACAGGTTGGCGGAAGGCAGGGAATAAGCATTCTGGTCGGTCTTGCGCACGGTCGCTGCACCGCCCGAGCGGGCTTCACCCGGTTCGGCCTGGGTAAAGCGCGGGGCATCATCGCAGGCACTCAGGCCCAGGGCCATGAAGAGTGCGGTGCAGCGAAGCAGCAGCGGGGGCATCGGACATCCTGCAAGACGAGCAAAACAAGGGCGCAAAGTCTAACAGGGCAGGGGGGATTGAATAAGAGGAATTATCGTTTGGTTTGATGCAGGGCAAATAAAAAAGGCGGCCATCAGGCCGCCTTTTTACACAGACGCAGCGATCAGAATTCGTGATCGGCGTTGTCCGGGTTCAGGTCGCTGATGCCCAGCTTGCCGGCAGCCTGCTCGATCGAGCCGGTCTGCTTCACCAGGGAGGCGATGGCGTCGCGCACGATCTGGTTGCCTGCGGTGTTGCCGGCGGCGATCAACTGGTCGTAGTGCTCACCCTTGTTGGCGTGATCGACCATGACCTGGATCTTGGCTTCGGTGGCTTCCAGATCGGCCTTGAGGGCCGCGTCGGCGGCCGGGTCGGCCTTGGCCACCAGGGACGACAGGCTGGCGCCGGTCAGCTTGGTGCCGTCGACGCGGGTGTATTCGCCCAGGTAGACGTTACGCACGCCCTTGGCGTCGTAGAAGTGCGAGTTGTGGGTGTTGTCGCTGAAGCAGTCCTGCTCGTCTTCCGGCGAGTTGGCTTCCAGGGATACTTTCATCCGCTCGCCCGCCAGTTCGCCCAGGGAGAGGCTGCCCATGCCGAAGAGCATTTTGCGCAAGCCGGTTTCAGCCGGTTCGGCTTCCAGGGTGGCGCGGTAGTTGTCAGCCACGTTGGGCTTCCAGTTGCCGACCATTTCTTCCAGGTCGGTGACCAGCAGTTGGGTCACGGCTTTCAGGTAGGCACGACGACGTTCGTTGTGGCCACCGGTAGCGCCGGCGCCTTCCAGGTAGTCGGACGCAGGACGAGCGCCGGCACCTGGGCCGGTGCCGTTGAGGTCTTGGCCCCAGAGCAGGAATTCGATGGCGTGGTAGCCGGTGGCGACGTTGGCCTCGGAACCGCCCAGCTCATTGAGGCTGGCGAGTTTTTCCGGGGTGATGTCTTTGACGTCGACCTTGTCTTCACCGACCTGGACTTCAGTGTTGGCGATGATGTTGGCGGTGGCACCCGGGTTGCCCAGGGCGTGTTCGTAGGACTTGTCGACGTAGTCGATCAGGCCTTCGTCCAGCGGCCAGGCGTTCACCTGACCTTCCCAGTCATCAATGATGGTGTTGCCGAAACGGAACACTTCGCTCTGCAGGTAAGGCACGCGTGCAGCGACCCAGGCGCCTTGGCGGCTTTCAGGGTTTCGTCATTGGGCTTGGCAAGGAAGGCGTCGACTGCGGTTTGCAGGGTTTTCGCAGTGGATTCGGCATCGCTGTAGACGGCGAAGACCATGTCGGCGTAATGCGCGACCACGGCCTTGGCGGCGGCTTCGTCGACTTTGCCGGCGTTGGCAGCCGCCGCAGGAGCAGCCGTGCTGGCAGCTGCGGTTGGCGCTTGCGGTGCGGCAGCCTTGTCTTTGCCTTCGCCGCAACCGGCGAGGGAAATAGCGATGGCCAACAGACTGGCGGTAGCCAGAGGCATACGAATCATGGCGAACATCCTGCTTCGAGAGGGGTAGACGGGCGCGGGGGCGCGCAAAACTGCAACATAATGCGAAAGATTTGCATTAGGTGTAAAGGGTTGTACCTGTAAATATTTCTTATTCACAGGTTGATTGCGCTGGGTCAGTGGGGCCGGTGCCGAGGCAGCTTCAGAGGATCGCCGCGTTGCTGCGCTGGGCGTGTTTCAGGTAGGCGCTCAACTCACGTGCCGGCAGGGGTTTACTGTAGTGGTAGCCCTGACCCTCGTGGCAGCCCTCGGAGATGATGTAGGCCTCTTGCTCGGCGGTTTCCACGCCTTCGGCGATGACCTGCATGCCCAGGCTTTTGCCCAATTGGATGATGGCCCGGACGATGGTCGCATCGTCATCATCGTCCAGCAGGTCCTGGACGAAACTCTTGTCGATCTTGATTTTGTCCAGGGGCAGGCTCTTGAGGTAACTCAGGGATGAATAGCCGGTGCCGAAGTCATCGATAGCAATCAGCGCCCCGGAGCGACGCAGGCTGAGCAGGTGCTGGGCGGCCGTGCTGATGTCGTCCATCAGGCCGGTTTCGGTGACTTCCAGTTCCAGGCTGCGGGGCGGTAGGCGGTACATCTGCATCAGGTTGTTGACCACCCGCGGCAGTTCGGCGTGGTGCAGTTGCACGGTGGACAGGTTGACCGCCATGCGCAGGTCGCTGAAGCCCAGGTCATGCCATTCGCGCAGCTGGCGGCAGGCCTGGTCCAGCACCCACTCGCCGATGGCGATGATGGTGCCGTTCTGTTCGGCCAGGGGAATGAACAGATCCGGTGGCACCAGGCCGTGTTCCGGGTGCTGCCAGCGGATCAGCGCTTCGACGCCCACCACCCGGTGATCGCGGTAGCTGATCTGCGGTTGATAGACCAGGTAGAACTGCTCCTTGGCCAGGGCGTCGCGCAGGTCCTTCTCCAGCTCGCGGCGGCGGCGCATTTCGCTGTCCACGCTAGCGATGTAGAACTGATAGCGATTGCGCGAACGGGTCTTGGCCAGGGTCATGGTCTGTTCGGCTTTCTGCAGCAGCTTTTCGGTGCTGTCGCCGTCTTCCGGGAACAAGGTGATGCCGATGGTGGCGCGCAGGCGGATCTGTTGGTGATCGAGGGCGAACGCCGCCTCCAAGTCGTCGAGAATGCTCTGCGCCAGTTCCGCTGCTTCGTAGGGTTGTTCAATGTCGGCCTGGACCAGGGCGAACTGGTCGCCCCCCAGGCGGGCCAGTGCACCGAGGCGGCCGCTGTGGGCACGCAGGCG
The DNA here is from genome assembly GCF_023241665.1 of Pseudomonas morbosilactucae. Lineage (NCBI taxonomy): Bacteria > Pseudomonadati > Pseudomonadota > Gammaproteobacteria > Pseudomonadales > Pseudomonadaceae > Pseudomonas > Pseudomonas morbosilactucae. Next base: position 20,911 of record NZ_JALQCX010000032.1, on the reverse strand, counting down.
GTCGGCCAGGGCCAGCAGCAGTTGGTCGCCGGTCTGGTAGCTGAACTGTTCGTTGATGCCCTTGAAGTCGTCCAGGCCCACACAGAGCACCGCTACTCGGCGTTGCAGGCGGCCGGCGTCCACCAGGATCTTGTCCAGCTGTTGCTGCAATTGCTGGCGGTTTGGCAAGCCGGTGAGGAAGTCGTACTGGGCCATGCGCAGCAGGCTGTTTTCCGCTTCGTGGCGCAGGTGGGTGTTGCGCTCGATGGAGGCCAGCAACTGGTTGGCGGTGTTGATCCAGAGCCCCAGTTCGTTTTTTTCATGGCCCTTGAGCAAAGGAATCTGGTGTTCGCTGGGACGGTCGGGGTTGATGTCGGTCAGGTGCTCGATGATTCGCGACAGCGGTTTGGTCAGCAACCAGTGATAGACCAGGTACAGCACCAGGCCCATGGCCAGGGCGCGCAGCACACCCGAGATGAAAATGATCACCGAGTTGACGATAAAGCCCTGGCCGTAAGTGGCGGTGTCGAGGGTGATGCTCAGGTCGCCGTAGTACTCGCTGTAGGGGCCACGGCCGACCAACTGGGTGGTGAAGGTGCGTTCTTGGCCAAGAATCAGGTCGGTCAGCCAGCGGCTGGGGGAGTTCTGCAGGTCGCGGCTTTTCTCCGCGAGCATGGTTTCGTTGGGATGACCGATGGACGCCATGCGCACGGCGTCGTCCTGGAACAGGCCTTCAATGACTTGCATGCCCATCTCGCGGTCCAGGCTGTAGACGGCCTGTGTCGAGGGGTCGCGAAACATATCGAGGATGCGCTGGGCATCGTTGGCCACTGCCTGCCGAGTCTTATAAGCATCGAAAACGATCTGTGCGCAGCTCAGGACCACGCCCACGATCAGTGCCGACAGCAGCACAACCCGGAGCAACTTCACCGACAAGCTGTTTTTGAGTTCCAGCTTCAAAGGGCTATTCCTTGTTCCGTGCGCGTAGCGTCAAAGTGCCATCAGTATTGGCATTCCCGTCTTGGCCGTAAAGAGACAATCATGGCCGGGGTCTATCGCCGGCAGGCTTGGCTGGGGTGTTCCGATCAAGAACAATTACGCCTGCTGGTAGTGTGTCGGTAAACAAGCCCTGTAACTTGAGGGCTGGGGCTTAACTTTTACCCGAAAATGATGTTAGCGCGCCAGTGCGGCGGAGCAAGAAATCGGCTGGGCTACAGGCGAAAAAAAACCCGGACAGGCCGGGTTTTTTACACTGCAAACGGGCTTAGGCGACGAAGGTCTTGCCTTCGAACTGCTCAGCCACGAATTTCCAGTTGACCAGGTTCCAGAACGCTTCGACGTATTTAGGGCGAACGTTGCGGTAGTCGATGTAGTAAGCGTGTTCCCAAACGTCGCAGGTCAGCAGCGGGGTGTCGCCGCTGGTCAGCGGGTTGCCGGCGCCGATGGTGCTGGCCAGGGCCAGGGAACCGTCAGCCTTTTTCACCAGCCAGCCCCAACCGGAACCGAAGGTGCCGACGGAAGTCTTGGTGAACTCTTCCTTGAACTTGTCGAACGAACCGAAGGCTGCGTTGATTGCTTCAGCGAGCGCGCCGGTTGGTTGACCGCCGGCGTTTGGCGCCAGGCAGTTCCAGTAGAAGGTGTGGTTCCAGACCTGAGCGGCGTTGTTGAAGATGCCGCCCGAAGAAGACTTGACGATCTCTTCCAGGGTCTTGCCTTCGAACTCGGTGCCTGGCACCAGGTTGTTCAGGTTCACGACGTAGGTGTTGTGGTGTTTGTCGTGGTGGAATTCCAAGGTTTCCTTGGAGATGTGCGGCTGCAGGGCATCGTGTGCATAAGGCAGCGGCGGCAATTCGAAAGCCATGATGATTCTCCTAATCAGGTCAGTTGCGGTGAGCGCAAGGCCGATCACGGGCGGCCAAACAAGCGCCGGGGAGTTTGTACTCTTTGCGGCGCAGGGACCGGATCATAGCACCGGGGGTGCGGCTTAACCACGCAACAACTGTGTGGGATAGAGGTTCCAGAGCCTTTTGGAATAACTCATGGAGCGCTGATGAGTTGGTAGGCGACGCTGAACATCATGACCGCCACCAACAGGTCGAGAACCCGCCAAGTGCCAGGCCGGGCCAACCAGGGTGCCAACCACGCCGCGCCGAGGGCCAGGGTGAAAAACCACAGCAGGGAAGCGCTGGCGGCGCCCATCACATAAGCACCGGGTTCAGTCTGTTGGGCGCCCAAGGAGCCGATCAGCAATACCGTGTCCAGGTACACGTGAGGGTTGAGCAGCGTCACCGCCAAGGCACTGAGCAATACCGCGCGCAATGAGCGCACCTTCTGCTGGGTCCCTTGCTCCAGGCTTTGCCGGGCGCAGGCGCGCCGCAGGGCCTGGGTGCCGTACCAGATCAGGAAGGCCGAGCCGCCCCAGCGAGCCACAGCCAGCAGGGTCGGGTTCTGCGCCAGTAAGGTGGCCAGGCCGAATACCCCGGCAGCCACCAGCAAGGCGTCGCAGGTGACGCACAGCGCTGCCACCGGCAGGTGATGCTCCCGGCGCAGGCTTTGCGCCAGGACAAAGGCGTTTTGGGTGCCGATGGCCATGATCAGGCCGGCCGCCACCAAGAGTCCGTTTACATAGCTTTGCCACATGCGCCTATTCCCCTTGGGTTGCCAGTTTGTGCAGCACGTCCATGGCGCGCTGTGCGTCGGCCCGGCCGACAAACAGGTGATCGTGGTAATAGCCCGCGACCACGTTGCAGCTGATTCCAGCGTCTCCCAGGGCACTGGCGAAAGCGGCGGTGAGGCCGACCGCGTCCAGGGCCGAATGCACCGTGAGGGTGATCCACGCCGCCACGTAATCGAAGCCCAGCCCCAGGCGTTCAGCCTGTTGGCGCTCAAGGATCACCGTCAGCCCTTCCTGTTCGCGAAAGCTGCCCAGGGGGTCGCAGTCCCCAAGCTGGCTGCGTTGGGCAATGGAGCAGAATACGTAGTCGCCGTCGTTGAGGTGCGGGCTCATGCTGCGCAACAGGGTGGCGAGGGAGGTTTCACCGGTCATGAAAAAGGTCCTTGAGCGAAGAGGCATGCTGGCTATTTTCCGGGCTCAGCCTGTATAAGAAAAACCAATATTGCTGATCGCTCATTAGGAAAACTGATGTTCGACTATAAATTGCTCTCCGCCTTGGCCGCCGTCGTCGAACAGGCTGGCTTTGAACGTGCCGCGCAAGTGCTGGGCCTGTCTCAGTCGGCGATTTCCCAGCGGATCAAATTGCTTGAGGCCCGCATCGGCCAGCCGGTGTTGATACGTGCGACGCCACCAGCACCAACGGAAATCGGTCGCCGCTTGCTCAACCACGTGCAGCAGGTGCGCCTGCTGGAGCGCGACCTGCAAAGCCTGGTGCCGGCCCTGGATGAAGAGGGCTTGCCGGAGCGTCTGCGGATCGCCCTCAACGCCGACAGCCTGGCCACCTGGTGGGCGGCGGCGGTGGGAGATTTCTGTGCCGAGCATCACCTGCTGCTGGACCTGGTGGTGGAGGACCAGACCGTGGGCCTCAAGCGCATGCGTGCCGGCGAGGTGGCGGCCTGTGTCTGTGCCAGCGAGCGGCCGGTGGCGGGCGGTCGCAGCCAGTTGCTGGGGGCCATGCGCTATCGGGCCCTGGCCAGCCCGGCATTTATCGCCCGGCATTTTCCCCATGGCGTTCGCGCCGAAGAACTGGCCCGCACCCCGGCGCTGGTATTCGGTCCTGACGATTTCCTGCAACACCGTTACCTGGCCTCGCTGGGAGTCGAAGGCGGTTTTGAGCACCACCTGTGCCCGTCGTCCGAGGGTTTTATTCGCTTGACCGAAGCCGGCCTGGGTTGGGGGCTGGTGCCTGAATTGCAGGTGCGCGAGCAACTCGAACGGGGCTGGCTGGTGGAGTTGTTGCCGGATAAACCGATCGATGTGCCGCTGTACTGGCATCATTGGCGCAATGGCGGCCAACTGCTGGGGTTGTTGACCGAGCACCTGGCCCGTTGCTCGGCGCAATGGTTGGTGCCCTGGGGGCAGCCATAAGCGTCAAGCTGCATGCAGCCGGTGAAGAGTCTGCGGGTCGTTTTGACCTGGCGCCTTCAGCCTGGCGCGAGTCACTGCATTTCTAGGAGAACTCATGAAAATTCTGGTCACCGGCGCAAGCGGCTTTATAGGCGGGCGTTTTGCTCGCTTTGCCCTTGAGCAAGGCCTGCAAGTCCGGGTCAACGGTCGCCGTGCCGAAGGTGTAGAGCACCTGGTGCGGCGTGGCGCCGAGTTTATCCAGGGGGATTTGGGCGACGCCGATCTGGTGCGCGAACTGTGCCGCGACGTCGAGGCGGTGGTGCATTGCGCCGGTGCCGTGGGCCTGTGGGGGCGTTATCAGGATTTTCACCAAGGCAATGTGCTGGTCACTGAAAACGTGGTGGAAGCCTGCCTCAAGCAACGGGTTCGGCGCCTGGTGCACCTGTCTTCGTCGTCGGTCTACTTTGACGGCCGTGACCACCTGGACCTGACCGAAGAGCAGGTGCCCAAGCGCTTCAAGCACCCCTATGCGGCCACCAAGTACCTGGCCGAGCAGAAGGTTTTCGGTGCCCAGGAGTTCGGCCTGGAAACCCTGGCTCTGCGCCCGCGCTTTGTTACCGGCGCGGGGGACATGAGCATTTTTCCGCGGCTGTTGAAGATGCAGCGCAAGGGGCGCCTGGCGATTGTCGGCAATGGCCTGAACAAGGTGGACTTCACCAGCGTGCAGAACCTCAACGAGGCGCTGCTCAGCAGCCTGCTGGCCACCGGCTCGGCCCTGGGCAAGGCCTACAACATCAGCAACGGGGCGCCGGTGCCGGTGTGGGACGTGATCAATTACGTGATGCGCCAGATGCAGGTGCCGCAAGTCACCCGCTACCGCTCTTATGGCCTGGCCTACAGTGTTGCGGCGCTCAACGAAGGCTTCTGCAAACTCTGGCCCGGGCGCCCGGAGCCGACCCTGTCGCGCCTGGGCATGCAAGTGATGAACAAGAATTTCACCCTGGACATCAGCCGCGCCCGGCACTACCTGGACTATGAGCCCAAGGTCAGCCTGTGGACGGCCCTCGATGAATTTTGTGCCTGGTGGAAGGCCCAGGACATGCTTTGAAAATAAACACTGAACCGGGTTTGCCCGGCAGTGTCGATGAGTGCGGCGAAATAGCGGTTTATACTCGCCGCACTCAGTCACCACGCGGTTCAGAAAGGTTGCCCCATGCGTAATGATGCCCACGACGACTTCGATGATGTACCCAGCCTGCGCGCCGACCCCCATGATGATGACGATTTCCCCACCACCCCCGCGGCCCGCGAGCGCACCACGGTGCATTCGCGCAGTACGCCGGTGGTCAAGGTAAAAGGCCCGAGCACCGGGCCACTGTGGGCGCTGGTCGGGGCGCTGGTGTTTGCCTTTGCCGGCCTGGCCTGGTGGAGCTTCCAGCAGATCTCGCTGATGGAGCAGCAACTGGTGGCGACCCAGGAAAGCTTTGCCCGTATCAGTGAAGAGGCTGCCGGGCGCCTGCAGGACATTTCCGGCAAGGTGGTGGCCAGCCAGAGCAACGTCACCAGTGACAGCGAGGCGCTCAAGCTGCAGATCAAACAGCTGGAAAGCAAACTGCAGGACCAGAGCAAGCAACAGCAGGGCGTGGCCGGGCAGGCGACGGACCTGGACAAGCGTCTGGCACAAATGAGCGCGCAAACCACCGAGCAACAGACGGCCAACGCTCAGTTGCAGGCCCAGGTCAAAGCCCTGGGTACGGAACTGGCTGCACTCAAGGGGGCCCAGACCGATGGCAGTAAAGTCGATGCCCAGCTCAAGAGCCTGAGCGCCGACCTGGCGACCCTGAAGAAGCAGGGCAACCCCAGCGCTGCCATCGAGCGCCTGGAGCAGGACATGATTGTGCTCAAGAGCGAGCAAGACAATCGTCCGGCCGCCGCTGCGCAGAATGGCGCCAGCACCGCTGAGTTCGATGCGTTCCGTGGCCAGGTCACCCGCAACATCAACACCCTGCAAAGCCAGATCCAGAACCTGCAACAACAACTCGACGCTCGTCCCTGAGCCCCTCCAGCCTTCCCGCGAGCTCCGCGGGAAGGCTCTATGCCCCCGTGTTTGCTGAATGTTCGCTCATCTTGCGCAGCCGTCTACGCTCTTCAGACACCTATAAAAATGAGGGGCGGGCAATGAGGCTTTTGCTGAAGATCACGTGGTTGGGTTGGCTGCTGCTGTGCCTGGGCCAGGCCCACGCCGCCGCGCCGGCGGACGAAGGCACGGCCGCCAGGGCGCTGCTGGAAAAGGCCCTGGCGTACTACCACGACCAGGGCGACAAGGCCTTTGCGGTGTTCAGCCGCCAGGGCGAGTTTGTCGATAAGGACCGCTATGTGTTCGTGGTCGACACCCGGGGCGTGATGCTGGCCAGCGGCGGGCCGTCTTCCGCGTTGATTGGTCGTGATGTGTCCGAAGTGCTGGGGCCAGACCTGCAGAAGGCCTTCAAGGACGCGCTGAAAATTCCCGAGGGCAATGGCATCCAGCAGGCCGAGTACCGTTGGCAGAACTGGAGCGACGGCAAGATCGAACGCAAGCACGTGTACTTTCAGCGCGTTGGCGAGCGGATCCTGGCGGTGGGTTATTACCTGCCCCGGGCCTCGGCGGATCAGGCCAAGGCGCTGCTGGACAAGGCGGCGACCCAATTGGCCAGTGACGAGAAGGGCACCCTCACCGCGATCAACAGCCTCAAGGGCGGTTTCTTGCAGGATGACCTGTATGTGTTCGTGGTCGATCTCGATACCCAGCGTTACGTCGCCCACGGCACCAATCTGCGGCTGATCAACACGGACTTCGGCAAGGTCAAGGACCCTGAAGGCAAGCCGGTGGGCGAGCCGATCCTGGCGCTGATTGCCCGGCAGCCCCAGGGGGAATATGAGTACCGCTGGAAGAACCCGGTGACCGGCAAGGTCGAAGACAAGCATGCCTACCTGCGCAAGGTCGGGCATTTCCTGGTGGCGGTGGGTTACTACAGCCCGTAAGTCCGGTGCGGTAGCCGCTGAGGTTTCAGCGGCTACCGGTTCGCCCGTTCAACCGGCCTTGTCTTCCCGCCCACGCAGCACGCGGTTGGGCATGGCGATGGCCGCTGCCAGGCCCAGCAACGACACCGCCGCGTTGACCATCAGCAAATGCCGGAAGGTCAGCAACAGCTCTGCCCGCAAGGCATCCTGGGCCGGGCCGGGCGCCGCATTCAGCCCGTCCAGCAGGGCATTGCCCGAACCGCCTTCGACCAGCAGCGAGGCCCCACCCAGATGGGCCAGGCTTGAGTCCTGCAGCAACGCCAGCAACAGTGCTGACATCAGCGCCACCCCCACCGCGCCGCCCAGGGAACGGAACAGGTTGGTGGTGCTGGTGGCCACGCCGATATCGCGCTGCTCGACCGAATTCTGGGTGCCCACCAACGAGGTCGGAAACTGCATGCCGGCGGCGATCCCGCTCAGCAGCATGAAGGCGCTGCTGAGCAGTAAGGCTTGTGGCGGTACGAAGGCCATGCCGAGGATCGACACCGGCATCAGCAAGGCGCCGCCGAGGATCATCGGTTTGTAGCGCCCGGTGACCGAGGTCAGGCGCCCGGCGCAGTAGGCGCCGATGGGCAAGCCCATGGCCAGCGGCAGCAGGTGCAGCGCGGCGCTGTCGGCCCCGGCCCCGGTGACGCTCTGGAAGCGCAGGGGCATCAGTACGATCAACGAGATGGCCTGGAAACTGGTGAAAAATATCGTGCACCAGCACAGCAGTGCATTGCGGTTGGCGAACAGGTGCATGGGCAGCAGGGGCTCCCGGGCACGCCGTTCGTGCCAGACAAACACGGCCAATGCGGCCACCGCGCAGGCCAGCAGGCCGAGGACTTCCTGGCTGTGCCAGGCGTGGCCTTGGCCGAACTGGGTGATCCCCAGCAGCAGCGCACTCAGGCCGACGATCAGCAACACGGTGCCCAGGTAATCGATGATCGGTACACGCTGCGGCACGGGCAGGCCTACCAGAGTGCGATGGGCCACCCACCAGGCGCCCAGGCCCAGGGGCAGGTTGATCAAAAACACCCAGCGCCAGGACAGGTACTCGGTCATGTAGCCGCCCAGCACTGGGCCGGCGACGCTGGCCACGGCGTACATGCTGCTGAAGTAGCCCTGGTAGCGCCCGCGTTCCCGGGGCGCCACGATGTCGCCGATGATCGCCTGGCTGACCGAAATCATCCCGCCGGCACCGATGCCCTGGATGATCCGCGCCAGCACCAGTTGTTCCATGCTCTGGGCCAGGCCACAAAACAACGAGGCCAGGGTGAACAGGCCCATGCCGAACAGCATCAGTTTGCGCCGGCCATAGAGGTCGCCCAGCTTGCCGTAGATCGGCACCGCCACGGTCATGGCCACCATGTAGCCGGAGATGACCCAGGCCAGCAGGCTGACATCCTTGAACTGGGCGGAAATGGCCGGCATGGAGACGGCGACGATGGTCTGGTCCAGGGCACCGAGAAAAATCGCCAGCATCAGGGCGATCAGTACGCTGCGAATGGCCGGTTTGGTAGGGCCGGGGGTGTGGAGGTGGGTCACGAAAGGAACCTGCAGGAGGCAAGGCGAGCGGGAATGCTCGCCAGTTTACTCGATAGGCTCCTACTCGATAGCCTCGTAAGGAAGTCCGACGTAATTTTCTGCGATGGTCTTGCGCCCGGCTTCAGAGCCGACGAAGTACTCGAGTTCCGCTTCGCTGATGCGCTGGCTGAAGGCGTCGGCATCGGGAAACTGATGCAGCATCGAAGTCATCCACCAGGAAAAGCGCTCGGCCTTCCACACTCGGCGCAGGCAGATTTCCGAGTATTTCTCCAACAGATCGGTGCGCTCTTCGCGGTAAACCTTGACCAGGATATTGAACAGCGTGCTGACATCGCTGGCCGCCAGGTTCAAACCTTTGGCCCCGGTGGGCGGAACGATGTGGGCAGCGTCGCCGACCAGGAACATGCGTCCGTATTGCATGGGTTCGACCACAAAACTGCGCAGCGGCGCGATGCTTTTTTCGATCGACGGGCCGGTCACCAATTGCTCGGCCAATGCCTGGGGCAGACGGGTCTTGAGCTCGTCCCAGAAGCGTTGATCGGACCAGTTCTCGACCTTTTCCTCGGCCGGCACCTGCAGGTAATACCGGGTGCGGGTGGTGGACCGCATGCTGCACAGGGCGAAACCGCGCTCGTGGCGGGCGTACACCAGTTCCTCGTGAACCGGCGGCGTGTCGGCCAGAATGCCCAGCCAGCCAAAGGGGTACACCCGTTCGAAAACCTTCAGGGTCTCGGCAGGGATCGACTGCCGGGCAATGCCGTGGAAGCCGTCGCAGCCGGCGATGTAGTCGCACTCCACACGCACGGGCTGGCCCTGATGTTCAAAGGTCAGGTAAGGCTGGGAGGTTTTCATGTCATGGGGACGCACGTCCCGGGCTTCGTAGAGCGTGGTGGCGCCCATGGCTTCACGGGCGTGCATCAGGTCCCGGGTGACTTCGGTCTGGCCGTAGATCATCACGTTCTGGCCGGTCAGGGCATGCAGGTCGATTTTTACCTGGCGGCCGTTCAAGGCCAGCTCGAAGCCGTCGTGTACCAGGCCTTCGGCGTCCATGCGCTGGCTGACTCCGGCCTGGCGCAACAGATCGACCATGCCCTGCTCCAACACCCCGGCACGGATCCGGCTCAGGACATAGTCCGGGCTCTGGCGTTCGACGATCAGGGTATCGATACCGGCCTTCTCCAAGAGTTGGCCGAGAAGCAGGCCCGAGGGGCCGGCGCCAATGATGGCGACTTGAGTTTTCAAGGTTTTCATTGTTTTTATGACTCGCAAGCTTCACGCGAATGGATTCGGTGAAAGGTTATTTTTATGTTTCGAGTGCTTGCATTTTTCACGGGCGACCCTGTCAATTGAAGGGGAAAACTGAGCCGATACCTGTTCATTTCGCCAATCGGTGCGATTATCGCCCGTCATTTAGAGGCCTGGACTGCAGTGATGAACAAGCCTGCCCTTCCGAGCATTCCGGTGTTCAAGCTCTATGGCGAAAGCCTGGACTGGTCGACGCCCGATCTGCTGCATTGCGAGACCATTTCCAAGCGCAGCCGCGAGCACCACTGGGAAATCAAGCCCCACCGCCATGCCGATCTGTGTCAGTTGCTGTTTGTGTACCGGGGCCAGGCGGAGCTGCAAGTGGAAAGCCAGCGCACAGTGCTGGGCGAGTCGGCGATCCAGGTCCTGCCGCCGCTGTCGGTGCATGGCTTTCGTTTTTCCGAGGACATCGAAGGCTTCGTGGTGACCCTGGCGGCGCCGCTGGTGGCCCACCTGCAGGGGCAACTGGGGCACTCGGTGAATGCCCTGGCGGTGTCCGAGAGTTACCCCGCTCGGGGCGACAGCGCCTACCTCAATCGGCTGTTTTCAGATTTGCAGAACGAGTACCAAGGGCATCAGCCCGCGCGCGAAATGCTGATGCATGCCCTGGTCAGCACGATCGTGGTCTGGGTCAGCCGCCAGGCGTTGCAGCGGCGCAGTGCCAACCAGCGTCCGCAGCGGGCCCGGGAGTATTTCAATGGCTTTATCCAACTGGTCGAAGCCCATTATCGCGAGCATGTGAAAGTCGAGGACCTGGCCCACAAACTGGGGATCTCGGTCTCCCACCTCAACGGCACCTGCCGCGAGCTGGCGGGGCAGCCGGCGTTGCAGATCATGCACGAACGGCAGTTGCTGGAGGCCAAGCGCCTGCTGACCTACACCGGCATGACCATCTATGAAATTTCCGACGCGCTGGGGTTTTCCGACCCTACCAACTTCACCCGCCTGTTCCGGCGTCGTGTCGGGGTCTCGCCCAAGGCCTTCCGTGATCGCCTGAAAAGCGACCAGGACGCCGCCGAGTAGGCTGCCGGCTTATCTCAGGGTGTTCAGCGTGGCGTTGTGAGGGAGGCATTGCTCCACGTTGCAACTGGCGTAGTTCCTGGGCAGTTGGCGCGCTTGCTCGACCCGGTAGGCGGCGGTGCCGTACAGCGCCAGGGTGATGCCGCAGGTCACGAATATGGCCAGGTACCTTCTTGTTTTGATGTTCATGGCAGGACCTCTGAACGAATGCCCTCGCGGTGGTTTTGGGGGGCACTGTTATCAGCATAGGTCAGCATTCAGGGCTTGCCAGGCCCCCAAGTCCGCTGTTTGAACGGGCATTCACCGGGTTGATGGCCGCCAGGCAAAAACGTCGATTCAGGCCCTACAACCCCTTGTCCCACTCGGGTTCCTCGGGAAACCGCAGCACCAGGAAGTCCAGCATGCTGCGCAGGGCGGTCGGCATGTGCTTGCGCGAGGCATACACCGCGTACATGTTCATTTGCCGGGGCTCGGCTCCAGGCAGCAGGCGGATCAACTCACCCTGGTGAATGTGCACGCCGGCCTGGTAGCTGGGCAGCATGGCGATGCCGGCGCCGGCCATGGTCGCCCGCAGCAGGGTGCTGGCTTCGTTGGCGCTGATGTTGCCCTGGACCGGCACCGACACCTGTTCGCCGTCCTGTTCGAAGTGCCACAGGCTCTTGCCGAAGTAGGAGTGGGTCAGGCAGTTGTGCTGGCTCAGGTCTTCCACCCGCTGCGGTGTCGGGTGTTCCTTGAGGTAGGCCGGGGCGGCACAGATCACCGAGCGGCACACGGTCAGGCGCCGGGCGATCAGGTTCGGGTCCAGGTCATTGCTGGTGCGGATCGCCAGGTCGATGCGTTCATCCACCAGGTTGACCGTGCGATCGAGCATTTGCAGGTCAACGCTGACCCCGGGGAAGCGCTTGACGTAGGCGGCCATGGCATCCGCCAGTTGGGATTGGCCGAATGAGGTGCTGACGCTGATGCGCAGTAGCCCGCGTGGCGCCTCGTCCGGTTCGCTGACCGCCGCCTGCAGGTCGCCCGACAGCTCCAGCATCTGCCGGCAGCGCGGGAGGATTTCCGTGCCCGCGGCCGTCAGGCTGAGTTTGCGCGTGGTGCGATGCAGCAACCGCGCACCGACCCAATTTTCCAACTCGGCCAGATAACGCGAGACCACCGGGCGTGACAGATCCAGGTGGTCGGCTGCGGCCGATTGGCTGCCCAGTTCCACTACGCTGACAAACACCTGCATTGCTTGAAGACGATCCATGATTTGCCCGCTTTCAGAAACAAACTATGTTCAAGCATCGCATTTTTTGGAACCTGTGCGGCCACTAAGCTCCTTGCACCTCAACCCAAGACCACAGATTTGGAGCGCCCCATGATCGGACTCACTTCCCTCAAACGCCTGTTACTGGCCACCGCTACCCTGGGGTTTGTCGCCCATGCCGCCGCCGCGGAGCCGGCGCTGACCCTGGATGTCTACAACCCGGGAGCAGCAGCGATTTTTCCGGTGAGCTCGGTGCTGGTCAGCGGCAAGAAAGAAGCCATTCTGGTGGATGCTCAATTCGGCAAATCCCAGGCCGAGCAACTGGTGCAGAAAATCCGCGCCAGTGGCAAGCAGCTGACCACCATCTACATCAGCCACGGTGACCCGGACTACTACTTTGGCCTGGACACCCTGACCCAGGCGTTCCCCAAGGCCAAGGTCGTGGCCACCCAGCCCACCGTCGACCACATCAAGGCCACCGTGGCCGGCAAAGTCGCGTTCTGGGGACCGAAGATGGAAGCTGATGCCCCGGCCAAGACCCTGGTGCCCAGCGTGCTGGACGGCCACAGCCTGACCCTGGAAGGACAGAAGCTGGAAATCATCGGCCTGGACGGCAAGCAGCCGGATCGCACCTTTGTCTGGATCCCGTCGATCAAGGCCGTGGTGGGCGGTGTGGTGGTCGCAGAGAACATTCACGTGTGGATGGCCGATACCCAGACCGCGCAATCCCATCAGGATTGGCTGGCGACCCTGAGCACCATCGAAGGCCTGAACCCCAAAACCCTGATTCCAGGCCACTACCTGGGAGAAAGCAAACGCTCCCTGGCTGCTGTGCAGTTCACCGCCGATTACATCAAGGCCTTTGATGAGGAAACCGCCAAGGCCAAGAACTCCGCCGAGCTGATCGCCGCGATGAAAAAGCGTTACCCGGACCTGGGCGAAGAAAGCTCCCTGGAGCTCAGCGCCAAGGTTGCCAAAGGCGAAATGCAGTGGTGAAAACCGCTTGAACCGCCACCTTACCTAGCCCCTTGGGAGAGTTGTTCATGAGCAAGATTGCAATCATCGGTGCCACCGGCCGTGCCGGTAGCCAACTGCTGGAAGAAGCCCTGCGTCGTGGTCACAGCGTCACCGCGATTGCCCGTAACAGCGCCAAGATCGGCGCGCGTGCCGGGGTGGTGACCAAGGATGTTGACGTTACCGACAGTGCTGCGCTGCAAGCGGCGGTGGCCGGTCATGACGTGGTGATCAGCGCTGCGCATTTTTCCACCATTCCCGCCCGCGCCATTATCGATCCGGTGAAACAGGCCGGGGTCAAGCGTCTGCTGGTGGTGGGCGGTGCCGGTTCGCTGCTGTTGCCGGGCGGGGGCAAAGTCATCGACAGCCCGGGCTTCCCGGACGCCTACCGGGCTGAAGCCAGCGCCGGCGGTGTTTACCTTGAGACCTTGCGCCAGGAGCCGGTGTTGGACTGGACCTTTCTTTCGCCCTCCGCAGAGTTTGTCGAGGGTGAGCGGACCGGGACCTTCCGTCTGGGCCAGGACGATCTGTTGGTCAGCACCGAAGGCAAGAGCTGGATCAGCTTCGCCGACTACGCCATCGCCCTGATCGATGAAGTGGAAAGCCCGAAACACGTTCGCCAGCGTTTCACTGTCGGCTACTGAGTCGAGCGCTACCAACGCCGGCGTACCGGCGACCACGGCCTTGATGCCGTTGTCGCGGGTACGTCGGCGTTTTACATGGCGCAGGGCGGCGATCAGCGCTGCTGTACCTGTTCCACCAGCCAGTCGAGCAGTGCCTGCAGGCGTGGCGCCGGCTCCCCCCGCCGTGGGTACACCAGGTAATAACCCTGGCCGGTGGGCACCTTCAGGTCGAACGGCATCACCAGGCGCCCGGCCTTGAGGTCTTCACCAATCAACGCCCAATCACCGATCGCCACCCCGGTGCCTTGGGAAGCCATGGACATGGCCAGGTCCAAGGTCTCGAAATGCTGCCCTTTGCCCAGGTTGTTCACGTGCGTGCCCGCCGCTTGCAGCCAGCGGCTCCAGTCCCCTTCGTCCCGGGTCGGGTGCAGCAGCAGGTGGTGTTGCAGGTCGGCCGGGGTCTTCAGGGCGATGGGGCCGTCCAGTAGGGGCTGGGAACAGACCGGGGTCAATTGCTCGTCGAACAGATGACGCGAGGCCCACTGCGCGGGTGGCGGTGCGCCGTACATCACCGCGGCGTCGAACGGCTCCCGGGCGAAATCAACGCCGTGCTGCACCGTGGTGGTCAGTTGCACCGGTACGTCGGGGCGCTCCTTCTGCCACTGCAACAGGCGCGGTAGCAGCCAGCGCATGACGCAGGTCGGGGCCTTGAGTTGCAGGGTTTCGTGGCCCGCGCCGACCGTCTCCACCGTCTCGTGGATCAAGGCGAAGACTTTCTCGATCTGCGGCAACCAGGCCCGACCTTGCGCGGTCAGGCTCAAGCCCCGGGCCTGGCGCTGGAACAGGGCATACCCCAGGTGCTGCTCCAAGCCGGCGATCTGTCGGCTCACCGCGCCCTGGGTGATGTGCAACTGCTCGGCGGCCCGGGTGAAGTTGCAGCACTGGGCGGTGATCAGAAATGTGTGCAGCGCGGGCAGGGGAGGAAGGCGTTTCATGGGGCCGCCAAGGCATGACGAAATGACATGGCTAGTATGACTTTTTATCCATTGTTCCCGCTACCGGCCGGCCGTCCAATAAGCCCCTCTCTGTGCCTCTGACGCGCCTGCTGCGCGCTGTCCGGGGGCCTGATTCCAATGAACAAGAAGGGCGATGACATGGCGACGTGCGGCGAAGTATTGGTCAAGTTACTTGAAGGCTACGGGGTCGAGCAGGTGTTCGGCATTCCCGGGGTGCACACCGTCGAGCTGTACCGTGGGCTGGCCGGTTCCAGCATCAAGCATGTCACTCCCCGCCACGAGCAGGGGGCGGGTTTCATGGCCGACGGTTACGCCCGCACCCGCGGCAAACCGGGGGTGTGCTTCATCATCACCGGCCCTGGAATGACCAACATCACCACCGCCATGGGCCAGGCCTATGCCGATTCGATCCCGATGCTGGTGATTTCCAGCGTGCAGTCCCGCAGCCAGTTGGGAGGGGGGCGTGGCAAGCTGCATGAGTTGCCGAACCAGAGCGCACTGGTCAGTGGCGTGGCGGCGTTCTCCCATACGCTGATGTGCGCCGACGAGTTGCCCGTCGTACTGGCCCGGGCCTTTGCCCTGTTCCAGGCCGGTCGGCCGCGCCCGGTGCACATCGAGATTCCCCTCGACGTGCTGGTGCAGCCTGCTGATCACTTGCTCGACAGTCGCCCAGTGAACATCGCCCGGGCCGGTGCCGCGCCGGCAGCCATCGAGCAAATGAGCCAGTGGCTGAGCCAGGCCCAGCGGCCGTTGATCCTGGCCGGTGGCGGCGCCATTGATGCGGCGGCCGAACTGACACAATTGGCCGAGTACCTGCAAGCGCCGGTGGCCCTGACCATCAATGCCAAGGGCATGTTGCCCGGCGAGCACCCCTTGTTGATCGGCTCTACCCAATCCCTGGTGGCGACCCGGGCCCTGGTGGCGGAGGCCGATGTGGTGTTGGCCATCGGCACGGAGTTGGCGGAAACCGACTACGACGTGACCTTTGCCGGCGGTTTTGAAATCCCCGGGACCTTGCTGCGTATCGACATCGACCCGGACCAGACGGTGCGCAACTACCCGCCCCATGTGGCCCTGGTGGCCGACGCCCAGGTGGCTGCCCAGGCGCTGTTGGCACAGGTGCAGCGACAACCTCTGGCCGAGCGCCGCAGTGACTGGGGCGAGGCCCGCGCCGCCGCTTTGCGCGACGCCTTGGCGCTTGGCTGGGACGCCCCGACCCGGGCCCAGACCCTGTTTCTCGACACCGTGGTGCAGACCTTGCCGGAAGTGGTACTGGTCGGCGACTCCACGCAGCCGGTGTACACCGGCAACCTGACCTTCAACCCCCAGCAGCCGCGGCGCTGGTTCAACTCGTCCACCGGCTACGGGACCCTGGGTTATGCCTTGCCGGCGGCGATCGGTGCCTGGCTTGGCGGTGGCTCCGAGCGCGGCAACCGCCGGCCGGTGGCGTGCCTGATCGGTGACGGCGGCCTGCAATTCACCCTGGCGGAGCTGGCCTGCGCGGTCGAGGCGCGCACGCCGATCATCGTCCTGCTGTGGAATAACCAGGGCTATGAAGAGATCAAGAAGTACATGGTCAACCGCGCCATTGAACCGGTGGGCGTGGACATCTATACCCCCGACTTCATTGCCTTGGCCAAGGCCCTGGGCTGCGAGGCCGAGGCGGTCGGCACGGTCGCTCAACTGCGCAATGCCCTGTCCGCAGCAGCGGAGCGCAATGGCCCGACTCTGATTGAAATCGACCAGAACAACTGGATGCAGGGGGTGCAGGCATGAGCGCTGAAGCAACCGTGAAGGGGGTGTACATCGACGGTCAGTGGCGCGCCGGTGGCGAGCTGTTGGCGGTGATCAACCCGGCCACCGAGGAAGCCTTGGCGACTGTCAGCGGGGGTGACCGGCAGGCGCTGGAGCAGGCCATCGACGCAGCCCAGGCGGGTTTCGTTCGCTGGTCCAATACCCCGGCCGCCGAGCGTGGCGCGGTGCTGCGCAAGATTGCCGCAGGGGTGGCCGCGCGCCGTGAGCACTTGATGTACTTGCAGTCGAGCAACAACGGCAAGCCGCAGTTCGAGGCGTCCATCGACGTCGACGATGTGATCGCCACATTTGAGTATTACGCGGGCCTGGCTGAAGGTCTGGAGGCCCAGCAAGACCGCGACGTGGCATTGCCCAGCGAGGACTTCAAGGCACGCCTGCGCCGCGAGCCCTGCGGCGTGGTTGGGTTGATCGTGCCCTGGAACTTTCCCATGGTCACCACGGCCTGGAAACTCGCCCCGGCGCTGGCGGCCGGATGCAGTGTGGTGCTCAAGCCTTCGGAAGTGACGCCGCTGCCTGAGTTGGAACTGGCCGCGATCATTGCCGACAGCGGTCTGCCCAACGGCGTGTTCAACCTGGTTTGTGGCACTGGCCTGGCGGTGGGCGCACCGCTGGCGGCGGACCCGCGGGTGGCGAAAATCTCCTTTACCGGCAGCAACGCGGTGGGGGTGCAGGTCATGCAGCGCGCAGCGGAAAGCGTCAAAGGCGTGAGCCTGGAGCTGGGGGGCAAGTCTTCGCTGCTGGTGTTGGCCGATGCCGACCTCGAGCTGGCGGTGGAGCTGGCGTGTGGCGGCGGGTTTTTCAATGCCGGGCAAATGTGCTCGGCCACCAGCCGGGTACTGGTGGCCGACGACGTGGCCGATGAGTTTCTGTCGCGCCTCAAAGAGCGGGCCGAGGCCATTCGTGTGGCCGACCCTTTTGACCCGGAGGTGGAGATGGGCGCCCTGGTCAATCAGGCGCAGTATCAGCGCGTCCTGGGGCACATCGATCGCGGCCTGAGTGCCGGGGCCAAACTGGTCTGTGGTGGCGAGCGCCCAAGTGAATTGCCCCGTGGCTTCTTTATGCGGCCGACGGTGTTCACCGAAGTCCCGTTGGACAGCGCCCTGTGGTGCGAGGAAATCTTTGGCCCGGTGCTCTGCGTGCGCAGTTTTGCCAGCGAAGCCGAAGCCATTGCCCTGGCCAATGACAGTGAGTTCGGCCTGGTGGCCAGTGTGGTCAGCAGCGACAGCGAGCGGGCCGAGCGGGTCGCCAATGCCTTGCAGGCCGGTTTGGTGTGGATCAACTCGCCCCAGGTGATCTTTCCGCAAACCGCCTGGGGCGGCTACAAACAGAGCAGCATCGGTCGCGAGCTGGGCCCCTGGGGTTTACAGGCGTTTCAAGAGATCAAGCACGTGATCCGCGCGGTCTAGGTACGGGGCGGCCCCATGGGCCGCTCACACACTGATCCGCAGGCGCGCCATGTCCCGCAACGGTGGCGCGCCGAACAGCCGGCTGTATTCACGGCTGAACTGCGACGGGCTTTCATAGCCCACCCGGTAACCTGCCGCCGAGGCCTCCAGCCCTTCGGCCAGCATCAGGCGCCGGGCTTCCTGCAGGCGCAGCTGTTTCTGGTACTGCAGGGGGCTCATGGCGGTCATCGCCTTGAAGCGGTGGTGCAGGGTCGAGACACTGAGGTTCACTTCCCGGGCCAGGTCGTCGATGCGCAACGGTTGTTCAAAATGGCCGTTGAGCCATTTGATCGCCTGGCTGACCCGGTGGCTCTGGCTATTGGCGATGGCAATTTCATACAACCGATGGCCCTGGCGGCTGCGCAACAGCCGATACAGAATCTCGCGTCGCACCAGCGGAGCGAGCATGGCGATGTCCTTGGGCGTGTCCAGCAAGCGCGCCAGGCGCAGCACCGCGTCGAGCATCGGCGGGTCCAGCCGCTCCACATACAGGCCGCGTCCGGTGGGCCGACTCGGTACGCCGAGGGGGCCGGCGTCGGCGATCAGTGCGGTGATTTCCGCGGGATCGATGTCCAGGCGCAGGGCTAGGATGGGCTCCTCCGGAGAGACAATCACCACCTTGCCACTGAGGGGCACCGAGACCGACACCACGAGGTAATTCAGCGGGTCGTAATTGAAGGTCTCGTCGGCCAGGCGCACTTCCTTGCGGCCCTGGGCCATGATGCACAACGCTGGCTGGGCCAGTACCGGGGCGAACTGATGGGAGCTGCTGTGGCGCGAGACCATCAAGGTATCGATGGCGGTGGCGTAGCTACCGTCCTCGGAGGTATTGCGGCGAATGATCCCAGCCAGCTCCGCACGTTGTTTTTCCATCTCCTCGTCCAGGGGCGCTAACGGGGTTTCGAGTGACGGCATGGGGCACCCTCCGGGGGTTGTGGGATCGGCACAGCTTAAATTTGTGCAAGGGAGGAGGGTAGGCGATTCCTGCGTAAAACTTGCCTGATCCTGCCGCGCGTGCGGGCGATGAACAGCATGGAACCTTGCCAGAGCCTGTCACTTGCTTGAAACACTTGTGTGGAGCGTGTGACGCCATCCCTGCTTCCGAGCACCTAACCGCTTGCATCGTCGCAGGATTGGGCAAACCCCCGGCAGGAATCGACTAACGACGGCGACCTCCCGGCCCTTATCGTTGACCCTGTCGCAGCCCGTCCCATGGCTGCCTCGACATCACCCTGGGAGGGTCACACATGTCCATGCCTATTCCGGTCAGTCATCTGGCCTTCGTTCGTGCCCGCGCCGGGCGTTCAGCGGAGTTGGGCGCACGCTTGAGCGGCCTGATCGAGCCTTCGCGGCAAAGCCCCGGCTGCCTGCACTTTGCCCTGCAGCATTCCCAGTGCGACGCAGAGTTGTGGCTGGTCTCGGGTTTCTGGAGCAGCCAGCAGGCGATGACTGCTTACTTCAACTCGCCGGCCTTGGCGGTCTTTACCGAGTTGGTGCAGGAACTGGTGGTCAACAGCCTGGATTTTCACACCTTCAGCAACGTTTGCGCGGCCCAGGCCCAGGGCGAATACGCGCTGCTGGAGCGGGCGCCGGTGCAGCAACTGGCCGGTTGAAGGTTTAGAATGGCCGACTTTTCCATAGGCCAGGACCTGCAACATGGCACGTAAAGAGTTCGCGCAATACGAGGCGGTTTCCGCCGTGGTTCCAGGAGAGGGCGGGTACAGCGCCGCCATCGCGGTCAAAGCCCTGGGAGAATCGGGGGCTCCGCGTTTTCATAAAGTCCTGGATGATCAAAAATTCAAGACCGCCGATGACGCCGATCAAGCGGCTGCCCTGAAGCTGACGCAATTGATCGACGTAAACGAAGACGGCGAATTGAGCTGGGAAACTATCTGACCGCGCCCGGGCGGTGCATCTTGAACAGCGCTTCCGGCCCTAGTTGGAAGTAATCCGCTGGCCCACCGCCGCGTAGAATCGGTTCTGCCGCGGCGGTGTCGTAAATCCCATCCTTGAGCAGCCACTTGGCGATGTGCACGGCAACCACTTCGCCGAGGATCAGCCAACTCGGCACCAGGGCCTTGTCTGCGGTTTGCAGTTGAATGATCTGGGTGACCTTGCATTCGAAAGACACCGGGCTCTCGCCAACCCGTGGCACGGCAATCACCCGCGAGGCCACCGGCGTCAAGCCGGCCAGTTCGAACTCGTCGACTTCGGCGGGCACTGCCGCGCAACTCTGGTTCATCTGCTCGGCCAGGGGCCGGGTCGCCAGGTTCCAGACGAACTCCCCGGTCTGCTCGATATTGTTCAGGCTGTCTTTGCGCCCGACGCTGGAAAAACCAATGATCGGCGGAATGTAGTTGAAGGCGTTGAAGAAACTGTAGGGCGCCAGGTTCAGGCGGCCGGCGGCGTCCTGGGAGGAGATCCAGCCGATGGGGCGCGGGCCGACGATGGCATTGAACGGGTCGTGGGGCAGGCCGTGGCCCTGGGATGGTTCGTAGAAATGAATATCGTCAGGCATGGTCTGGGCTCTGGTGGGCGAAGGGGGAATAGTGCAGCGGCGCCCCGTTGAATTCCAGCACCGGAGCGCTTTTGTGGGTTGCCAAAAACGACTAAGCCCGGCCGAAGCCGGGCTGTGATGCCGCGTACAAGGATTAGCTGAGGTTGGCGGAACCGGTGCGATCGTAGCCATCTTCAGCGACGGTCGCGGAGCCGGTGCGGTCGAAGCCATCTTCAGCAACGGTAGCGGAGCCAGTGCGGTCGAAGCCATCTTCAGCGACGGTAGCGGAGCCAGTGCGGTCGTAGCCATCTTCAGCAACGGTCTGGCCTTGTGGGGTGCG